>CAKRWZ010000046.1 GCA_934418295.1 uncultured Mediterraneibacter sp.
TCGCATCTGTAAAAGACGTGTGTCTGGACGTTGCCGACAAAGAACTTCTGGCGTTTTACGGACCCCACGGATGCGGAAAATCCACGATCCTCCGTATGATCGGCGGGCTGGAAGATATTACCTCAGGTGAAATTTATCTGGGCCGGGATCTGCTCAACGACATTCCTCCCCGGGACCGCCGGCTGGCCATGGCATTCCGTAATTACCGCCTTTACGGGCATTTAAACGTTTTTGACAACATTGCCCTGGGGCTTTATATCCGCAGTATCCCCCGCCATCTCATCGAAAACCGTGTCCGGGAAACTGCAGATTTTCTGGGGATCTCTCAAATTTTACATCGAAAGATCCGTCAGATTTCCGAATGTGAAAAGCAAAGCACCGCCCTGGCACGCGCCTTGGCCTGCAAACCAAAGGTTTTGCTGATCGATGAAGAATTTTCCCATCAAAAAGAAATCCTCCATGCCAAAATGCTGGAGGATATGGTGCGGATCAACCGCGAACTTGGGCTTACCACCCTGTATGTAACGAACAATCAAGCGGACGCACTGCGCTATGCTGACCGCGTTGTCTTTATGAAAGACGGGGAGATCACGGAAATCCGCCGCTCCAAGACCGATTTCATCTGATTTTGTCGCTCATAATTTTTCGCTCGTTTACTATGCTTCTGCTTCCAAGGCCTGATAAACGTCCCGTTTCGAGATTCCCCGGTCCTTGGCTACACTTTTCATGGCTTCCTTTTTATTCAACCCCTGGGACAAATAGAGCTCCATGTGCTTTTCCAGAGAGACTTCTGTCCATTTTTCCTGTGCTTCCTGCTCCATTTCTTTTCGGCTTCTGCCTTCCAGCACCAGAACACATTCCCCCTTCGGTTCTTCTTTCTCATAATACTGCAGTGCCTCTGCCAAGGTAGTCAAAAAAACCGTTTCATGCTTTTTCGTCAGTTCCCGGCAAACCGTCACTCTGCGGTCGCCCAAATGTTCCAGCAAAAGCTTCAGTGTTTTCTTCAAACGGTGCGGCGCCTCATAGAGCACGATCGTCCGTGTCTCCTTCTCTAATTCCTTCAAAACCGCTTCCCGTTCCTTTTTATCAGAAGGCAGAAAGGCTTCAAAAGCAAAGCGTCGGGTGGGAAGTCCCGACATCGTCAATGCCGTCACGCACGCCGTCGCCCCGGGAACGGAGGTTACACGGATCCCTGCCTCATGGCACATTTTCACCAATTCTTCCCCCGGATCCGAAATGCCCGGCGTCCCTGCATCCGTTATCACCGCAATGTCATCTCCTGCCAAAAGCTTCTCTACCAAAACACGCCCTTTGTCGTATTTGTTATATTCATGATAGCTGGTCATCGGCGTCTGAATATCAAAATGGTTTTTCAGTTTCAGGCTGTTCCGCGTATCCTCTGCTGCGATCAGATCCACTTCTTTCAGGATCCGCACTGCACGAAAAGTCATATCTTCCAGATTGCCGATGGGTGTGGCACATAAGTATAAAATTCCTGCCATCGTTTTCTCCTGCTCTTCTCAATTCTTTTTACAATTTTTTACGATTCTTTTTGATATTTTCAATCTTGTCCGTTTTTTGTTTCGTCATAAAAATCCCTGATTTCCTGACTATATTTTCCGTCCGGACCGTAAATGATCAACGGCGGCTCCACCGTGATCCTGGATTTTGCCCCTTGGATCCCTTCGATCAGCACCATCGTCGGCGCTTTCTCCACCGTCGGATATACCAGCCGTATTCGTTTTGGCTCCAGATCCAGACTACTCATCTTGGTCAGGATCTCCGTCAGCCGGAAAGGCCTGTGTACCATATAAAAACGCCCGCCGGATTTGAGCGTCAGCTTCGCCTCCCGCAAAATATCATCCAGTGTGCACAACACCTCGTGGCGTGCAATGGTCATGGCATCCTTTTCATTGGCCAGTCCGTGCCCGCTGATCATATACGGCGGATTGGTACAAACCACATCAAAGGCTGCTTTCCCGAAAATTTCCGAAGCTTTACAAATGTCTCCTTCCACGATCCGGATCCTCTCCTCCTCGTGGTTATGCTGCACACTTCTTCTTGCCATATCTGCGCTTTCCTGCTGGATCTCCAGCCCCGTAAACTGCCGCCCTTTCGTTTTTGCCGCTAAAAGAAGCGGGAGAATCCCCGTTCCGGTTCCCATGTCCAAAACGCATTCTCCCACTTTTACCCGGATAAAAGCGCTGAGCAGCACAGCATCCATTCCGAAACAAAACCGTCCCGGGTGCTGTATGATCTCATATCCCTTCAACTGAAGATCGTCCAGCCGTTCTCCCGGCCTCAGCTCTTTTGCCATCCGTCCAAATCTCCTTTTTCTCTGTCACTCTTTTTCCAGATCTGCCAGTTTTTTCAGCTCTTCTTTGGAAACTCTGGCTTTCTTCTTTCTCGGTCTGAATTTCAATTCTTCCGCCTGATATTCCCGGATTTCTTTTTCATCATTATCCAGATCTACCACAACCTTGACCAGCTTTCGAAGCACGCTTAGTGACTGTACCGTTCCCTGAAGCCCTTCCGGTGTCATGACCTTGTCGCCCACCGACGGAAGCTGACTGTTCAACATTTCATAGGTCTCCTCTTCATTGGTAAGACAGCACATCAGTCTGCCGCACACACCGGAAATCTTAGACGGATTTAAAGAAAGATTCTGCTCTTTTGCCATACGGATAGACACCGCTGAAAATTCGGAAAGATAGGTGCTGCAGCACAACGGTCTCCCGCAGATGCCGATCCCGCCCCGTATCTTCGTCTCGTCCCGGACTCCAATCTGCCGCAGCTCGATCCTCGTCCGAAATACCGCCGCAAGATCCTTTACCAGCTCGCGGAAATCGATTCGTCCGTCTGCCGTAAAATAAAACAATAGCTTATTATTGTCAAACGTATACTCTGCATCAATCAGTTTCATTTCCAATCCATGCTTCTGGATCTTCTCCTGACAGATCTTCAGCGCACTTTTTTCTTTTTCCCGGTTCTTCTCTTCGACTCTGTGATCCTTTTCTGTCGCAATACGGATGACCGGCTTCAGCGGCTGAACCACTTCTTCATCCGGAATCTCCTTCGGATCGATCACTACTTTGCCGAACTCTACGCCCCTCACTGTTTCCACGATGACGGCATCTCCTGCCTTAATCTCCAGCTCTCCCGGAGCAAAATAATATATTTTCCCCGCGCGTCGAAAACGCACTCCGATTACCTTGATCATTGACTAATTCTCCTTTATCGTCAGCAGCAACAGTTCCATCGTCAGTTCAAAATTGACATTCGCCTTCAGCCGCACTTTTGCCTTTTCCAGACTTTGCACGATGATCTCAATTCCCTCGTAGGAACTTTTTTCTGCCTTTTTCTTGATATATTTCAGTTGATCTGCGAATACCAGCTGTCCTGGATTTTTTGTTGCCTTGTACAGTAAAACATCCCGATACCATACTGCTAAAACATCCAGGAAATACCCGACATCTACCTTGTACGCCACAATCTCCCGCACCGTCTCGACCAACTCATAGGTTTCCATCTCATCGATCCGCTGCAAAAGCCATACAGCATGATCACGGATCTCATTAAAATGCTCCGACTCTGCCAGTGTAATCGCCTTTCCCAGGTTTCCCTGCGCAAAAGCCGTACACAGATCTGCTTTATAATCTGGGAGCTCCAGCTGCTCCATCAGATATTGACGGATCAACGTATCTTTTATATGTTTCAGTTTTAAAATGATACATCTGGAACGGATCGTCGGCAGAAGCACCTGGTCATTTTCTGCCAAAAGCAGGATCACACCGTATTCCGGCGGTTCTTCCAATGTTTTCAGCAATGCATTCCACGCCTGTGGGGTCATCAGATCCGCATCCGGCACAATATATACTTTATATTTACTGCTGTAGGGTTTGATCGCGATGTCCTTGTTGATCTGCTCACGTATCTCCTCCACGCTGATGCTTCCGGCTTTTTCATGGCGCACCCAGATAATATCCGGCTGATTTCCATGCATCGCCTGCCCGCAGGAATGGCACTTACCGCACACTTCACCGTCCGGACGCAGATTCTCACACTGCAGACTCATGGCAAACAGCTTGGCCAGCATCTTCTTTCCGGCGCCTTTCTCCCCGCTCAGTATATAGGCGTGGGATACCGTCTGCGTCTGTACCGCATTCTTAATATATCGAATAATATCTTTATGTCCTATCACGTCATGAAACTTCTGATTCATCGTTTCCATAACTTCCCTTCACACTTTCTGAAATATGCCGTTTTTCTTTGTTATCATCATAACATATTTTCAGAAAAAGAGATAGAACGAAAATTTCTATCTCTCTGCTTCCACATAATTCAAAATCTCCTGCACACAAACCGCAAGATTCTCGTTGCAAAACCTCTTTCTGATCCCGGCTCTTTCGATGTTTTCTTCGGAAAAATCTGTACTGTCCGCCAGAAATCTCCGGCACATTTCTGCATATTGGGGATGCTCCTGCTTTCGTTCCCGGTTCAGTGCCCTCTGCAGACGTTCTCCGTCTTCTATCTCCACATAGATGGGAACCAACGTCTCCTTTCCGAAATACTGCCGCATTTTTTCATAAGAACAAAGGGTTCCGATCGCCAGATAATCCGCTTTTTTCAGGTCGATCTGTCCGTCGTCTGCCGTAAAATATTTCCAGACACCGCATTTGGTATCGTATGCCCGCAGTTCGATCACTTTTCCCTCTTCCGTAAGTTTCTGTAAACGGGTCTCTTCCACAAAATAATAGTCTTTTCCGTTTTCTTCTCCAATCCGCCTGGGTCTGGTCGTATAAAGCGTGATCGTCCGAAGCTTGGGCAGGCTCTCCTGCAGTTCCCGGTAAATACTGTCCTTCCCCGCCGAACTTTTTCCCATAATATAAAAAATCTTACCCATTGCTCCAAACCTCCAAAAATCCCGGCTTTGCCGTTCCATGCACCGCATTTCCGCTTTTTTCACTTTCCTGCAGCCTCTCTATGATTTCCTTTGTCACCCGTTCTCCCGGCACCAAAAGCGGGATCCCCGGCGGATAGAGATAAGCATATTCCGCCGAAACTGCCCCGGTACATTCTTTCCAGGCAAGGCATTTTATCTTTTTCCTCTGCTCCCAGCGGATCCGCTGCATCTGCCCGCTGGTAAAGATCAATTCCGGCGCATCCGCATCTTGCTTTTCTGCCCTTATTTTTTCTATATTTTTTATTGCCTCCGTTTTTTTTGTTTCATCTGCGTCTGCACTGCCTGCGCATTTTTTTGCTTCACCATCGATTTCTGCGTCGATCTGCAGCAACGCTCTCCTCAGTCTTTTCAGCCCCTCTTCGGTGTCTGCCACGGAAGTCATCGCCAAAAAAGATTGATCTGATACCATTTCCATTTGCAAACGATAATCGTTTAAAAGAATCTTATATATTTCTTTTGCGCCTTTTTTGCAGCCTTTCGTGCTGATTAAAATTTTAGAGCGGTCATAATGAAGCGTTTCCAGTAAATGCAGCCATTTCATTTCTTTTAAAGCACTTCTCAGGCTATCTAATTGATTTATATAGCCACAAAATAATTTCTTTCCGTTCTTTTGCACCAGATCCAGACACTCATCGATCCCTGCCATCAACAAATAAGACGGGCTGCTGCTCTGCAGCATATCCAGGTAATGCCTGACCCGCTGCTTTTCCGCAAATTTTCCGTTTAAGTGCAGCAGCGCAGTCTGGGTCAATGCCGGCATCGTTTTATGCAGGCTGTGGATCACCAGATCTGCCCCCTGCTCATTGGCATTTTTCGGAAAATACGGATGAAAGCCAAAATGCGCTCCGTGTGCTTCATCCACGATCAACGGGATTCCCTGTTCGTGCGCAATATCCGCGATCGCTTTCACATCCGAAACCACTCCGGCGATACGATCACGATCGCCTGGATCTCCGGATTTTCCTGCAGCTTTTTCCGAACCGTCCCCGGATCGATCTCTCCTGCGATCCCCTCCGGCCCAAGATCCGGATAGAGATATACCGGATAAAGCTCCTGCATTTCTATGGCATGATAAACACAACGGTGGCAATTCCTTGCCACCAACACTTTTCCTCCCTGCGAAACACTTCCCATCACAGCGCTTAACAGTCCCACCGTGCTTCCGTTTACCAGGAAACAGGTTTCGTCGGCGTGATAAACCACTGCTGCCCGTTCCTGCGCTTCCTTTAAGATTCCCTCCGCGTGGTGCAGATCGTCAAAACCCTCTATTTCTGTGATATCCAAACCATAGGGCAGATCATTTTCCATCAACCCGGTATTTCGCTTATGCCCCGGCATGTGAAACCCATAATAATCGGAATCCCTGTACTGCCGCAGCTTTTCATACAGTTCTCCCACGCTACTTTTCCACCTTTATGCCATAAATCGTCTCTTGCACTTTCTCCAACAGCTGTGTGTCTTCTTTAAAAAGAACCGCCGTCACCGTATAGCCCGCATCTGCCGTGTAGACCCCGTAATGTGTCACATATTTGTCCGGATTTGTCTCTGAAGTATAGTGAACCGTTCCTTTATAAATCTGTTCATCTCCTTGATCCGCCCGTTCAAAGCCGATCACTTCAAAAGCCAGATCCGCCATGCCTCCGTTTACCATCCGTTGGTAAGCGTCTGTACTGTCCGGCACCATTGTCTGTGCGATCCCCTCGCCTTCTACAAAGATCACATTGATCACACCGTCTTCCGATTCGAAAGTTTTCGTGTTCTCTGTATCTACTGTACATTCCCAGGTTTCATCCGAAAAATGCAGTTCTACTTTTCCGTCTTCAGAAACAAAATCCTTGCTTTTTTTAGTATTTTCTTGCGTTTCTTCTGTTGCTTTACTGCTTTTTTTATTTTCAGACGTCTTCTTTTCTGTGCCGCAGGCACTCAACATACACACTCCTGCTATGATTGCAAATCCTGTATAAATCTTTCTTTTCACCGATTTCATCTGCAGCCTCCTTCTGTTTTTTTCTTTTATCTGTAATTTTTATCCATGTCACTTTTTTCTCTGTTCCTATTGTAACGGTTCACGAGAAATTTCGCAACCTATCTGTGTATTGACCTTCTCTGCTGTCTGTGCTATGATGAAGTCCACGCAGAATCTCTCAAGGAGATCTTCCTTTTCTGCGTATCTTTTATCTGCCTTGGCAGAGTTCGTATGTTCCATTTATCGGAACAATTTTCAAAACCTTTTTATTTTTAAGAAAGACAGGTGATGCCTTTGATTGTTTGCGCCCTTTTATAAAGTGCAGCTTTTTGTTCTTTTCATTTTATTTTAGGAGGTTTTTTTGAAAACGAAATTAAAACGAATGCTTACTCTTTTCTGTTGTTTCCTTATTTTTTCCTGGAGCTTGACCGCTCTTGCCGAATCCGAACTGATCGGCGATCAACTTGACGTGGAACCTGAAGTCGCAGCGCTGGCCGATGATCACGCCGTTTCCGCCCAATCCGGCAACGTGATCCGCACCGTTTACAATGCCGGTGGTGCCTCACTCTCTGATGTTTTGGGCATATCCCGTGCCTCTGTTTTAAGCGTCCTGCGCTCTCATCTGAATGACAACTATTATCTGGGGACTCCCTATAAAGGCGGAGACCACAGAAATCCCAACGGAGATCCGCTTGGTTATGGTTCTTCCGATACCTCCGGCGTCCCCGGCATGAACTGTACCGGCTTTGTCTGGCATGTCCTGACCGGTGCAGGCGGCAAAAATGTACCTGCCATTTCCGGCTGGGTCGTTCTCCTGAAAAATCACAACGTCGAATATATTACCTTCCAGCGCAGCAGCGGCGCGGCAGATGCAGAGGTCATTCAGGCTTTAAGCAAAGAGGCCCGGCCCGGCGATATCATCTGGTGCTGGGACGGAAACGCGGGCGCTTTGGTCAATGGCTTGTGTCTGAACACCTCCGCCAAACATCACATCGGTATCTATGTAGGCTCTTATTTCAACGACAAACTGGATTCCAGCAATCCCACCGGATGCTGGAATCGTACAGACTCTCTCGCCTGGTGGCACAGCATCGATTCCTACGACGGTGATCCGTCTCCCGGTGTCAATCACGTTTCCCAGATCGTTGCCAAATCTTCTTATCCTTCTGCATTCACCTTGATCCATTTGGACGATCCGAAACCTGCAAAAGTATCTTTGAAAAAAACTTCTGCGTTACCGGAGCTCACTGCACAAAGTCCCATCTATCAACTGGAAGACGCAGTGTACGGAGTCTACACTGATTCTGAATGCAGCCGTAAAGCCGCAAAACTCCAAACCGATGCCAACGGCGTTTCCAACATCGCCGAATTGTCAGCCGGAAACTATTGGGTAAGAGAAATGTTTGCCCCCTCCGGATTCCTTCCGGACAGTGAGATCTATCCTATTACACTTCGCGACGGAGACAATGTTTGTCTGGAATTTCAAGATGTTCCCAACACACTTCCTGTAGACATTCTCTGTCGGAAGGTGGACGCAGACACCGGACTCCCGTCTCCTTCCGGCGGTGCCACTCTGGAAGCAGCCGAATTTACCGTCCGCTATTATCCCGACTTTTATGACAGTGATCCTGTCGCATCAGACCCTGCAGTACTGCCTTGCAGGATCTGGATCTTGAAAACGGACGCCGACGGCATCTGCCGCATGACAGAGGATTACAAAGTCTCCGGAGATTCTTTCTTTTCCATTGACGGAACCTCCGTGCTTCCGCCCGGCACTATTACGATCCAGGAAACAAAAGCCCCTGAAGGCTATCTGCCAAACCCGGAGGTTTTTATCCGTCAGATCCTGCCGCCGCGAATCGAATATTCCCTTTCCCGGGACGCAGATCCAAACACTTCCTCCGACATCACCGTCTTTCAGGAAGTTCTAGTGCCGGAGCAAGTGATCCGAGGTGATCTGGAACTCTATAAATACGGGGAATCTTCTGATTCTGCAAAAGACGCTTCCGCTTCTCAGACCTCTAACCCGCTTGCGGATGTTTCCTTTACTTTAACGTCTTTGACCACCGGAGAAGTTTTCCGCATCTGCACAAATGCCGACGGCTATGCTTCCACCGCTTCGTCGGAACCGGATCCCAGAGGTTCTCTTCCCTATGACACCTATCTTGTGCACGAAGAAAATCCCCCAAAGGGCTACCTGCCTATTGAGGATTTTGAATGCAAAATTTCAGAGGAAGGCCAGACTCTGAGCTTTACTCTGACGGATCAAAAGGAATCCACTCCAACAACACCAGCCAAACCAGCCACCGGCAAAAAAACGGTCCCCACTACCGGAGATCAGCTCTCATCTTTCCAGCGCATTTTCTTGCCGCTCTTTTTGTTCAGTCTGGTCATGATCCTGTCTGTTTTCGTTCATCGGCTCCATAAAAAATCAAAAAACCAGTGAATTTGCTCCATTTTTCCTCCTTTTTTCAGTGTTTTGTGTTAATATTTAACTATATGAGTGCACGCGTATGCCATACACTAGGGGGATATCTTTCATGAAGCTGACTGAAAACGACTGGAACTTTTTAAACGACCTGACCTTCAAGATTCACAGCATTCCGGACCTGGATGAAATGCGTTATGTTTTCCTGAATCTGATCCAGATTTTAATTCCCTGTGACAAGCTTACTTTTTTCCTGTCCGACAATGAGCATTTTATGTACGCTCCGATCCAGATCGGACTGTCCGATGAAAAAATGCATCGCTACATGGACGAATTCTGGGAATTTGATTATAAAAAATGGATCTTCATGAGTGGTCAGAACAAGGCCTATCGCATTACCGATTTTTTTGCTCCCGGTGTACGGGAATCTCAGCCCTACTACCAAAAGGTATATCTTCCCGATGATATCCACTATGAAGCAATCCTCTCTCTGGCTTACAACAATCAGTTCGTCGGTGTCGTTTCTTTGTATCGTCCGCGGAGCAGCCACGATTTTACCGATCAGGAAATCTATATCCTGGATCTCATCAAAAAGCACCTGGCCTTTCGCTTATACCGCGAGCTGTCGGAACAGGATATCTCCAGCCGCAAGACACGCCTTGCACATCTGGATTCTCTGATCTTGAAGTACCATCTGACCGCCAGAGAGACCGACGTTTTAAAACTACTCCTGCAGGGCGATAAAAATCCGGAGATTTGTGAAAAGCTCTTTATCTCCGCCAGCACTCTGAAAAAACACATCAATAACATTTATAAAAAACTGGGGATCAACAGCCGGGTAGAGCTGTTCCGGATATCCGATATGTAATATGAGCGAAAAAAGCTGCCGCTTCGCGAACAAGATTCGCGGTGCGGCAGCTCTTTACATATACAAATAAAATTTAATTCGGTAAAAAGGCTGTAATTTTTCTTTTATTTTAAAAAGCGGAAAGATCCATATCATAGAGCTCTGTCAGGATCGCAATGTATCCTTCAAAAGCTCCGATGAGCTCGTCTACTTTTACGGCTTCTTTCGGCTGATGTGCCATGGATCCGTCGATTCCGCCGTAGATGATCGTCGGGATCTTATGGATCGCGCAGCTCATGCTGCCGTCGGTTCCTGCCTGACTGTATGCCTCCTTCGGATGCTGGCCAACACGCGCCAATGCCTCGAAGGTTTTCTTTACAAACTCATTTTCGCGGTCCACTCTCCATGCCGGATGCCATTTCTTTACTTTCTTGGTCAGCCCCGTATAAGAGGTTTCCTCGAAATATCTCGGTTCTACGCTTCCTTTGAATTCCGGATATTCTTTTTTCACTTTTTCAAAAATATCTTCGAATTCTTTCAACAGATCTTCTTCGGTAAGTGTTGTAGAAAATCTTCTGTCTACGGCAATCTCGCATTCGTCCGGAACGGTACTTAAGTTTCCGCCCGGTTTTACGATGCAGTTCGTTACCGTAATGGATGTAGCGCCCAGATACGGATCCGGATCCAGATTGATGCCGTCATGTGTAAAGATTGCATGGAGCACCGGATCCATCAGTTCCAGTGCATTGATTCCATACTGCGGAGCTGCTGAGTGTACTGCTTTTCCGAATGTTTTTACGACCAGCTCAATCTTACCTCTCTGGCCGATCGTCACCGTATCTCCTGCCGGTTCTGAAATGTACACGATGTCACATTTCAGTCCCTTTTCAGGGAATGTATGCTCGATCAATTCTTCCATACCGAACATTTCTGCCGGCTCTTCCTGTACCACTCCGCTGAAGATCAGATCTCCGGAAAGTTTCTTTCCTGTTTTTTTCAAATATTCCGCTACGGCTTTGAACGCATAAAGCTGTGCAACCAGACCACTCTTCATATCTGCAGCACCGCGGGCAATCAACTTGCCGTCCACGATCTCCGGTTTAAATGGATCATATGGTTCCCACAACTCCAACGTTCCTTCCGGAACCACGTCCATATGTCCGTTCAGCAATACATTTGGTCCTGTACCTTCTCCGCGAATCACTCCCACTACATTTCCTGCGGCATCGATAAATGCTTCGTCCACGCCGTCTATTTTTTTCAGCTCTTCCAGAAATGCATCAGCCACCTCTTTTTCCTCACAAGGAACCGATCTGAAAGAAAGGACTTTTTTCAGGAAATCCAGATATTCTTCTTTTTTCTCCTGTACATAATTCAGCATCTTTCTTCTCCCTCTTTTCACACACTTTTATCTTACGGTTACGCTTATCTGCCGCCTATTCATATTTCCATGCATCCGGAGTTCTCCATACCGGTTTGCCTTCCAGCAGATCCAGCCATGTATCGATACGAGGATCCAGGAAACGATGACGGAGACGGTCCAGTTTGCCGATATACCATCCATAATAATCGAACTCAATTCCGGAAGTTGCAGTCTGCATCAGCGCCCAGTATGACCACTTGATGTCGCAGGCGATCTGATTCAGCTTCATTCTTGCAAACAAGACTTCATCATACACCCCATCATTATACTCTGTAATAATTTCTTTATCCATAGCCTCGGTGGCGAAACCAAGAGACCAGGAGCCAACATCAAACATCGGGTCATTCATGGAGGCGTATTCCAGGTCGATGATCTTTCCGTCTTTCTTTTCCTCATTCCACATGAAATTGTTGAACCAATAATCATTGTGACAAGGCTTGCTCTCTACTCCGTATGTATTAAACGCATATTCAATACTGTCCATCAGCCAGAGCATACGCCGATGCCACGGCGGAAGATAGTCACTGGCTTTTGCCCGCTCTACCATATCTCTGCACTGATCAAAAATAGAAGCTTTGCACGGAAGGTTTGCACCCGGCAGATTATGGAATTTCTTAATGGCACGGATAGAGGCTTTTGTGATATCCTCTACGAACATCTCTCCCATTACAGTACTGTGGTATCCTTCCAGCCACTCAAACACTTCTACTCCGGTATCTTCAAAATAATACTCTACTTTGGCACCTACTCCTGAATCAGAAGCGATCATATTTGCCATATGGCAGTTTTCTCTATCAATGAAATCTGTTCCGTCTCCCGGAATTTTCAGGAAATGCGGTGTACCGTCTACAAATACTTTGAAATTCCGGGTTTGTTACACCACCTGCTACTGATTCGTAATGGATTTCTTTTCCTTTCCAGTCATCGATGCGAGCGATTGCTTCATCAATGTTGGTCTTTACTACGTTTGACATGTTTCATCCTCCTTGTTTTTTCTTCGTTGAAATATATTTCTGTTATTATACACTGTGCATATTCACCGAAGAAATGGCCCAAAAGACTTGAAATTCCGGTTATTTTTACTACCTCCTTACCCCATTTTCCCCATATAGTCCCTTTCCGTAGAAAAAAGGAGTATGATTCTACTCCTTTTGTTCCCTATTTCCGGCTCTGGTCTTTTATGAAGTCTTTATAATCCTTTAAATTCTGTTTCTTTAATTATTTATTCCTTGTTTTCTATTTATATTTATTTTTTTATATAATTTTCTGTTTTTATATTGACATTTTAGAAGAAGTAAGATAGAATACAGATAACAAAAGAAGAGACAACTTCTCAAACAGGAGGTCGGACCAATGAAATGAGTAACCGTTTCATCTTTCATCCATCCATAAAAGTGAAAGAGGGGTTATACAGTGAAGCTTCAAGAAATTCCCTAAAAGGGCTATTTGATTTTCCCAAAATCAAATAGCCCTTTCCTTTCTCCTATTTCGCCGATTTTATCAATCCTTTCTGTACATGACGATTGTGATCAGAAGAATAATTGCCGAAATCACAGTCTGCCAGTAAGAGGATAGTCCGATAATAGTAAGCCCGTTAGAAAGCATAGTCAGCATCAATGCTCCAAAGAAGCTTCCGACAACAGATCCTTTTCCTCCGCTTAAAGAGGTTCCCCCGATTACAACTGCTGCCAGTACATTCATAAACATATTGGCAGAAGGAGTAGAAGATGCCGTTGCGATCTTAGAAGAAGAAATCAATCCTGCCAATACAGAACACAAGCTGCATATCACAAACAAAAGAATCTGATATGTTTTTACACGGATTCCTGCCAGCTTTGAAACCTGGGCATTTCCTCCGATCGCATAAATTCTTCGCCCAAATACGGTTTTGGAAAGCATAATTTGTGCAGCAATAAAAATCAAAATCATAAACACAACCTGTACCGGAACAATTCCCAGATACCCTCTCCCCAGCCACCGGAAGGCTGACGGAAGATTGTAAATAGAAGTGCCTCCGCAAA
>CAKRWZ010000047.1 GCA_934418295.1 uncultured Mediterraneibacter sp.
ACATCCGGCCCTTTTGCCAGGAAAAATTTCAGTTTCTTTTCCTCGTTGACAAAAATCAGTTTTCTGGAATCTTTATCCTTCATCTCTTCACAGGAAATGCCGATCTGTTCCAGCATTTCCATCGTTTTTGTTGCAAGTCTTCCTTTTGTCAATGCAAATGTCAAATATTTCATATGCAATCCCCAACCTCTTTATTTTCTGCCTTTTCAGTATTGAATGGTTTTTTCATTTCCGTTCACGATATTTTTCATCAAAAGTTGATTCTCATTTTCCAGCCACAGCATATTGATCACCTGATACCGTCGTCCATACTCGATATACTGCTCCATAGAATCCGCCGGCTCCCGCTTCATCAGCTCGATGCTTTTTCCTTTTTTGCGGAATTCTTTGGCCGTCTGGATCGCTTTTTCTTTGGTTTCCTCTGTGTAGACCAACAGCATAGGATGGTCATATTTTACAGAGATTTTCTGGCGGGACAATGCATTCATCAGCTCGTCCAGCATGATCGCAAATCCGATGGAAGGCGTCTGTTTGCCGAATTTTTCCATTAAATGGTCATAGCGTCCGCCACGAATGACGGCATCTCCGGTTCCGTAAGTAAACGCGCGGAAAATGATCCCGGTATAATAATCATAGTTTCCGCTCATGCTCAGATCAAAGGTAATATATTGTTCTACCCCGTAAATCTTCAACATCTCGTACATCTGTTTCAGATGTTTTACTGCCAGTTGTGCATTGATGCTCGGCGCGATCTCAGAAGCCTTCTCCAGCACTTCCACACTGCCCTGAAGCTCCGAGAGCACATGGAAATCTTCCCGGACACTTCCCTTTACCGCCAGCTCATCCATCATTTCATCCACACCGAAATAATTTTGATTGTGGATCAGATGCACCAGTTCCCGCTTCTGTTCCGCTTCCAGACCGGTTTCCTCCAAAAGGCTGCGCAGGAAATCTACATGACCGATGCTGATCTGGAACTCTTCCAGACCGGTGCTTTTCAGCCCGTCTGCCATCATGGCGATCATCTCCACATCTGCCTCCAGGGAATCTCTTCCCAGAAGTTCTGCACCCATCTGGGTACTTTCTTTTAAACGGCCCTGGTAACTGGAATGGTTGATAAACACATTTCCTGTATAACAGAAACGGACCGGCATTTCTTCATCTTCCAAAAGTGCGGCAGAAGCCCTTGCAATGGAAGGTGTGATATCCGGACGAAGGGCCAAAATATTTCCTTCTCTGTCAAAAAATTTATACAATTCCCGCGTCGGAATGGATCCGATCTCTTCGCGGAACACGTCGAAAAATTCAAAGGTCGGCGTCTGGATATCCTGATAGCCGTACAGATGAAATATATTCTGCAGTTTTTCCTGAACCGTCGTTTTTTTCGCACATTCTTTATTGTAAATATCCCGTACTCCTTCCGGAGTATGCAACAATCTTTTCATAACCTGATGTCAACCCTTTCACTTTATTGTGGTAAAACACTAAAATCATTTCAAATTATACGAAGTTTCTTTCCGTTTGTCAATACCGGATAACCTTCGAAAATCCAAGATCATTTTCAAACTTTCAAAATCATTCCCGAAGATCCAGATCTTTCTGCAGGCAGTCCAGATAAGGCACCAGTCTCCCCCTCTGCAATTTCATGAAAAATCCGGGATCCAGTTCTTCCCGGCGGAAACTTTTCCGATCGCCGTTTTGGGCACGATCCCAAAATTTTTTCAATTCCTGAAATCTCATATAATAAAGCAGATCCGCTTTCGCGTAGAAAATCAGCAGAAAAGAGATCCCCTCCTGCTTTTCAAAACGCTCCATAAACTCAACCTGGTGCTGATGTACATTTTGCAGAGGAAAGGTATCAGCCGCACATTCCTTTGCATCGAAACAGACCGGAATCCCCTGGACCGCCCCGATATAATCCACCGTGCTGACCTGGTCAAAATATGCCAGGGTGATATGCCGGTGTTCTTTATCGATCTTCACCGGTGTGATGGGCGTCGGGATCTTCTGGATAAGCGCCAGCCCCCGTTCCAGATAATATTCATTTGTATGATTGACCAGATCTTCCAGTGTAGAGCCTCTTAAACCTCTCGAATTCCAAGTTCCCATCAGATCTTCACTCCCTGTTCCTGACAAACTTTTTTAAAATGCTCCGGCAGCGGTGCAATGACAGTTTTTCCCGCTATTTCCGAAAGGGCACCTGTCGTTTTCGGCAGCTCCAAACGGTATGCATGAAGCAGCTGCTTTTGCAGATGAAGCGTTTTGTTGAGCTTTAGGTCTCCGTATTTAGGGTCTCCGAGGATCGGATGGCCGATCTGGGAAAGATGGGCACGGATCTGGTGGGTTTTTCCGGTAATCAGATGCACCTCCAAAAGCGTCGTCTCTTTTCCCCGGGCGATCGGCTCATATTCAGTCTCGATTTTTACGCTTCCTTCCGTCGGATCATCTGTGACAGACACCTGATTGGTCTGGTGATTCTTTCTCAGATATCCGCATATTCGTTGTTTTTCGGAAAGATTCCCTTTTACCAGGCAACGATAATATTTTCCCACACTTCTGTCCCGAAACCACTGGCTGAGAGTCTGCAGTCCGGTCAGACTTTTCCCCGCTGCCACGATCCCGCTGGTATTCCGGTCCAGACGGTTGCAGACCGAAGGCGAAAACAGTTTCAATTCTTCCTTTGAGATGGCATGGCTGTCCAAAAGATAGGTGATCAGATAGTCCACCACCGAAACATCACCCTTTTGCGCTTTTTGTGACAAAAGCCCCGCCGGCTTATTCAAAAAAACCACATTTTTGTCTTCATAAAGGATCTCGAGGCTTCCTTTCGGGCGGACCACTTCTTTTGCAGAACTGAATTTGGCAAGTGTCTCCTCGGAAAGATAGAGCCGGACACAGTCTCCCTGTTTTAATTTTTCATTTCCATCTGCTTTTTTTCCGTTGAGTACGATATTTTTCTTGCGCAGCATTTTATAGTAAAAGCTTTTCGGCGCTTCATTCAAAAGCTTCGCCAAAAATTTGTCCAACCGCTGATTTGCTTCATTATCGGAAATGTAGATTTCCCTCATCCGACTGTTCCTTTCTTCTAACCATCTCTGTTTACATCGTCACATCGATACATTCAAAATAATGTCTGCGATTCGTTTTTCCTTTGCCGCACAGTCCTGATTTTCCACGGCTGCAATGGAGTTCATGCCCTCTGCCCGTGTCAAAAATGCCGGATAGCGGTCAAAGATTTTCACAGATGCATTCTGATATCCGTTCTGTTTCAAAATTTTTTTCAGATGCTCTCCTGCATAACCCATATCCACTTTCGGGTTGCCGGCATATCCGCAGATGGTATGCTCGGAAATCGCAATACAATCCACAGGCATCACCTTTTCCGAACTGGTCAGGATCATGTCATAAATCACCGTAATATTCGGCGTTTTCTCCCGTATTTCTTCCGCTTTTTCTTCTGCGATGGAGCGATACGGGAAACGGACGATCAGTTCCACAAGCCTTTTACAGGCAGGGATGGCTCCAAGCGCTGCCACCACCGTCAATAAATTCAGCCGCTGCTTCGTCTGCACGATCCCCAGGATCAGAAGTGCTGCCACCAGTCCAAAAGAAAAAATGGTGATTAAAAGCTCCACTTTCTTTTTGTAATTTAGATATCCCGCTTCTCCTTTTGCTTTCCGTTTCATTTGTTCTCCTGTCCTTTTTTCTTTTTTATTCCTTTTTTAATGTTCTTTTGCGTTTCTGCTCTTTTTATTGCTGTTCATAATCCGGTCCGTAACTGCCAGGATCCAACTGTTCGGAACGATTTTTGAAAGGATCCGCATACATTTCATGGAAATGCCGTATACGGACACCGGTTTTCGACGTGCAGAATCTTTGAGGGCCAAAGCGACCACCCGGTCTGCCTTTGCCAGAAAGGGCTTTTTCCAATCTGACACTTTCATTCCCTCCTGTTCAAAAAAGGCGGTATCTACCGGTCCCGGACAGACTGCCGTGACGAAGATCTTTCGATCCGCCAATTCCCTTCCCAAGCTTCTCGAAAAGGACAATACGAAAGCTTTCGTCGCCGCATACACCGCAAATCCCGGCTGCGGAAAAAAGGCGGAGGCAGAGGCCAGATTTAAGATCCGGCTTCCGGCACCCATATAAGGAAGAACCGCTTCTGTCATTTCTACCAATGCAGCCGTATTCAACTCCGTCATTTTTTTCTGGACACTCGGATTTTCTCTACTGATTTCCGTTACGCTTCCGTTTCTTCCCATGCCGGCAGAATTGACCAGGATTTTTACGGAAGGATGCTCCTGTAAAAGTAATCCCTGAAACCTTGTCATAAAAGTTTCATCCAAAAGATCTCCATCCACCACTCGTATCTTGCATCTGCCCTGTTGTTTTAGCGCTTCCAGCTGCTCTTTTCGTCTGGCGATCACCCAGATTTCATCCAAATTTTTGCACCAGGCCTGCAGCTGTTTCACAAATTCTTTTCCCATTCCCGAAGATGCACCGGTTACGACCGCAATTTTCATAAGCCTTTCTTCCTCGCTTCTGTTTCTGCTTCTATTTCTGCTTGTGTTTCTATTTGTATTTTCGTTTCTGTTTTGCTCTTGTTTTTTGATATGACTGGTGATCCCTTTTATTTTTCTGACCATTTTTTGCCGTTTTCTCGGATTTCTGTATCTTCCGCGGCGGGATCAGACATTTTTCTCCAAATCCAATGAGATCTGCCCGTCCGGCTTTGAGCAAAGCTTCTTTTACCAGTTCATAATTTTTCGGATCCCGATACTGGATCAGAGCTCTCTGCATCGCTTTTTCATGGGGATTCCGCGGAACATAGACCGATTTCATCGTCCTCGGATCTACTCCTGTATAATACATACAAGTCGAAATCGTCGAAGGCGTCGGGTAAAAATCCTGTACCTGCTCCGGCATGTAGCCAAGATCCCGACAGAACTCCGCCAATTCTACAGCTTCTTTCAGCGTGGAACCCGGATGGGAAGACATCAGGTAAGGAACCAGATACTGCTTTTTTCCCAGCTTCCGGTTCATCTGCTCAAACTGTGCCGCAAATCGTTTGTATACTCGATTTTCCGGTTTTCCCATCTGCTTTAAAACCGCATCTGCCACATGTTCCGGTGCCACTTTCAGCTGACCGCTCACATGATATTCACACAATTCCCTTAAAAAGGTATGATCCGGATCTGCCAGCAGATAATCAAAACGGATCCCGGAACGGATAAACACTTTTTTTACTTTTGGAAGTTTGCGCAGCTCCCGCAGAATCGAAACGTACTTTTTATGATCAACTTCCAAATTTTTACAAGGGGACGGAAACAGGCACTGTCTGTTTTTGCAGGCACCGAATTTCAGCTGCTTTTGACAGGCAGGCTTTTGAAAATTGGCCGTAGGACCGCCCACGTCGTGGATATACCCCTTAAACTCCGGATCCGCAGTCATCTTCTCGGCTTCCCGCAAAAGAGACTCTTTGCTGCGGGATTGGATGATCCTGCCTTGATGAAAAGTCAAGGCACAGAAATTACAGGCGCCAAAGCACCCTCGATTGCTGACCAGACTGAATTTCACTTCAGAAAACGCCGGAACACCTCCAAGTTTTTGGTAAGAAGGATGAACTGCATCCATGTAAGGAAGCTCGTAAATATCGTCTAATTCCATCTGTGTAAGCGGTTTGGCAGGGGGATTTTGCACTACGATCCATTTGTCTTTTTCATAGGGCTCAGCCAATCGCTTTCCCGTAAAGGGATCCGTATTTTCGTTCTGGATCCGGAAACTTTTGGCATAAAGCAGCTTATCCTGACACACCGCTTCATAAGAAGGCAGCACCTCTGCATCGTATACGTTTTCCATGGAGCGGGTTTTAAAAACGGTTCCGTTCACGAAAGTGATATCCCGAACAGCAATCCCGCTTTCCAATGCTTCTGCGATCTCCACTATGGATCGCTCTCCCATTCCGTAGGAAAGAAGATCTGCCTGTGCATCCAACAGCACGGAACGCTTTAACCGGTCTGACCAATAATCATAATGTGCCATTCTTCGCAGACTGGCCTCGATCCCGCCGATGATCACAGGCACATCCTTATACGTCTGCCGGATCAGATTTCCATACACGACCACCGCATAATCCGGTCGTTTCCCGATTACACCGCCCGGTGTGTAAGAGTCTGTTTTTCTTCTTTTTTTGGAAACAGAATAATGATTTACCATAGAATCCATATTTCCGGCGGAAACCAAAAACCCAAGTCTTGGCCTTCCTAAGACAGCAATGCTGTTCTTATCTTTCCAATCCGGCTGTGCGATCATGCCCACAGAATAACCGCGGCTTTCCAATATCCGGCTGATGATGGCCGGTCCGAAGGACGGATGATCCACGTAAGCATCTCCGCTTACGTATACAAAATCCAGCTGATCAATTTCCCTTGTTTCCATATCCTGTTTATCGATTGGTAAAAATCCGGTGTTATCCATAACACTCCTTTTAAAATTCCATGCACAATTCTGTGTAATCTTTGATCATATAATCTGCAAGTTTTCTTTTTTCCTCCCAGACATCCGCCGTAAAACTGTCCTCTACGGCACAGACTCGCATTCCGGCTCGTTTTCCGGCCAGAATCCCATTCGGCACATCTTCAAATACCAGACAGCTTTCCGGATCGATCTGCAGTCTTTGTGCCGCTTTCAGATAAACATCCGGCTCCGGCTTTCCGGCGTTTACTTCCCCGGAAGTACAGATCACATCAAAATAGCCGCGCACTTGTTGCGCCTCTAAAACAGATTCCGCCAGCTCCCGGATATTACTGGTTGCGATCCCCATTTTGATCCCTCGTTTTTTTAACAGTGCCAAAAATTCGACTGCGCCTTTTTTGAGCTCTACCTCTGTCTCATAAACAGTTTCTACCATCTGAAGCCATTCTTCCCCGATTTCTTCCGGTGTGCGATTCAGCTGGGGAAATGTTTTTTGATAATAGCGGGCCGTTTCCATAAAACTCATGCCTTCGATGGTCTGATAGAATCCTTCCGGCTCTTTCAAATCATATTTATGTACATATTTTTCATCCACTTCTTTCCAAACCCACATGGAGTCGATGAGTGTTCCGTCCAGATCAAACAGGACGCCTTTTATATTCTGCAGCATAGTTTTTCCTTCTCCTCTTCCGTCAATTCTCTGTATTCGCCGGGATTTAAACATTCATCCAGACAAAGTTCTCCCATCTTCAGCCGTTTCAGGAAAAGAACTTCCTTTCCAACCGCCTGGAACATTCTTTTCACCTGATGAAAACGTCCTTCTCTGATACAGATTTCCACTTCAGATTCTCCACTTTCCGGATCCAGCCTTTTTACGGTTAATTCTGCCGGAAGACATGGCTTTTCGTCTCCGATATCCACGCCTGTTGCAAACAATTCCACATCTTGTTTGTCCACCAGTCCCTTTACTCGAGCAAAATACACCTTGTCCACATGCTTGGCCGGTGAAAGGAGCCGATGAGCCAATTCTCCGTCATTTGTCAACAAAAGCAGCCCAACGGTATCTTTATCTAAACGCCCTACCGGAAACAGATCCTTTCTTTTTTCACCCTTGATTAAATCCAGCACCGTTTTTTCTTTCGAATCCTGGGTGGCAGACACCACTCCGGCCGGCTTGTTCAGCATCAGATAAGAAAAAACAGCATAAGCAACCACTTTTCCTTCCAGTGAAACCTCCTGCGCATCCGGATCCACTTTTCGCTCCGGTTCTTTTACGACTTTCCCGTCCACCAGGACCAATCCTTTTTGGATTTTTTTCTTGATTTCTTTTCGGGTGCCTTTTCCCATATCTGCAAGGTATTTATCGAGACGCAGCATCATGACTGCCACCGCCATCCCGGGAGATATTTATTTTTTAACATGCCCCCTGCCGCCTTTCCCCAGCCCAGCGGATATCCATCTACACAGACCAGATACCATCCCTTTGCTTTGGAAGGCAGCAGATCAGAGGTTTCCAACGTCTCTCCTTTCAGATAACGGATCACCCGATCGTCCTCCACAGATAGAGAGAGAATATTTTTATATTCCGATTTTCTTAAATACATGGCCAGAGCCTGGCTTGGCTCAAACCGATTCTTTTTCACTTCTCCCATCAAAAGCCCGGTCCTGAGAAAACGGATCCCCCGGATATCCGGCAAAGCCTCCGGCATATAATAGACACGTTCTCCGTGGATCTCCAACCGCTCCGGATCCGGCTTCCAGGCCAGATTTTTCAGAAAAGCATCCAACTCTTCCGGAAGCTTTTTGATCTTCCGGGCGCTTTTCTGCTTCGTTTCTGTCTGGTTTCGTTCTCCTTTTTGCAAAAGCGCCAGATAATGACCTTCCCCCTGCATACGGTGCGGGAAAATACGGACTGTTTTCCGCAGATTCTCATTTTCTCCTATATCCGTATGAATAAATCCTTCTGCAAATCCCTCATAGGGTTTCATATCACATAGAGAAAATTCCGGATGGTTCTGAAGGAGATGCAGAATCACCTCTTCATTTTCCCTTTTATCGAAAGTACAGGTAGAATACAGCATCATTCCGCCCGGACGCAGCATTTCCGCCGCTTTCAAAATGATATTTTTCTGGATTTTGCAAAAAAATTCCGGTCCGTGCTCTTCCCATGCTTTTACCATTTTTTTGTCCTTCCGGAACATCCCCTCACCGGAACAAGGAGCGTCGATCAAAATCTTGTCAAAATATTCCGGAAAATACTCGGTCAGTTTTCCAGGTTCTTCACTGAACACCAATACGTTTCCGGCTCCGGCCAATTCCAGGTTTTTCAAAAGCCCCTTTGCTCTGGAACTGCTGATATCATTGGCTGCCAGCACACCGCTTCGGTTCAGCTTTGCCGCCAGCTCCGTTGCCTTTCCTCCGGGAGCCGCGCAGATGTCCAGCACCCGGTCTCCCTCTTCGATGGGCAGACGGTTGGCCGGGGTCATGGCGCTTGGCTCCTGCAGATAAAACAGTCCTGCAAAATAATAGGGATGCTTTGCCGGCTGATCGGTTTCTCCGTCGTAATAAAAGCCGTTTTCAATCCAGGGGATCGGCGTCAGTTTCCATGGGGAAATCCGAAGAAATTCTTCTGCACTGATTTTGGAAATATTTACCCGGAGCCCGTAATAACGTTTTTCTTCGAAACAGGCAAGATAAGCCGGATATTCATCCTGCAGAAGCTGTTCCATTTTTTCTTTAAATGTATCTGGTAAATTCATAAGATTCCTCTTTTTCTTTTTATTCCCGTAAAATTATACCATAACCGGTTTCATATATACATTTTATTTTGGATCTTTCGGCATATTTCAGTACAGAAAAAGGATTGACACTGACTTCCCGTCCTTCCGGGAAAATATAGATCCCTACATGGAGATGTACCGGGAATTTGCCGCGGGTTCCCTCTTTCCCATAACCGCTGTCGCCCATGTAACCCAAAAAATCTCCCGCACGTACCGTATCGCCCTCGGCCAGCTTTTCAGCATAACTGTCCAAATGCGCATAATAGAAATATCCGCCGCCGGGAGCAGTTATCCCGATCCGATACCCACCCTTTTCCAACCATCCCATCTGGCTGACCTGACCGTCTGTCATGCTGACCACCGGATAAAGCCCTCTTTGATTTTCCGATGCCATAAGATCCGTTCCCTCATGCCCACGTTTACCGCCGTAGGTACGTTCTTTCATCCAACTGTCTGTATAACTGACGGAATATTCCGGATGATTTTCCGACTCCGTCACCGGAAAGCATTTGACGTCATTCCATATGGCACGGCAGATGCTTTGATAACGTGGATATTCTTCATGCTCCGTCCAAAAGTTTTCCGCTCCGCCAAAATTTGTTTTCAACCAATACAGTCCCATTTGTTCTCCGGGATCTTCCTGGTTTTGGAGCCATTTAATCTCTTCGGTGTCCGCATACTGTTTTCGAAAACTGTCTTCTGTGTAAATCTTCGATGACAACCGGTTCAAAAGAGCCCTCTGCCGAAGCTTCTCCTGCGCCAGCACGGCAGACAATACTGCCAGAAACAGAAAAACACACAAGGTTCCTTCTTTTTTTCGCAACAAATCCCTCTTTTTCGGACGTTATCTATATATATTTCAAGATCTTTTTCAAATATTCCCAGGTGCGCTCTACAGAAGCAATTTCCAAACGTTCTCTGGCAGAATGCACGTCATACATTTGCGGCCCCATGGAAACGCAGTCTAACTCCGGCTTTTTCCCGATCAGGATCCCGCATTCCAGACCTGCATGAATTGTCTCGACGATCGGGTCTTTTCCGTAAAGTTCCCGATAAGCATTTTTCGCGATATCCCGTAATTTGGACTCCTCTTTGTATTCCCAGGCCGGATATTCTCCGGAAATTTTCCAGGAAACATTCGTTTTTTCCACACACTCTGCCAGCCGGATCAAAATACCTTTAAGTTCTTCTGCTAAAAATCTCTCTGAGCTCCGAGCTAACATTTGATATCGGATTTTCCCCGTCTCTGTACGGATGATCCCCAGATTGTTAGAGGCTTCCACCTGTCCTTCCAAATGATGGCTGTAAGAGAAAACGCCGTCCGGACACAAATGAATTAACGCCGTGGCCGTCTTTGTGCTTTCCCTGCTTATTCCCTTTTTCTTTTGCCATCCTTTTTCAAACAGTTTTACCCGAAGCTCCGGCTCTGTCTGTCCATAAATCCGTTTCCAGGACTCCTGCAGTTTTTCCGTCAGCTGTTTTGCGTTTTCCAGCTCTGATATGCTCTCAAAACAGAAGTCGTCGGATTTTTCTGTCCGATGGTTTGGAAGCAAAAATCCCACCCTGCAAACAGAAGGAATCACATTGGTTTTTCCGCCTCCGTTGATATATAAAAGCCTTGCCTGGATTTTTTCTGTCATCTCCAGGATCAGACGCCCCGCCAGTTTGTTTGCATTTGCCAAATGTTTTGAAATTTCGGTTCCGGAATGGCCGCCCTGCAATCCTGCGATCACAATCTCGATTTCTTCCCCTTCCAGCTCCTCTTCTTCTATGCTCTGTTCTATCTCAAAAGTAAATCCGCCTGCACAGCCTACTGTCAGGATCCCTTCGTCTTCCGAATCCAGATTGAGCAGCATGGATCCGGAAAATCCAGACAGATCTGCGGCGGAAGCACCGTCCATTCCCGTCTCTTCATCTATGGTAAGCAGAATCTCCAATGGCGGATGAGGGATTTCTTTGCCATCTAAAAGTGCCAGGATGTAAGCCACTGCGATCCCGTCGTCTGCCCCCAGTGTGGTTCCTCTTGCTTTCAAAAAGCCCTCTTTCACATAGAGCTCCAAAGGATCTTTTTGAAAGTCATGCACACACGTCTCCTCTTTTTCACAGACCATATCCAGATGTCCCTGCAGGATCACAGGTGCATTGTTTTCCTTTCCTTTGGTACCCGGCTTCCAGATCCTTACATTTCCGCATGGATCTTTTACTGCACGTAATCCTCGCTCTTCTGCAAAGGAAACGCAATATGCACTGATTGCATCCGTGTTTCCGGAACCTCTCGGTATCCGGCTGATCTCTTCAAAAAATCGAAATACTTCTCTGGGTTCTAACTGCGAAATTTCCATAGCTTTTCCTTTCTTTTTCTAATCTGCATGTAATACGACATGGTATCAGTCTCATACTCATATAAAGAAATTACTTTTTATTCCGGAGTATTTATGAAACGTTCTCTTTCTTCCCTTTTTTGTATTCTGTTCTTCCTGGCAATGCTTTTCTTTCCGGAATCTGTTTTTAAAGGAACGCAAAACGGACTGCTTCTGTGGGTACGTGCTATTCTTCCGTCCCTCTTTCCGTTTCTCATTGCCACAGAACTTTTACTGCACACAAAAGGTCTGTTTTATCTGATACAGGTGACATCTCCCATTCTCTGTTCCTTTTTTCATGTATCTCCATACGGAAGTTTTGTAGTACTGACCGGTTTTCTGTGCGGCTATCCTCTGGGCGCCAAGCTGACCGCCGAACTTCTTAAAAAAGGACAAATTTCTTTAGCTGAAGCACAATATCTGCTTTCTTTTACAAACAATGCCAGTCCTGCTTTTATTATGAACTATATTGCCTGGAATATTCTGGGTCTTCCCGGACAAAAATACGTCCTGTTCTTTCTTTTGATCTTGTCGCCTATCTTATGCAGCTTTCTTTTTCGTCGGAAACCGGTACTTGATGCTGCATACTGTACACACGGCTGTACCCTTTCCGCCTTTGCTGTTTCCGCTGACAGGGCAGAACCTTCCGGGCTCTTAAACCGATGTATCACAGAAAGCACCCAGACAATCTTACAGATCGGCGGATACGTGGTCCTGTTTTCCATTTTGTGCGAACTGCTTTTTCTGACCGGCCTTCAAAACCATTTTACAGGAACGTTGGCGATCTCCCTTTTAGAGATCACAAACGGAGCTGTGCTGCTTTGGAAAAATCATTCTGCCCTCCGATTGATCTGCATCCTTTCCGCCATCTCTTTTGGCGGTGTCTGTTCGATTTTCCAGGTTCAGGATGTTCTGAAAGGCACCCCTTTAAAAATCCGGCCTTATATCATAGAAAAACTGGTTACCGCACTGGTAACCAGTTTATTGGCTTTTTTCTATACACTTGTATTTCCGGTCACCGGTTGATATTT
>CAKRWZ010000048.1 GCA_934418295.1 uncultured Mediterraneibacter sp.
AGACTCTTCTGGCCGTCGTATCGATCTTCAGGCCACGGATTTCAATGACTTTATTTTTCTCTGCGCCGCTGCCGATCAGCCGCTCATATCTGGCCATATGCGCTTTGACTCTGGCCACCAGCTCGCTGGGGCTGAAGGGCTTCGTCATGTAGTCGTCCGCGCCAAGACCCAGCCCACGGATCTTATCGATATCATCTTTCTTTGCAGAAACCATAATGATCGGCGTATTCTTCTGCTCCCGCACTTCCCGGCAGATTTCAAACCCATCTGTTCCCGGAAGCATCAGATCCAGAATAATCAGATCATACTCTTTGTTTAAAGCTTCCTGAAGCCCTTTATCGCCGTCGTTTGCCACTTCCACTTCAAAGCCGCTCAGCTCCAGATAATCCTTTTCCAGATCCGCAATGGCTTCTTCGTCTTCTACGATCAATATTTTACTCATCTATCGGCACCTCCTGATATTTTCGAATCACAAAGTACATGGTCGTACCCTCTCCCGGTTTACTGGCTGCCCATATATTTCCGCCGTGCTCTTCCACGATTTTTTTCACGATGGATAAGCCGATGCCGCTTCCGCCCTTTGAGGAATTGCGGGAGGCATCTGTCCGGTAAAACCGTTCAAACACTTTTGTGATATCCTTCGTATCGATTCCTTTTCCGTTATCCTGAAGCTCCACCTGCACAAAATCTCCCACATCTTTCAGCTTCATATGAATCTCCCCCTTAGGTTTATCCATATATTTAATGGAATTGTTGATAATATTGCTGATCACCCGATGCATCTGTTCCACATCTACGATAATCTTGCTGTCTTTCTCCATTTCATTTTTATAATGAAACAGAACGCCCTTTGCCTCCAGCTCCACCGAAAGATCTTCTGCACAATCGTCGAAATATGCTTTTGCGGAAATGGTCGTAAAATTGTACGGAATCCGGTTTGTATCGATTTTGGAATACAAGGTCAGCTCGTTGATCAGAATATCCATTTCATTAGCCTTATTGTATATTGTTTTGATGTATCTGTCCATCTTTTCCGGCGTATCTGCCACGCCGTCCATGATTCCTTCCACATAGCCTTTTATGGCCGTGATCGGAGTCTTCAGGTCATGGGAAATATTACTGATCAGATCCTTGTTTTCCCGGTCAAACTCCAGCTTTTCTTCTGCGTTTGCCTTCAAACGTTTCCGCATTTCCTCAAAATCCTGAAACAGCTGGCCAAACTCATCCTTTTCATCATATTTCAGCTCAAAATCCAGATTTCCTTCTTTTATATTCCGCGCCGCCTTTTGCAGACGGTGCAGCGGAATGGAGATTGCCCGGTAGATCCAGAAGATCAGGATCGCAGCGGTGCAGAAAATGATCATCAGAAACGTTCCCTGCACTTCTCCCAACCGGTCCAGCTCTATGGAACGCAGGGTCACTATGGTGAACACCGTAGGAAAAATCATGGATATCATAAACGTAATGAACAGTCTCGTTTTCAGCTTCATAGGCCATCCTCCAATCGCCGGCACAGATTTGTCTAAATCGCCTGCCGAAGTGGTTTTCAAAAATCAGATAAAATCCAAAGCTGTCCGTAAAAACAGTACAGGCGCATAAGGCTGGAAATTCCGGAGCCCCATGCGCACTGTTGTGTCACGGCAGTTACAGGTACTGCTTTAATTCTTCTGCTTTATCTAATTGCTCCCACGGTAAGTTTAAATCATCCCGGCCAAAATGTCCATAGGCTGCCGTCTGTTTGTAGATCGGGCGGCGCAGGTCCAACATTTTGATGATGCCCGCCGGACGCAGGTCAAAGTGTTTGCGGATGATCTCTACCAGCTTCGCTTCCGACACCTTTCCGGTACCGTAAGTATCCACACGCACGGAAGTCGGATGGGCAACTCCGATGGCGTAGGAAAGCTGAATCTCACATTTTCGGGCCAATCCCGCTGCCACGATGTTTTTCGCCGCATACCGTGCTGCATATGCCGCACTTCTGTCCACCTTTGTACAATCCTTTCCGGAAAAGGCTCCGCCGCCATGGCGTGCCGTTCCGCCGTAGGTATCTACGATGATCTTTCTTCCGGTCAGTCCGCTGTCTCCGTGAGGTCCTCCGATCACAAAACGTCCTGTCGGGTTGATAAAGAATTTTGTCTCGTCATCTACCATATTTTGCGGAAGCACTTCATCAAATACATATTGTTTAATGTCTGCATGAATCTGCTCCTGGGAAACTTCCGGATCATGCTGGGTAGACAATACCACTGCATCCAGACGGATCGGCTTGTCTTCCTCATCATATTCCACCGTTACCTGGGTCTTTCCATCCGGCCGCAGATACGGAAGTGTACCGTTTTTACGTACCTCTGTCAGTTTTCTTGCCAGACGGTGCGCCAATGCGATGGGATACGGCATATATTCTGCAGTCTCATCCGTTGCATAACCGAACATCATTCCCTGATCTCCGGCTCCGATGGAATCCAGCTCTTCTTCCGACATCCCATGCTCTTTGGCCTCCAGCGCCTGATCCACACCCATGGCAATATCCGCCGACTGTTCGTCGATGGTAGAGATCACGCCGCAGGTATCTGCATCAAAGCCGTATTTGCCTCTGGTATACCCGATTTCTCTTACCGTATCTCGCACAATGCTTGGAATGTCCACATAAGCTTTCGTTGTAATTTCCCCCATAACCATAACCATTCCGGTTGTCGCACAAGTCTCACAAGCCACACGACTCATAGGATCCTGCTTGAGCAGCTCGTCCAAAATAGCATCTGAAATCTGATCACACATTTTATCCGGATGTCCCTCTGTAACGGATTCTGAAGTAAATAATCTTTTTTCCATTGTGTCCTCCTTTTTGTATCTATATGTTAATATGAAAAACAGCCCACAAAAGCGGACTGTTTTATCTTTCATTTCAATAATCCAATCCTCTTATTGTTCGATTTACTCGCTCAGGTTGGCACCTTCCGAATACGGGGTTGCCGCAGCTTCTCAGATCCTTTGTATCTCCACTGCTCTGAATAAGAGAAAAATTGTCAAATTAACTGATCTTTAATTTGAATTTCATGATTTCTTTTTCGCCGGACACTTTCTCGATGATCCCGCCCAGGCTGCGAAGCTTCTCATCGAAGCATTCGTACCCTCTCTGGATATAAACGATATCGTCCACGACGGTGATCCCGTCTGCTGCCAGGCCTGCCAGGCAAAGCGCCGCTCCTGCCCGCAGATCCGGTGCGCTTACCCGCGCACCCGAAAGCCTTTCCACGCCATGAATCACTGCGGAATTGCTCTCAACCTTTACATTTGCGCCCATACGTGCCAGCTCATCCAGATATTTAAAACGGTTTTCAAAAATACTCTCCGTGATAATGCTTGTGCCATTGGCCAGGGCCAGGGCAACGCCGATCTGCGGCTGCATGTCTGTCGGATATCCCGGATACGGAAGGGTTTTGACCTGTGTGCTGTTTGCCCTTCTCTTTGCCACCACTCTCACGGCGTCATCGAATTCTTCTACCTCACAGCCGATATCGATCAGCTTTGCAATAGTCGCCTCCAAATGCTTCGGGATCACATTCAGCACGGTCACGTCTCCTTTTGTGATGGCTGCGCCAAACATAAACGTACCTGCTTCGATCTGATCCGGGATGATGGAATACTCCGTCTTATGCAGCTTCTTTACACCTTTGATCTTGATGACGTCTGTTCCTGCCCCGCGGATGTTGGCTCCCATGCTGTTTAAGAAGTTGGCCACATCTACGACATGTGGCTCCTTTGCCACATTTTCGATGATGGTCGTGCCTTCTGCCATCGCCGCCGCCATCATGACATTGATCGTAGCGCCCACTGATACCACATCAAAATAAAGATGGGTTCCTCTCAGACGCTCTGTCTCTGCCACGATCTTTCCGCTCTCGATATAGACTTCCGCACCCAGTGCGCGGAATCCCTTCAGGTGCTGGTCGATCGGACGGCTTCCGATATTGCAGCCGCCCGGAAGGGCTACCTCTGCTTTTTTATATTTGCCTAAAAGCGCTCCCAATAAATAGTAGGAAGCACGGATCTTCTTGATATAATCATATTCGATGTTGAAATCCCGGATCCCGCTTCCGTTTATATAGACTGTATGACGATCCACTCTCTGAACCGTCGCTCCGATTGCTTTTATAGCTTCCAGCATAACATTAATATCATTGACATCCGGCAGATTCTCGATCATCACAGTCTCGTCAGCCATAATGCCTGCTGCCAGAATCGCAAGTGCCGCGTTTTTCGCTCCGCCGATCTCTACTTCTCCCACCAGCGGACTGCCGCCTTTTATGATATACTGTTCCATACTGCACCTCTTAATTTTTATTTATTTGTGCTGTCATAAGGTCAAAAAGACCCCATCCCCTGTCAGTCTACTTCTCTCAGTATAGCACATTTTAATGCTTTGTAAATTATTTTTTACGAATTTATTAAGAATCACTCATCCCGTGCTTCTGTTTTTTCTGGTATTTTCTGATAGCTTTTATTACATTTTCTACCGTTTCTTCTCTTCGGAATCCTGTTTCATCCACCGTAATATTTGCGTACTTCCGATACAGCGCCGTCCGTTCCCGGTACAGATCCCGGAAGGTCTGATCCGGTTTTAATACGACGCCTCTTTTTCGCAGACTCCGGATCCTTTTCCGGATATCCACAAAGGACACACTCAGATAGATGATCGTCCCGATTTCCCGGTAATGCTCCATCGCCTCCCGACAATAGATCACGCTTCCGCCCGGAGATATCACACATTTCTCTGCCTGCAATTCCCGGTTTATCCGGTTTTCGATCTCCAGAAACCCTTCGTTTCCGACCTCATCTATGATCTCCTTCAAAGGCTTTCCCTTCTGCTCCCGGATCAGATCATCTGTATCTATAAACCGATATCCCAGCTTTTGGGCCACTGCTGCACCCACAGAACTTTTTCCCGATGCCGGCATACCTATAAAAATAAAATTATCCATATGTACTCCCCAATGCTGCTTCTGTAAAACCTGCCACCGCAGTATATCACATTTTATTCGGAATGAGTACCCTTTTTCTTCTTTCCCGCCTCCGCCTGCAGATTTCCTCGCAGAGCAAAAGCGTGATCAATTCCTGGAGCTCACCGCTTTCTCGTTCCGTTTCTTCCTTGTCTCTCCAACTTTCTCCGGTTCCGCTTTTTTCATATTCCTCATAATCTGCCATTACTTTTCCCGTGATCCGTTTCTGCAAAAGCCGCACCTGCAGTCTGTCCGGATACTCATCGTAGATCACACTGTACGGATGATCGATCCGGTCGCATTCTTCCTGTACACAGGACAACAATTTTCGCGACAAAGCCGGATAAAAGCTTCTCATATATTCCAGATCCCGCCGGTCAAACCGGTCTTCCCCAAACAACGCCGGCATCGGATATGCCATATAATAAGGCAGTTTTTCTTCCATGATCGCCACTCCTGAATCTCTGGTCTTATACAGTATCATATGCAGGATCCTCCGAATGGTTCTTGACCTGCTCTGTCAGAAGATCTACCTGCTCCTTTAAGATTCGGGCAAACCCGCTCCCCACATCTGCCTTTCTCACTTCCTTTTCTGTGTGGATTCGCAGGGTACAGGGCTTCAAAAGCATTGCCGCCGGAGCATGTTCTGCATAAATGCCCTGTTCCCCCTCTTCTGACGTAAATTCCAGAAAAAGGACATTTCCTTCATAGAACACCCCTTCCGGCGAAAGGATCCTCAATAAAAATGTTTGTTCTCCCATTTATGCCTCCCTTAAGCCCGAGCTGCCACGTCTTCTATGCCGCCGGCATTTAAAAAGCAGCTTTCCGGGATCCCGTCGTGTTTTCCATCCAAAATTTCCTGAAAACCTTTTACGGTCTCCGCAAGCGGCACATATTTTCCTTCCAGTCCCGTAAATTGTTCTGCCACATGAAAGGGCTGGGACAAAAAACGCTGCACTTTTCTCGCCCTGGACACAATCCGGCGGTCTTCCTCCGACAATTCTTCCATTCCCAAAATTGCAATAATATCCTGCAATTCTTTGTATTTCTGCAAAATTTCCTGCACCGCCCGGGCTGTCTGGTAATGTTCCTCCCCGGTTACCCGCGGGTTCAAGATGCGGGAAGCCGATTCCAACGGATCCACCGCCGGATAGATGCCCAGCTCCGCAATTCCTCTGGAGAGCACCGTCGTCGCATCCAAGTGGGCAAAGGTGGCGGCCGGAGCCGGGTCTGTCAGATCGTCCGCCGGCACATACACCGCCTGGACCGACGTGACCGCTCCAGATTTTGTGGACGTGATCCGCTCCTGCAAGGCACCCATTTCCGTCTGCAAGGTCGGCTGATATCCCGCCGCAGAAGGCATACGTCCCAGCAATGCAGACACTTCCGCGCCGGCCTGCGTAAAACGGAAAATGTTATCGATGAACAACAATACGTCCTTTCCTCCCTGATCCCGGAAATATTCTGCCATAGTCAGACCGGTCAGTCCCACACGCATACGGGCTCCCGGCGGTTCGTTCATCTGCCCGAAGACCATCGCCGTTTTTTCCAGCACTCCGGACGCTTTCATTTCATAATAAAGGTCGTTTCCTTCCCGCGTCCGTTCTCCCACGCCGGTAAACACCGAATATCCGCCGTGCTCCGTAGCAATATTGGTGATCAGTTCCTGGATCAACACCGTTTTTCCCACACCGGCGCCGCCAAACAGACCGATCTTTCCGCCTTTCTGATAGGGACACAGTAAATCGATCACTTTAATGCCGGTCTCCAAAAGTTCCGTCTCTGTCGCCTGATCGGCAAAGGCCGGAGCCTCTCTGTGGATAGACGCATAAGTCATATGTTCCGGAAGTGCTTTCCCGTCGATGGGTTCCCCCAGCACATTAAAGATCCGCCCCAGCGTTTCCTCACCCACCGGTACTTTAATGGGCTCTCCTGTCGCAAAAGCATTCATTCCGCGGCTCAGCCCGTCCGTCGGCCCCATGGCGATACAGCGCGCCACGCCGTCGCCTAGATGCTGCATCACTTCGCAGACCAGCTTCTTCTCTTCCGAAATCGGGATCTCCACCGCTTCGTAAATCTCAGGAAGACAGCCTTCGGCAAATTTCAGATCCAGTACGGCGCTGATCACCTGCAGGATGGTTCCCGTGTTTTTTGTCGCATTTTCCCCTGACATCTTTGTACCTCCTCCTTTCCATACCCGTGCTATACCCGTTTCGCCTCAACTTCCTTCGCCTCAGCTTTCCCCGCCGGCCACGATTTCCGTCAATTCCCGGGTAATGTTTCCCTGGCGGATCCGATTGTATTGCAGCACCAGCCGGGTCAACATTTCCTCTGCATTCTGGGTCGCCAGATCCATCGCCTGCATCCGTGCTCCGTTCTCGCTGGCCGCCGCTTCCGTCCAGGCACCGTACAGCATTCCCGCCAGACAGACCGGCATCAGCTGTTTCAAAAATGCCTCTTCACTCGGCTCCGTTTCCAAAACTGTCGGTACCGCTTCCTTTTCCAAAACCGCCGGTACTGCTTCATCCGATTGCCGTTGTTGCGCTCCCGGATCCGGCGGAAATAAGCGGATTTTTTGCGGCACCTGAGTGATCGCATTCCGAAATTCCGTGTAGATCAGCCAGATCGAGCCGCACACTCCTTCTTGATAGCGTTCCCACAATTCTTTCGCCATTTCTTTGGTCTTTTTATAATCCAGCCCAGTCTGTCTTTTATCCGATTCCACCATTTCTCCTGAATAATCCGCCAGATGAAGTCCTTTTTGTTTTAACAATTCTTTTCCCTTTTTTCCAAAAACATAAAAAACCGTCTCTTTTCCGGACAGTGCTGCCTCTTCCGCCAAATGTACCACATGGCTGTTATAACCACCTGCCATTCCCCGGTCAGAAGTTATTACTACAATATCTTGTATATTGCTTTTGTTTATATTCAAAAATAAATTGTTTTCCGCATCTAACTTTTCCCAAAGAAATGCCGTTATATCCCGCAGGTTTTGAAAATACGCCCGCGTTTTTTCTTCCTGCTTTCTCGTTTTTTGAAATTTGACTGTAGAAACCAGCTGCATTGCTTTCGTCATCTGATGGATCTTCTGGATCCCTTCTCTGCGGCGTTTCATGTCCTGCATCGATGCCATAACTATTTTTCCTCTTTTCTTTTCCCTTGGAACTGCTTTTTAAAGGCAAGGATCGCATGTTCCAGCTCCTGCTGCATTTCTTCAGAAAATGGCACAGGTTTTGTAAGTTTCTCCAACAATTCCGGGTTTTGGTTTCTCATGTACTCAGGCAATCCTGTTTCAAAATTTTCCATATCCTCCGGCAGAATATCCAGTAAAAGCTTCCGGGTGGCCGCAAACAGGATCACGATCTGCTCTTCCACCGGCAATGGCTGATACTGAGACTGTTTCAAAATCTCCTGCAGCTGTTTTCCCTGAGTCAGCCGTTTTTGGGTTTCTGCATCCAATTCGGAGCCAAACTGGGCAAAGGCTTCCAGTTCCCGATACTGGGCCAGATCGATCCGCAGTGTTCCCGCCACTTTTTTCATGGCCGGCAGCTGAGCTGCACCGCCCACACGAGAAACGGAAAGACCGGCATTGACCGCCGGCCGGAACCCTTCGTGGAACATTTCCGTTTCCAGATAGATCTGACCGTCGGTGATGGAGATCACGTTGGTGGGAATATAAGCAGACACATCCCCTGCCTGTGTCTCTATGATCGGCAGTGCAGTCAAAGAGCCGCCGCCCCATTCTTCTGACAAACGGGCGGAGCGCTCCAGCAAACGGGAGTGCAGATAAAACACATCCCCCGGATAAGCCTCCCGTCCGGGCGGCCGCCGAAACAGCAGGGACAGCGTTCGATAAGCCATGGCATGGCGGGAAAGATCATCGTATACGATCAGGACATCCTCCCCTTTTTCCATCCATTCCTCGCCTATGGCGCAGCCTGCATAGGGCGCAATGTACTGCAGCGGAGCCGGCTCACTGGCAGAGGCAGCCACCACCGTTGTATAAGCCATGGCGTCCCCTTCTTCCAATATTCTTACGATATTGGCCACCGTGGATATTTTCTGCCCAATAGCCACATAGATGCACTTTACCCCTTCCCTTTTCTGGTTTAGGATGGTGTCCACAGCGATGGCCGTTTTCCCGGTCTGGCGGTCTCCTACGATCAATTCCCTCTGTCCTCTTCCGATGGGAACCATGGCATCAATGGCTTTGATCCCCGTCTGCAGCGGTACATTTACCGATCTGCGTTCCAACACTCCGTAGGCAGGTCTTTCTATGCCCCTGCGGCCGGAAGCTTTTACCGGACCTTTCCTGTCGATGGGCTGCCCCAACGCATTGACTACCCGTCCCAACAGCGCATCTCCCACCGGTACTTCCATCACACGTCCGGTGGTCTTTACCCGGTCCCCCTCCCGGATCTGTCCGCCTTTCCCAAGGAGCGCCGCCCCGATGTTTTCTTCCTCCAGATTCATAACCAGTCCATAAACGTTTCCCGGAAATTCCAAAAGCTCTCCCAGCATGGCATTTTTCAGTCCGAAGACCCGTGCAATCCCGTCAGCCACCTGTATGACTGTCCCCACTTCCGCCGTCTCCAGCACAAAGCGATAAGACTCGATCTGCTGTTTTAAAATCGAACTGATCTCTTCCGGCCGCAAAAGATTCTTTTTCCTATCTTTCATCGCAGTGCTCCTTCACCATATATCCGTCTTCTTTCCATATTCTTTCATTATCTATCATCATAAAACTTTTCTCAAAGCCCCGGTCAGCCGCCGAAGCATTCCCCGGACGCTTCCGTCGGCCAGGCGATTTTCCATGCAGATCATCAGACCGCCGATCAGGCTCTCGTCACACGCATACGCAATTTCTATTTCCCGGCAGCCCGTTACTGCCAACAGCCGCTCTTTCACCCGTTCCTTCTGGTCTTCCCGCAGTTTTGCCGCACTGGTCACCACCGCCGAGCCGATACCGCAGCTTTTCTTGCAATAGATGATCCCCTGCCGTAAAACCGCCGCAGCCTCATCTGCATGACGATTTTTCACCAGCAGCTTCAGCAAATTCTGCAGAACTTCATCCACCGCATCTCCATCCGCTGCGCACCCGCCCAGCGCCTGCTCCAGCAGTTTTTCTTTTTCCTCTGCGGAAAGCCTTGGTGTTTTCAGCAGTTCCAGCCAATCCGGGTACCGTTTCAGAAGATCCAGCACCATTTCTCCCTCTCTCCGGACGCGTTCCATGCGTTCTATGTTTCCCGTGTCCAAAACTGCCTCGTACCAGGCTTCTGCATAAACCCTTGCGACGCATCCTGCCATGTGGTTTCTCCTATTCTTTCCAATGTTTCCCGAAACAATCGCTCCTGCTCCCGGTCATCCATCTGCACTGTCACTATTTTTTCTGCCATTGCCGCAGCAAGAAAAAGGATTTCCTGTTTCAGTTCTTTCTGATTTCGTTCCCGCTCCTGCAGCATTTCTTTTTGTGCCCGACTAAGCAGCTGTTCCGCAGCCTGCTTTCCTGCTTCTTTGCCTTTCCGTTCTTGCTCCCGTGCATTTCTTTGCGCTTCTTGCATCGTTGCCCGGATTTGTGCATCCGCACGCTTCCATTTGGTCTCCGACTGTTCCAGGCAGCGTTCTGCTTCCACCCGCCGGCTTCTGGTCTGTTCCCGCTCTGCTTCCAGTCCGGCCCGTCTCTTTTCCAGCAATTCCCGGATCGGTGTAAACAGCACACAGGAAAGCACCGTAAACAAAACGAACACGCCGGCTGCCGTCAGCGCCATATCCAGCAGAAGCTGAGAATCCAGATCAAACAATCTTTCCACTATTCTTCCGCCTCCTCCGATCTATGTCAGACTTACAGCCTTCCCAGCAGCGGATTGGCAAACAGAAGGATCATCGCCACCGCAAGTCCGTAAAGTCCCGTCGTCTCCGCTACTGCTTGTCCCAGCAGCATCGTGGACGTGATATCCGATTTTGCCCCCGGATTTCGTCCTACTGCAGCAGCTCCTTGCCCTGCCGCCATTCCCTGTCCGATCCCCGGCCCGATCCCGGCGATCATTGCCAGGCCGGCACCAATGGCTGAACACGCCAAAATCAGGCCTTCGTTTGTGATCTGTCCCATGTCGTTCCTCCTTATCCTTCACCCATTTTGTTTTTCGTAAGCACCATTGTCAGCATGCAAAATACATATGCTTGTATGCATCCGGAAAACACATCGAAATATAGTTGTAACAATCCAGGCCACCCTATGGCCACCTTGGTAAGCAATCCGTAGATCAATGCCATCATTACCGTTCCCGACATCACATTACCAAACAGACGCAAAGATAAGGAAAAGGGAACCGCCGCTTCTCCGATGAGATTGATCGGAAAGAAAATGAAAAAAGGTTCAAATAGCGCTTTTGCCGCCCCGGAGTGGTTCCAACGGACATTGTTATACTGAATGATCGCAAAGCTGAGCAGCCCCAGCGGAAGCGTTACCCCAAAATCTGCCGTGGGAGGCCGGATTCCCAGAACACCGGAAAGGTTACATACGAGAAGAAAGAGAAACAATGCACTGATACAATTTCGGTAACCTTTCCCCTTTTCTCCCATGTTCCGAAGAATCATCCCATCCAGCTTTTCCACCATAAGTTCCGCCAGATTCTGCAAATTTCCCGGTAGTTCTTCCGGCCTTTTCAAACGTCTTCGAACCACCAGGGCAAATACCAACAAGCCCACTATCACGATCAAAAGGCTGACATGAGTCGTGGTAAGCCACAGTTCCTGCCCAACCAGGTGAAACCGCACCAGTCCATGTACCATAAAATCTACGGTGTTTTCTCCGGCTGCAGCCGGCACCACTGCCGACACAGCTATCAGCCTCATTGCTTTTCTCCTCTTTCCGGAACAGCCAAAAGCCGGTGGAGCACCGGCTGGAGATAAGCTGCGGCTTTCAAAGTACCCACGCCCAGCAAAAGTGTCCACACGCTGATCCTGCCTTTTCCGATATGCAAGACAAATGCCAAGATCAGACCGCTGCACAGATACCGGACCGCGTACCTGTTGCGGATCAACCGATTGGCAGCTTCCCCTTCCAGCAAAGCCGCCCTTCCCAGGGCCGTCCACATGTGCCGCAAGGTAAGCAGTGCCATTCCCACTCCGATCCACAAGCCCGCCGCATTTGCAGACTTAGACGGAAAGGGCAGCAGGATTACCTGCAGGAAAAGTCCGAGCCCCACGATCCCCCAGAGCAATTCCTGGCCGGTTTCCCTAATTTCCTGTTTCTTTACATTTTCCGTTCCCTTCGTTTCCGTTCTTTTCCGCTGCACCATCGCTTCATCCCTCTGTTTTTGTGATTCCTCTTATCAGTATTTTCCTTTTTTTA
>CAKRWZ010000049.1 GCA_934418295.1 uncultured Mediterraneibacter sp.
GTGGCCGTACCGGTGCCTGCGGTTTCGGCCGTGCAGGTCCTTCCGTTTTCGGCTGCTGTGCCGGTGCTTCCGTTCTTGGCTGTGGCTGTTCTGGCTGCTGTGTTCTTGCCTGTGCCTGCGCCTGTCTTGCTTCTCTGTGCTGTTTCACCGTCTCCTGCATATCGCTCAGATCCGGGGAAGCAAACACGTCATGCTCTCTCTTTCCGCTGCCCGCATTCTGGTCTTTCAGCTTTTTGTTGATCATAATGACGTGCTTCAGCATCAGTACACCCATCATGACCAATTCATAAACCAGTCGGATCACGATCGGTCCGAGGATCATAAGCAACAGACCGTTCCATCCCATCCAGCGTCCGAAATAGCTCTGGAACAGAAGGCTGAATCCCAATAAAAATATGTATACTGTCGCAAATATGTACAACGCCTGCAAGATTTTTTCTACCAAAAGATATTTAAAATTTACGGTATCATGTAAAAATCTGCCGAACGCATTCATTTTTTCCCGCCGTTTCTCCGGTACAAGAAAGATAAATGCAAGAATGGTTGCTACAACTGCTATTCCGAACAGGATCCAGAAAAGTGTACTCCCTTCTCCATAACCATATCCATAACTGACTCCGCTTGAATAACCCATAAAATTTCCCTCCGTTTTTTATTGATTTTCATTTCCTTTTTGCTGCGCCAATCTCGTGATCTGCTTCAAGCCGGAACTAATCAAAGTCAATGCTACGACCCATGCCAGTACGATCAACACAATATTTTTTCCATAGGTTCCCAAAAACTTTAACGGACAATCCCAGACTCCGTGAAGAATAACGGAAATCGCGAAGAAGAACAGAAAACGTCCGCTGATCAGCTGCTGTATATTAAACATCTCTTCTCCCTTTGCTGCCGCCAATGCCGCACCTGCGATAGCCGTCCACACCACATGCCCGCCGACTGCCAAAACGCCTCGGAGCAGTGTAATATTCATCATTGCCGAATCTGCTCCGGTTAACAACAGCTGCCGGTATGCATAACCTGCGGATTCAAATACGGCAAATCCTGCTCCCACGCATGCACCCAGCAGCAATCCGTTCAGAATATACTTGGAGTTTGTTTTCCGCATATAATAAGCTACCACCACAATTTTTCCGGCCTCTTCCACAAAGCCGATCAGCATCGCTCCCCAGTAGGAAAGCTCTCCCGCTCCCGTAATCTTATACAGGATCAACGTGCAGACCAACGACAAAACTCCGCCGACAAAAAACATAGAAACCACGCTGAATATACTGATATTTCTCGGGGCATTGACTTCCCAGAAAAAGATCAGCAATGCAAACGGAACCGTCATCGCTCCCATAAAAATGAAGCCCGGATAGGCATTCGGATTATGAAACTCAATCAAAATAAAATACAAAATAAGACTGGTAACGGCCAAAAACAGAAGTACTCTGGAATACAGCCATGGTTTTGGCCATTTCGCTGTGATTTCTGATTCTTTCGGTGTTGTTTTCTTTGTTCCGGCAATGAAAAGCTCTTCTGTCTCTTCCATCGTATGCTTTTTAAACACCTCCGATACCAGATCCGACAGATGCACCTTCACCGGTCCGCTTTCACCGATTTTTTCATTCAAAGTGCCTGCCACTTTGTCAAAACCACTCTTCACATAATCTGCAGCGCTTACGTTACTGTGTACAGCCCCACCGTTTCCTTTTTTTTCCGCCATAAGATCTCTGCCGCAGCTGCCGCAGAATCTTGCGCCCGGCTCCAAGGTTTCCCCGCAAAACGGGCAGAATTTTCCTTCCTGCCTGGTCTGTGTTTCCTGCTTTGTTCCGCATTTGGGACAAAACTTTGATTGATCACTTAAAATATTCCCGCAATTTGGACACGTTTTTCCCATATTCTTTCTCCTTTGTCAAATATTCCGTTCCAATTATACTCCAACTCCATTTTTCCGGCAAGTCTTTCTCCCAATTCAGATAATTCTGTCCCTTTCTCCCACTTTCTTTTTGACATGCCTCCTGAAACAGATTATCATAGAAGAAAATACCAGAACATTTTATTTTTAACGAAAGAGAGGATCCCATTATGGCAAACTATTCTGATGAATCCACCTATTCCACTGCATCCGGAATTGACGGCCTGCAATACGTTGTGCTCCAGGTTACTTTAAAAGAAAAATTTCTCGGAACCGGATCCGGAAACTTATCGGCTTTGGAATCCGTTTTAAACGAACAGGCTGCCAAAGGCTATCGCCTGCACACGATCACAACTGCGTCCGCTACCAGCAGCGGTTTTTTAGGCGGTGACCGTATCCAGGCCACTATGGTATTCGAAAAAATTCTTTAATACCGTTTTTCCGTCTGTTCCATCAGCCTTGAAATCTCTAAGACTTTACGACCGGTAAGTTTCACTTTTCCCGGCGTATGTACAGCCCGGTCAATATCGCGGGTATTCCTCAGAATACATCCGCTGTTTACCGGGCTGTTTCGATGAAGAAGCATCGCATACCCCTCCACCCATACCTTGACGCCGTAATACTCCAAATAATGTGCCAACAGATACACTTGCCTTTTCATTTGCTTTATCGGATTTTTTACCGTTTTCACATAAACGTTTCCTGCCTCTGTCATGTGATATTTTTTCCAGTCGTAATCGTATTCGCCGCCCACCAGCTTTCCGCTGTAATTTTTGACCTCGATCACAAAGACTCCGCAGGTATTGACGACCACCGCATCGATTTCCGCCGGCCGCCCCTGAAAAGAAATCTCCACATTCGTAAACAGATGATCCCCTTCTCTTAAAACGCTCCTGATCAGCTCGGCTGCCTGCCGTTCTCCCTGTCTGCCGTTTTCCCGCTGGGGAGATCTCTCCTCTTTTCTGCCAAACGCATGAAACAGCTTTTCTAACAGAAAAAGCAGCACCAAGAACCCAACGATCCCGATGACCACTCTGGCCATAACTGCTGTATCCATTCTTTTTCCTTATCCTTTTATAACAAATCTATTCTTCTATCGAAATCGTCATGTCACCATAATCTAAGGTCATAGTAACTTCTGCTCCCGGCGTCAGCAATTCCGCCTCCCCGAAAATAGCATCCCCCCACTTCGTCTCCACTTCCTCTAATTGTTGGGAAAACACCCGATAAATACCGGGCTCTATCAGTATCTGATCCCATTCGCTCACAGTAATGGCGGCATTCAACACATTGTCATTTCGCAGCATATAAATTGTATCCGAACCATACGCCTCTGCATGTTTATACTTCAGATGAACGGTTACAAAAAAGTTCTGTAATTCCTCCTCATCCATATCCATGGCCGGATCATCCACATATTTATCGTAATAAGCCGCCCTGTCATCGATATCTGTAGTATCTGACAGCAGCTTTTCCCGATCCAGTGTCGGATATCCGGAAGTGTTCTCTTCTTTTTTGTCGGAATTACCGCATCCCGTCATCATTCCCGCCAGCATCACAGCCAACACCACAGCCGGTAAGATTGCTGACAAACCTGTTTTTCGCCATTCTCTGAAGTTCTTCATTTCTGTTTTCTCTCTTTCTTCTTTTTCTTCTCTCATTATACTTTTCCGAAATTGAACCTGCAATAATTGCTTTTTCTTTCTCTCTATGCTATGCTGAATTTGTTATGCTAAATTGCATTTAGAGAACGAGAAAAAGGAGACAAATTTATGGACAATCATAAAAAAAGGAGTTCTTTCTCCGGAAAGCTGGGCTTTGTTTTATCTGCTGCCGGCGCTTCTGTGGGATTGGGAAATATCTGGAGATTTCCCTATCTTTCTGCCAAATACGGCGGAGGGATTTTTTTGTTGGTCTATATCATCCTGGCATTGACCTTTGGTTATTCCATGATCATGGCAGAGACCTCTCTTGGACGGATGACCCGGAGAAGTCCGGTAGGGGCTTTTCAGTCTTTCGGCAAATCAAAGCTTTTTTCGGCAGGCGGTTGGATCAACGCGATCATTCCGATCTTGATCGTACCTTATTATTCCGTGATCGGCGGTTGGGTCATCAAGTATCTGGTGGAATATATCAAAGGAAACAGTCAGCTGTTGGCAACCGATGATTACTTTTCTTCTTTCATCTCCAACGGAGCTTCCACGGAGATCTGCTTCCTGGTATTTACCTTGTTTACACTGGCCATTATTTATGCAGGCGTCCGTAACGGTATCGAGCGTGTTTCCAAATTTATGATGCCGATCCTGGTAGTTTTATCAGTCATCATTATGATCTACTCCGTCACCAGACCGGGCGCAATGGAAGGTGTAAAATATTTCCTGGTACCGAATCTGAAAAACTTTTCCTGGATGACGGTGGTATCTGCCATGGGACAGATGTTCTATTCCCTGTCCATCGCCATGGGTATCCTGATCACCTTCGGTTCTTACATGAAAAAAGATACGCCGATCGAATCTTCCACCAAAAATGTGGAGATTTTTGATACAGCCATCGCGATCATGGCAGGACTTATGATCATCCCGGCTGTCTTCGCTTTTTCCAGCGGCGACCCGAATGCATTGAAAGCCGGTCCGTCTCTGATGTTTATCACGATCCCGAAAGTGTTTGCCAGCATGGGCTTCGGAACCGTTGTCGGAATCGCGTTTTTCCTGCTGGTCCTGTTTGCAGCCATCACCAGCTCCATTGCTTTGACAGAAAGTGCTGTTTCCACCTTTGAGGACGAGCTCCACTGGGGACGTAAAAAATCCACCGTCATCATGGGCATCATCATGATCCTTTTGGGAACTCTTTCCTGCCTGGGATATGGACCGCTGGCAGGCGTAAAAATCATCGGCATGCAGTTTTTGGATTTCTTCGATTTCCTGACCAACTCCGTAATGATGCCGATCGCAGCCATCGCGACCTGTCTATTTGTATCCAAGCGGGTCGGCCTGGACAAGATCGAAGAAGAAGTCACACAAGACGGCCACTCTTTCCGGCGCAAAAAGATCTTTAATTTCATGATCCGTTATCTGTGCCCGCTTTTTGCGGTCATCATCCTGATCAGCTCCATCGCCAATGCATTTGGATGGATTTCGATGTAACGGTTCCCGCAATCATCTTAGAGCATATTCACCTCCGGTCCCATGGCCGGAGGTTTTTTGTTGCCATGCATCCAGGGGAAGCTGCCGGTGGCAGGTTCTGTAGGTATGGCGACGAGGAAAATGCGGCATGCTTACAGTACCTCTCACCCTTCCCCGTCCAGGTTCAATGCCAGATATAAAACGACTGCATCCCGAAATTTTCGGGGATTATACCCGGTGATCCGCCCGATTTTATCCAGCTGATACTGCAAGGTATTCGGATGCATGTACAGCTGATCGCATGTTTTCTTCAAAGACATATCTGCAAGAAAATACGTCCGAAGCACTTTCCTCTCTTTTTTATGGATTCCTTCCAAGGTCTGTTTTAAAAAATACTCTTTTGTCTCATCCGAAATATCCCCCAACAAAATTTCCAGATCCAGCTGATCGAACACCGCCAGCATTTTTTCCTCCAGCAGACTGTTCAAAGCGAGCCGGGCAGAACGATAAGATTTGTACTGCTGCAAAAGTGCTGCCGGCAAGCCCACTCCGATCTTCAAAAACGGACTGTAAGTTTCCACCAGGTTCTGAAAAATATAACGATATTTTTCAAAAGCACTGTCCTGGATCAGCAGCACATATTCGTTGGAATAATTGGATGCATACAGGGGCGAGCCGGTTTCGTTGAACGCCTGATAGATGTAGTCTTCGATCATGGAAAGATTCGACGGGTTGTAAGCCGCGTTTAGCTTTGCCACCACCGTCCGGTAATTTTCCTGGGCCGAAATCTGATTTTTCTTCAGAAAATCCTGCAGATAATCCGGATTTACATCCTCATTGGTAATAAGAAAATGCAGGATCCGGGTGACCTGTTTTCTCTGAAAATGCTCGTGTACATTCAAATCGTTTTCCCGAAGGATCAAGCTTGTGATCTTTTGTGCCAGATAAGCATACTTGCGTACTTCTTCCGGCGGACCGCTGATCCCGATCACCGCCAGGATCTCTCCTTCATATAAAAAGGGAATATTGACTCCCATTTTTGTCCCCAGATACCGGTCGTCCTGAAACACTTCTATCGTCTGCCGGGTCTGTGCCGTCTGTTTGCCGATCTCATGGAAATCCCCGATTCGTTTCGGATTTGTACTCGCAAAAATCATCCCTTTGGGATTGATAAAATTAATGTCGTGGGCGCAGACATCTTTCACTGTTTCCACGATCTCCTGTGCCACACTTTGACGTATTTCCAGTGCCATCGATTTACTCCTTTACTTCGTTTACATACAAGTCCCTTCAATAATATGTGTATTATAACAATATTCTTGCTATTTATCTATTAAAATATGGTTTATCTAACATATTATTTTATAAACATACATGATAAAATATAGAAAATTCTGGAACAAATTCTGAGACAAAAGGAGCAGAAAACGATGAAAGTGGTAGTAGCGATTGATTCATTCAAAGGCAGCTTATCTTCTCTCGAAGCAGGAAACGCAGCAAAAGCCGGTATTTTAAACGCAGTTCCGGAAAGCGAAGTCATCGTTTGCCCTCTTGCAGACGGCGGAGAAGGGACCGTAAACGCTTTGGTCCTCGGCATGGGCGGACATTTGGAAACGGTGGCTGTGACCGGACCCCTCGGCGCACCTGTTGACTGTACCTACGGCATCATCGAAAACAGCAAGACAGCCATTATCGAAATGGCCGGAGCCGCAGGCATCACGCTGATACCACCAGAGCAACGCAATCCGCTATTCACTACCACATATGGTGTCGGTGAAGTCATAAAAGATGCAATCCTCAAAGGATGCCGCCATTTTATCATCGGAATCGGCGGAAGCGCCACCAACGACGGCGGGATCGGGATGTTGCAGGCATTGGGATTTGAGCTTTCGGATCAAAACGGGCAGCCTGTTCCCCACGGTGCAAACGGACTGAAAGTTCTCGCAAAGATTTCAGACCGGAATGTACTCCCGGAGCTGAAGGACTGCCGCTTCCGGATCGCATGCGACGTCAAAAATCCTCTCTGCGGCACAACCGGAGCCAGTGCGGTATACGGCCCGCAAAAAGGTGCCACCCCGGAAATGGTATCTTCAATGGACGGCTGGCTGGCTGACTTTGCCATCCGAAGCGCTGAGCATTTTCCTCATGCAGATCCTCTGTATCCTGGTGCAGGAGCTGCAGGCGGTCTGGGATTTGCCTTTTTAACTTTTTTAAATGCACAGCTGGAATCCGGTATCCAGATCGTACTGGAAGAGATTGGATTGGAAAATTTGGTAAAAGACGCTAACTATGTCGTGACCGGAGAGGGCAAACTGGATCTGCAGACCTCTTTTGGAAAAGCCCCGGTCGGTGTGGCAAAAATCGCCAAAAAATTTCAGAAGCCTGTGTTGGCTTTTGCAGGAGCCGTCACTCCGGAAGCCACCGCATGCAACGAATGCGGGATCGACGCATTTTTCCCGATCTTGCGCACCGTGCAGACCCTGGAGTCAGCCATGGAACCGGAAAATGCAGCCCATAATATGCAGGCGACAGCCGAGCAGGCTTTCCGCCTGATCCAAGCCTGCAAAAGCAGCGGATCCCTATAAAAGAATTTTACACAATGCGTGTGAAAGATAGAGAGTATTTAAAAGAAAAAGAACAAAAATTAAAGGAGGAACAGATATGGTAAAAACAACGATCGAAGAAGCAATCGCAAGAATCGAGGACTGGAAAGGAAAAGAGATTAAATACGAAGTGGTACCGGGCGGTATCACCAATCCAAACTTTAAAGTATTCGTAGACGGAAAGCCTTACTTTCTGAAAATTCCGGGAGCAGGTACCGATTTCATCGACAGAGACAACTGCCACGCAGCAAACGTGATCGCTGCAAATTCCGGCGCAGGTCCACAGGTTTATTATTATTTTGAAGATACAGGCGTAGAGGTGTTTGAATGGCTGGAAGGCTACAGACAGGTTATTTTCGGAGATGTTTATGACAAACACATCTTTACTGAGATCGTACAGAAGATCTGCAGCTTCCACAATCTGGACAACGCAACTCTCCCGCTGAAGCAGAGCGGATTTGATTACGGTCGCGATATGATCGCAAGAGCTTCCAAAGGAAACTTCACACCGCCGTGGCACAAAAAAATGCTCTGGCTTCTGGATTCCTGTGAAGAAGCTCTGGAAAACGCAGGCATCGAATACAAGCCTTGCCACAAAGATTTCTGGACAAACAACATGATGTATAATGAGGAAACCGGCGACCTGAAAGTCATCGACTGGGAGTACGCAGCAATGGGCGATCCTTTCTGGGATCTGGCAGGTTTCTCCACCACCAACTATCTGACTGATGCAATGGATACCGACATGATCAAGATCTACTGCGGCCACTATGATGAGTATGCATTTGCCAAACTGAAACTGAACAAGATCGCCAGCGATATCAGCTGGAGCTTCTGGGCATTGCAGCAGAACATCAATTCCGATGTAAACTTCGATTATATGAACTGGTACGGCGGAAAGACCGCACGTCTGCAGCACTTCTGGAACGATCCGCGTGTTGACATGTGGATGAACCTGCTGAACGGCGTTTCTCCGTATTACACAGAGTAAACATTGTGATCCCTTGCCGCTTATAACGGTGCAGATACAAGGGCTGGTGTCCGCCAGCCCTCTATTATATACAGGAAAGGGCTGAATCATCATATGCTGAAATATGTACAGAACAAAAAAGAGGAATATCTGGATTTTGTCAAAAAACTGATTTCCATCAAATCTTTATCCGGTCAGGAAAAAGATGTTGCTGAATTCGTATTGGAAAAGCTGAAAACCATGAAGCTGGATGACGCTTTCATCGACGGTGCCGGAAATGCAGTCGGCGTCCTCAGAGGAACCGGGGAAGGCCCAAACGTCGTGCTCAACGGCCACATGGACTGCGTTCCGGAGGGAGATCTTGCACTTTGGGAGCCTTTTGATCCTTATTGTGCCGCCATCGACGGTGATAAAATGATCGGCCGCGGTACCTGCGACATGAAAGCCGGACTGGCTGCCATCCTGTTCAGTCTGGAAGCCATCGCCGACTGGGTAGACAAAACCGGCAAACGCCTGCCGGGCGACATCGTGCTCTGCGGCGTTGTACAGGAAGAGCCTGCCGTTATGTTCGGAATCAAATATTTCATGGAGCACACCATGGCTGAAAAAGATCTGAAAGCGGATGTGGTATACCTGGCGGAATCTTCCGACGGACGTGTTGTCATCGGACAGAGGGGAAAAATCGAGCTGGTGGCAAAAACCTACGGAAAAGCTGTTCATTCTTCCACACCGCATCTTGGAGAAAATGCGCTGGAATACATGGGACAGATCATCACCTCCGTATTCGATCACGACGGCATCAATCTGGAATCCGATCCGTATCTGGGCGATACCTGTATCACCATCACCAACTGTATCGTAAAACCGGGCGGAACCCTGAGCACGATCCCGGATTATTGCGAGATCGCCATCGACAGACGCTACTCCACCTCCATGACCGAGGAAGATCTTCTGGGCGAATTTGAAAACATCTTTGCACGGATCCGCAAAGAAAAATATCCGGACATGAAAGCCACCATTGAGCCGCGTTATTTTGAGACCACTTCCTGGACCGGCTACACAGAAAGTGTAAAGAAATGGCACCCGGCATGGCGCGTAGAACGGGACAACGCCTTCGTAGAAAAAACCTTTGACGCCCTCCGCGCCATCGGTCAGGAACCGGAAGAAGGCTACTATCTGGGCGGTACCGACGGAAGTATGACCTGTGCGGTACACAAAGTGCCGACCATCATTTACGGCTGCACCGAATTTGAATCCTGCCATCGTCCGAAAGAATGGGCAACCGTCAAAGCTATGGTCGATACCTTCGACGGATACGTTTCCATTCTATCTGAACTTTACGGCATCGACCGAAAAGCATTCGACTGATCAACGGTCGCTAAATGCCGCCATGCAAGCATGGTGCATTGTGCATTTTCCTCGTTGCTATGCAAAGAACCATCCCCTCTAGCCTTTACGGCATAAACGGGATGGTTCTTTTGATTCTTTTGCTTCTATTGCTTTTGGATCTTTTCGTTCAGGTCATTCAGGTAGACCCAACGCTCCATTTTTTCTTCCAGCTGCTGCTCCAATGCTTCCTTTTCCTGCATCAATTCACTTAATTTTGCCGAATTCGTGGCGTTGGCCAGGATTTTTTCTTCCATGGCTTCCAGCTTTTCTTCCAAACCGGCGATCTCATCGTCGATGGTTTCAAATTCCCGCTGCTCTTTAAAAGAAAATTTCAGCTTTTTCTCCGCAGTTTTCCAGGTCTTTTTACTGTCCGTTTTCCCGACAGCTCCATTTGCAGCTCCTCCTGCAGTTCCATCTGCGGCTCCTCCTATTGCTCTGTCTGCCTGTCCTTTGGCTTCTCTCCGGCCGTTCTCTCTCTGCCCGATCCCCGGTGCATTCTCCGGTTTTTCCAATTCCAGACGGATCAGATAATCCGAATAGCCGCCTTCGGACTGTCGGATCACGCCGTTTCCTTCAAAGGCAAAGATTCTCCTCACGGTACGATCCAGAAAATAACGGTCATGGGAAACCACGATGACGATCCCGTCAAACCGATCCAGATAATCTTCCAATATGGTCAGGGTCCGGATATCCAGATCGTTGGTGGGCTCGTCCAAAATCAACACATTCGGCGCACTCATCAGAACACGAAGCAGATACAGCCTCCTTTTCTCACCGCCGGAAAGCTTTTCGATCTTTGACCACTGCATGGTCCCGTCAAACAGAAAGTTTTCCAGCATCTGAGATGCCGTGATCTTTCCGTCGGAAGTCGTGATATATTCCCCCACTTCTTTGACGTAATCAATGACCCGCATAGATTCGTCCATATATTCATTTTCCTGAGAAAAATAACCCATCTGGATGGTCTGTCCGACCTCCACATATCCACTGTCCGGCTCTAAAACACCGTCAATGATCTTTAAAAGGGTAGATTTTCCGCAGCCGTTGGGTCCGATGATCCCGATCCGGTCGCGCTTCAGAAACATATAGCTGTAATCTTTGATCAAAACCTTATCACCATAGGCTTTGGAAATTCCGTTCAGCTCGATCGTCTTATTTCCCATACGCGTTACCACGGAATCCATGGCCACCCGCTTTTCCTCCTGGATATCCTTCATTTCCTGCATGGCCTTGATCCGGTCGATATGGGCTTTCTGCTTCGTACTTCTGGCCCGGGCTCCCCGATGCAGCCACTCCAATTCCGTCCGCAGCAGGTTTTTCCGCTTTTTCTCCGCGGCCACCGCTATATTTGTCCGCTCTTCCTTTAACCGCACAAACTCCGAATAATTTCCCGGATAAGAATACAGGCTTCCCTGATCCACTTCCACAATCCGATTGGAAACCCGGTCCAAAAAATAACGGTCATGGGTAACCATTAAAATCGCTCCGCGAAACCGGATCAGATACTCCTCCAGCCACTCGGACATCGCGTTGTCCAAATGGTTAGTCGGCTCGTCCAGCACCAGAATATCCGCCGGTGTGAGCAACGCCCTGACCAGGGCGATTCGTTTTTTCTGCCCGCCGGACATATGGCTGACCTTTTCATCGTAATCCGTAAAGCCCAACTGGTTCAGCATAGATTTTGCATCCGCTTCCGCCGTCCACTGATCGACTTCCTCCCGACTTTCTCCTCCGGCCACCGCCGCCGACAACACCGTATCCTCCGCTGCAAACTGCGGCGTCTGGGGCAGATAACTGATCTTCACATGATTTCCCATACTGATCTTTCCGTCATCATAGTGCTCGACCCCTGCCGCCACCTTTAAAAGCGTAGATTTTCCCATTCCGTTGATCCCGATCACGCCGATCTTTTCATTTTCATTGATACTAAATGCTACATCATCCAACAAAACACGATCTGTATAGGATTTTGTGATATGCTCCATCGTTAATAAATTCATAGGTTCTGTTCTCTCTGTCCTGAAATTTTTACTGTGCTATGAGGTATTTTAGCACATTATCCCCCGGTAAAAACAGATTTCTTTTTATTTTTTCTCGCTGAATTTCATGCCCGCTACGAAAGCATTCATCCTTTCCGGGACGGAATTGTTTCAAATGGAGATAGATCATTGCGATATTTTGTAAATGTCTGTCTTTTTTCGCCCAATATTTCGTATACTTTATTTTTTGATCTTCAGAATCCGCAGATAAGACTTTTGTTCCGCCGTGATCCGGTAACTTTCAATGGCTTTCT
>CAKRWZ010000050.1 GCA_934418295.1 uncultured Mediterraneibacter sp.
ATCTGGGCATATCTACGGAAGAAATCTGGAAACGGGTAGAAAGCAGCCTGAAAGCAGTCGGAATGTATGAATATCGTAAAAATTCTCCAAACAAGCTTTCCGGCGGACAAAAGCAGAGGGTGGCCATCGCGGGAGTGCTGGCGATGGAGCCGAAATGCATCGTGCTGGACGAAGCAACGGCGATGCTGGATCCAAACGGCCGAAAAGAAGTCATGAAGATTGTCCGCGAATTTCGGGAGACCCGAAATATGACCGTGATCCTGATCACGCATTATATGGAAGAAGTGGTGGATGCGGATCGGGTTTATGTGATGGACAAAGGAAAAGTCGTCATGACCGGGACTCCGAGAGAGATTTTCGGTCAGGAAGAAGAATTGAAAAGGTACAGGCTGGATGTGCCGCAGGTGACGGCTCTGGCCCATGAACTGCGCCGGCGGGGGCTGGATATCCCGGCCGGGATTTTAAAGATGGAAGAGTTGGTGGAGGCAATATGTCGATTAAGTTAGAAAACCTGAATTTTGTATACGGTCAGGGAACAGTTTATGAAAAACAGGCGCTTACCGACATCAGCCTGGAAATCCCTTCCGGACGTTTTGTGGGGATCATCGGTCATACCGGATCAGGAAAATCCACGCTGATACAGCATTTTAACGGATTGATCCGGGCAACGTCGGGGGCACTCTATTTTAACGGGGAGAACATCTACGCAGATGGCTATAATATGAAAAAACTCCGGGAAAAAGTGGGGCTGGTCTTCCAATATCCGGAGTATCAGCTGTTTGAAACAGACGTTTTGACAGATGTGTGCTTTGGACCTAAAAATCAGGGTCTTTCTCCGGAGGAATGCGAGAGAAGGGCGACAGAAGCATTGGAGCTGGTGGGTTTTCCGGAGAAATATTATCGGAAATCTCCTTTTGACCTGTCCGGCGGACAGAAGCGCAGGGCGGCCATTGCAGGAGTGCTGGCCATGAAGCCGGAGGTGTTGGTTTTGGATGAGCCCACGGCGGGGCTGGACCCCATGGGGCGCGATCAGATATTGGATCAGATCTCATATCTGCACAGGCAGACAGGGATCACAGTGATTCTGGTTTCCCACAGTATGGAGGATATCGCCAAATATGTGCAGCAGATCATCGTGATGAACAAGGGAGAAAAGTTGTTCGACGGGACGCCAAAAGAGGTGTTTTCCCACTATAAAGAACTGGAAGAAATCGGACTGGCAGCGCCGCAGGTGACTTATGTGATGCATGCTTTGGCAGACCGGGGGATCCCGGTGGATACCAATGTGACGACCGTGTCGGAAGCAGCAGACGAGATTATGAGGAGAATACATGATTAGAGATATTACGATCGGACAATATTATCCGGCGGACGGGGTTCTGCACAAGCTGGATCCTAGGACAAAGCTGGCATGTACCCTCCTGTTTCTGGTGTCTTTATTTGTGCAGAACAATGCCTGGGGCTATCTGCTGGCAACGGTATTTTTGGGAACCATGATTTTCCTTTCAAAGGTTCCTTTGAAATATATTTTAAAAGGATTGAAACCGGTCCTTATTATTTTATTGTTTACGGGGATTTTGAACCTGTTCTTTACCAAAGGCGGGAAGGTGTTGGTGTCTTTCTGGATCTTCAAGATCACGGAAAGAGGACTGAGAACGGCGATCCTTATGGTGATACGCCTGATCTATCTGGTGACAGGGTCGTCTCTTATGACCTTTACCACGACACCAAATGCGTTGACTGACGGTATTGAATCGGCGCTTCGCCCGTTAAATAAGATCAAAGTACCCGTCCACGAGGTGGCGATGATGATGTCTATCGCACTGCGGTTTATTCCCATCTTGCTGGAAGAAACGGATAAGATCATAAAGGCACAGACAGCCAGAGGGGCTGACCTGGAGTCGGGAAATCTGATCCAGCGTGCGAAAAACATGATCCCGATCCTGATCCCGCTGTTCGTATCGGCATTTGACCGGGCAGAGAATCTGTCGGATGCGATGGAAGCACGGTGTTACCGCGGCGGGGACGGAAGGACAAAAATGAAACCGTTGGTTTACAGAAAACGGGATTGGATAGGATATCTGATTATGCTGCTTTATTTTGGCGGGATGATCGCCATAGGGCAATTATTATGAAACGGATAAAACTGACAGTAGCTTATGACGGAACGGCCTTTTCCGGCTGGCAGTCACAGCCGGAGCAAAGAACGGTGGAAGGCGTGATAAACGAAGCACTCTCCAGGCTGACGGGAGAAAAAACAGCGGTGATCGGGGCCAGCAGAACGGATGCAGGGGTACATGCACTGGGAAATGTGGCAGTATTCGATACGGCATCGGAAATCCCGGCGGAGCGTTTTTGTTATGCATTAAACCCGCTTTTGCCGGAAGATGTGGTGGCAGTACATTCAGAGAGGGTGGAGCCGGACTGGCATCCGCGCCATCAGAAGTGCCGGAAGACTTATGAATATCGGATACAAAATGCAGAAATGCCGGATCCGACCCGGCGGCGTACCAGCTGCTTTGTATCCTTTCCTTTAGATATAGAAGCGATGCGAAAAGCGGCAGAATATTTGAAAGGTACCCATGATTTTGCCAGTTTTTGCTGTGTGCGGACGAATGTCAAAGATACCGTGCGCACCATTTACAGCTTGAAACTGGAACAGCAGGCGGATGAAATCCGGCTGACTGTGGAAGGAAATGGATTTTTATACAATATGGTCCGGATCATTGCAGGGACACTTCTGCAGGTAGGAAGAGGATATTTTCGGCCGGAACAGGTAAAAAAAATGCTGGAAGCCAAAAATCGGATCGAGGCGGGAGCGACAGCACCTCCCCAAGGACTTCGGCTGGTACGGATCGATTACGAAGAAGAGAGAAAAGAGGAGGGATACAAATGATCAAGGTAATTGTAAGTGATCTGGATGATACGCTGCTCGGCAGCGATCATAAGATCTCAAAAGTAAACGCAGATACGATCAAAAAGGCACAGGATGCGGGGTATCGGTTTATCGTGGCTACAGGACGGCAGCAGACAGGCGCAGACAGCGTGCTGGTACCGGCACACATTACGTGCGAGTGTATCGTGGCCAGCGGAGCAGAGGTAAACGATGCGGAAAGAAACAACCTGAAGCGGATCTGTATGACCTATGAAGAACTGGAAAAAGTAGTGGAAATCGAGTCCGCTTACGGAATGCGCCTGCTGTTTTTCACGGATCAGGGCGATTACATGATCGGAACCGAAAAGGAAAAGGATGAGCTGATCGTAGAAGAAGTGGCTATGTTCTTCCTCAGCAAATCGGTAGAAGAAATCCGAAATTCCGAATATTACAAAGTGCGCGATGAAATGGTACATCGGCTGGAAAGAGTGACGGATTTTGAAAAGCAGAAGATCGAGGTCTATAAAATCTTTGTGTTTTCCCAGGATTTTGAGCGTCTGAAAGAAGCAAAAAAAGCATTGGAAGGGATTGATTTTATTTCCACGGCGACGGCCTTTATCAACAGTATTGAAATAACCAGCATCAAAGCACAGAAGGGCCCTGTATTAAAAGAATTTATCGAAGAGCGGGGCTACACCATGGATGAAGTCATGATCCTGGGCGACAGCCCTAACGACTGGTCCATGTTTGACATGGATTTCGGTGCTACGGTAGCGGTTGCAAACGGCTATGAAGAGATCAAAGATGCGGCACAATATATCACGAAAAGCAATGCAGAGAACGGAGTTGCCTATGCCATTGAAAAGGTGATGGCCGGAGAATTGGAAGAGCTGCGGAATCCAAAGCAGAAGTAGCGGTTGACAAAACAGGCAGATTATCCTACTATAATAAAAGCAGAAAGTAAAATATAGAATGATGCAGTCGCAGAAAGCATTGATAGGAAAACCGGTGGGATTCCGGTACCAAACAGATTGATTCTGAATGAGCGGATAGTCCGCAAAACCCTGCTGCTTCATATGAAGAAAAGAAAATCTTCATGGAAGGATAGGGGATCATAAGGTGGCTGTAAAAAACTCTCTTGAAGATGTCAGGAGAGTTTTTTTATTGCATAAATATTTTATTTACAGAAAAGAAGAGAGACAGAGTCCGGTCTGTGTTTGACAAGGATTTCGTTGCTATAGTAGCTGCTGCAAACGGCTATATAGAAAACGGTAAGTGATGAAAAGGGAGAAAAAGAATGCAGGTAACCAGCCAAATTTTACATGAAATCGGTCAATATTTAAAATTGCCATGTACCATCATTTTATTTCTGCTGATGGCGGTGTCTGTGGTGGAACTCGGATATTTCTTTTGTGAAGCAGTTGGGAGATGTAAAAAGAAAAAATGTGATACGGTGGCAATGTTGCATGAAATAGACGGGAAATCGGTTACAGATGTCAAAAAGATCGTAGACGGGACAGCACTTTTGAACCGGCAGAAAAAAACAATCCTCAGATTATTGGAAACATCCGACTTGGAGCCGGAGGTGAGAGAAGCAGCAGCCAGAAGATTACTGGAACAGGAAGAAGAGTATTACCATAAGATTTTATCTGCAACGAATATGGTTGCAAAATTGGGACCAATGTTCGGACTTTTGGGAACGCTGATTCCGTTGGGACCGGGGATTGTAGCCTTGGGGCAAGGAGATACACAGACTCTTTCCCAGGCAATGGAATACGCTTTTGATACGACGATTGCGGGTTTGATTTCGGCAGCGGTTTGCTCTGTCATTTCAATGTGCCGTCAAAAGTGGTATAAAAGAGAGATTGAAGACTTGGAAGTGGTCATGGAAGGCTGCCTGACAGAGATGCAGAGCTTAAAAGCTTCGGAAAAGGAGGCGTAAAAATGCTTCGGAAAGGTAGATTGAAAGATGACAAAAAAACAGGATTTGAAGATACAAGTCCTGATCCCATGAGTTATATGGCAAATTTGTCAGATGCGATGCTGGTGCTGGCTTGTGGTTTGATGGCAGCATTGATCTTATATTGGAAAGTAGATCTGAAAAATTCAAGAACAACAGATCTGTCGGAAAAAAACATAGAAAAAATAGATGTATCGGAAGTGGAAGAAAAAGACGAAGAGATTTCCATGGAAGGATATAAGACAAAGATTGTATATGAAGATCCGAAAACAGGAGATCTCTACATTATAGATGGTTCGAAGTAAGGCGGTTAAGGTGGCCGAAGGGAAAATGAAAAAAAAGAGATGGATCGCCGGAATCATGGTCGCAGCACTGTGCTGTGCCGCAAATCCGGTATCAGTATCAGCCGAGTTTGCAGAACATGAAAAAAAAGAAAATACGGAAGTTACAGTAGGAGAAGAACAAGAAACGTCTTTGCCGGAATTGGTGGAAAAAACAGAGCCGAAAGAGGAGAGCGCAGAAAAGAGCATCTTGGAAGAAACAAATTCAGCTGAGATGTCTACAGAGAAAGAGGACCCGGAAGTGGTTTCCGAAGAGGATCCAAAACAGCAAGAAAAAAATGAAGCGAGCGCAGGAACGGCAGAGATCCGAGCTGTTTTCGACAAAACCTCCTACGAAAGCGGAGAAACCGTGACAGTCACTGTTATACTGGAAGGAACTACATTTGACATGGCGGGTTTTCATCTTTCCTATCGACCGGATGAATTGAGCGTAGTTTCTTTAACCATGGGGAAAAATCTTTACAATACAGCAGGAAGCAGTTGGCCATCCGGTCAGATAGAAGTGTTGGCAACTGCGGCCGGGAGCCGGGAAATGCTGCCGAGTACGATTTTGGGAACCATCTGTTTTCAGGCGTTGAAAGCCGGGAGTCCGGATTTGGAGTTTTCAGCCGGAAGTGATCTGTATTTGGACGGAAAAAGCGCTGTGGCGTTTAAGAAAAGTGATGAGATCCCTGTCACCGTCAGAGTGATAAAAGATTCAAAAGAAGAGTCTGATCTTGCGTTATATAAAGAAAAAGCAAAACAAGAATTGAAAAATTACGGAGAAACATTCTTGAAACACTCGGAGGGAGTTAAACACGAAAAATTGCAAGAGTGTCTGCAAGAGGGTCTTGACAAAATAGAAGCAGCGGGAGATAAGACTGCAGTTGACAAAATGGCGGCGGAAGCAAAACAAAGCCTGTCTCGCATAGCAGAACAGGATTTTGCGGCACCGAAGCTGGAAAAGCTTTCAGATAAAGAAGACCTTTCGACAGCGGCCGAAATGATATCTCCGGTTTTTTCTGCAGAACAGACGACTTACTATTTACATAACAATCGGCCCTTGAATGGCATGCCCCGGACTTTTTATGCAAAAACGGGGAAGAACACGACAGTTGTTTTTAACGGTACGGCACTCCGGGTAAGCGGAGACGGTACATTTTCTTTTGATGTTCCTTTTGCAGATGATCATAACCGAAATGTATTGACGTTGACGGATATGCAGTCTGGTTTAACCCAAACGTATTCCTTTTTCAGTTTTGGAACAGGTGTGAGGAGTGGGGTTTCAGATTATAAACTTCTGGATGCACAAGGAAATGAATCACCGGAATCGACCGGACAATGGAAATCATCCGGTGCGGTGAAAGAAATCAGTACAGGTGAAGCGAATGTAAAACTCAAAATGAAAGTCGGGATAAAAGCTAACGAAGTGTTCCGAGCAGATCTTTTAGACCAGAAAGAACAAGTGGTCCAAAGCTTTACGGAAGCAGCAGGAGAAAAAGAGAAAAGCGTAGATTTGGAAACAGATGTGTTGTCCCTTCATGAGGGAACAAACACATGGTTTTTGAAATGTTATGGAACCTACTGGGAGTATGAGGACGGAAAGCGAGTAGAAAAGCAAGGTAGCTATACATTTGTATTTTTGATCACTTATGTCGGAGAAGATGCGGACGGATCTCTGTCAGATGCAGAATTGGCAGGACTCAAGATATCGCTGGAAGAGAATGGAGAAAAAAATTATTTTGAAGGACTGCAAATCGGAACCTACACATATGAAATGACACTTCCGACGGAAGAATTCACAACGATTTCCTCTAAGCAGACTATATGGGCATTCCCACAGACAAAGGAAGGTCAAGAATTGGAGGTGTCTGCCCAGAATGACCGGACGTATCGTCCTTCTTGTGTCCGAAAAGAGAGCGGCTATTACGAAATTTTTGATTATGATGCTACAGGGTTTGACCAAAAAGATACCTTTACATTAAAAATCAAGGTGACGGCAAAAGATAAGATTCATCAGCAGGTATACGTTATAAATGTAACGAAACCTGGGAAAATGAACATGCGGATTCCAAAGGTATACCAAGATCGGGAATATATCATCACGCCAAAGCAACCTGAGCGCACGGTCAACATGACGATGGAGAGCATTATTCTGACGAACGAGGATGGGGAAAGGCTGAATACGACATCTTGCATCCAGAATGGGATGCTCACGATGGAGATAGGGGATAAGACGGTTTTGATGCTGGATGAGTTGCAGCCGATCAACGGATCGAATTATGTGATCCGGATGCTGAAATCCGGAAGGACTCCGATTTACCTGAGTTTTCAGTGTAATGGGAAAAAGATAGAAGAGACAGTTTATGTAGATACCAATTATTCGGTTGATTATATTAAAACCGAGATGAATGAAGCAAAGGAGCTTCTGTATCAGGCACAACATGGTGACCGGATTTATGCGGACGGGGCCGCAGAGCTTCTGCAAGCGGCAAAAGCACAGGCCAATACGGTTTATGAGAAGTACCGTTCCATGAATCGTTATTACATGGACAAGCAGCAAAAAGAAGAAATCAATCAGGCGGTAAAAGAAATGAACGCAGCCAATGCAAAATTTCGACAGTCTGAGATTGGCAGAAAAATTACGGCATTTGATCCCTTGGACAGCCATTTGCTGCACCAGCAGGCAGAAAACGATGCAAAAGTGTCGGATCTGGAACTTCCGGATAAACTTGGTGTGACGATCGCCGGAAAACATGTCTGGGTTTCCGGTGTGACGTGGAAAAGCAAACCGATTTGGCAGACAGAGGCGGAAGAAAGTTGCCGATATAGCTTTACTCCGATTCTGCCGACAGGGTATGTAGTCGTGGAAGGTGTGACATTGCCGACAATCCGTGTGGACAGAGGGGAGAAGAAATTTGTATTTCCGGTGAGCAGCAGCCTGCCGTTGGCAGCAGATGTGGCAGTGCAGAGAGTCCCGCTCGGGACACCAAAATCAGCATTAAAATTTCCGAATCTCCAGACGTATGTCAGGGCGGATCTGGGGCAGGGATTGATCGATATTCCGACCATTTGGATCGACCAGGACGGATATGACGGAAATCGTCTTGGAACCTATGTATTCCAATCAAAATTGGATCCGGATGCAGATGGATTCAAGGTAGCAGGAAATGTGAAGCGGAACACGTTCCGGACTATTACGGTGATCGTATATCAACCGGAAAATTCCGGAGATACACCAAAACCCGGAGAAAACACAGGTGGCGACGGAAGTGGGTCAGGCATCGGCACAGCAAACGGGAGTGGAAAGGAAAGCGATGCCGGAGAAAACGGAAACCGGACAGGCGGCAGCGGAAGCAGCACAGTGATGCCGGAAGCATCAGATGCATTAGCGAACAGGGAGGAGAAGCAGACGCAGATGTCTGAAAAGGCTCCGGGAGACGGAGAAGGATCAGACAGTCAGCAGAGCGGAGAGGGAAACGCAGGGCAAGGAGAAGGCGGAAGTAAGATTTATTCAGTTATAGCAGCGACTATGAAAGAGAATCCCTTGCTTACTGCGGTGTGCGTTCTTGTTTTGGTGTTATTGCTTTTGTTTGGAGTGCTGTTAGGAATTCGGAGAAGAAAGGGGTAACAGATGGGAAAAAACAGAAAAAATGCCTGGCGCAGAATTGTTACGGCGATGGCCCTTTTCGTGGCAGTATTTTTGATACGTACCACAACTGCAGAAGCAGAAGAACCGGCGGGATATGTGGTGATGTCAATCGAAAAATTAACGCTGGGACAGGGATTTATCATGGAGCCTCAGGAAATTCCTTTTTATACCGGTGAAAATCTGGCGCAGGTAACAGACAGGGCCTTGAGAGAGTATGCTTCCAGGGATTATCTTTATACCGGAAATCTAAGTTCGAACTTTTATCTTTCGGATATCAAGGATGACAACCGGGGGAATATAGAAAAGACAATGCCTGAATATATCAAAAAAATGGCAGATGTACTGGTAAAAAATAACGGGTTGAAACCATTGCAGTTTGAAGATACCAACGATCCGGAATATTTAGGAGAGTTTGATTATTTTTCTCAGTCCGGTTGGATGTACAGCGTGCAGAATGTGTTTCCGAATGTGGGCGCTGCAGGTTTGGCTGCAGCAGACGGACAAGTAGTGCGTTGGCAGTTTACCCTGGTGGGTTTGGGCGGAGATCTGGGAAACAGCGGAATGACCATTGGCGAAAGCCATCCCACCATGGACAAAACAGAGTTAATGCGTACCCTGGCTGCGATCCGCAACAGACAGGATCTGTTGGACAAGGAAAATGTGCGGAATGCTTATGAAAAATGTATGACCTATGCTGCAGATATGACAGCGGAAGAGGATGAGGTGGCTCCGTTTCTGGATATTTTAAAGCAGGCCATCGGAAAGAATACGATCACGACTTTAAGCTTACCGGATGGGGCAAAGGCCTCAATGGAAACAGAATTTGGAACTCAGGAAACGAAAATACAGGCAGAGCTACCAACATGGCTGAAAGCGACAGTTGACGGGAAGAACGTAAATATAGTAGATGTTACATGGAAATGCAGCAATTATCAGCCGAAAGGACCTGGTGAATATATTTTTGTGCCGGTACTGCCTGATGCCTATACAAATTATACGTTGCAATGCGACTTGCCGCAGATCAAAGTGACGGTCAAAGGTGTGCAGGGAGATGTAAACGGGGACGGAAAAGCAACGCTGCAGGATATTTCTTATATGGCTGCAAGTATGGGAAAAAGTGACAGAACAGACTGCGACCTGAATAAGGATGGTGTAGTAAATATTAAAGATTTTCTGCTTTTGAAGCAAATTCTGTTTACAAAGAATGAGGCAGGAGAAAAAACGGAAGAAGAAGCGGAAACAGGTAACGGAAAAATAGAGGCAGTGTTTGATAAGGAACGGTATGAAGCAAACGAGACTGCGGTAGTGAGTGTGAAAATAAAACAGGCAAAATTTGATACATTTGCATTGAATTTCCGGTTTGATGCAAGTGAGATGGAATACCGTGGACTGGAGATCACAGAAGGGATCACTCCTGTAGAAAATGCGGTTCAGGAAGACGGAAGCCTGTTGTGTAGCGGTTCATCCTTAAACGGAGTATTTGACGGAGAAACGGGGGACGGAATTCAGATCGTATCGTTACGTTTTACTGTTTTAAAAGCGGGGAAACCGGATTTAAAATTTGTACCATCTTTGCTTCCGGCCATGGAAGAAAAAAGCTATGCTCTGTTGGCAAATGGCGTATATGTGCAGACTACAGCATATGTAAAAAGGCCGTCCGGATCTGAAAGTGGCGAGAAAACGGGAGATGTAAACGGAGACGGAGAGATCAATCTGAGTGATGCAATTTTGCTGCTGAATAAGGTAACACAAGGAGAGGAGATCGATCCGATGGTGGGTGATGTCAATGCAGACGGTAAAGTAAATCTCCAGGATGCCATAAAATTATTGAATCTTGTGACAGAAGGATGAAGTCTCGGAGGCTCTGCGGAAGTTTGGTAAGATTCCGGTATAGCTATTTTCCTGCTGTAATAAAGATAATTTTATTTTACGGTGCAAATAGACAGAGATAAAAGGTGTCTGTCTTTATGCATAGATATTTTATTTAGGAATAGAAAAGAGAAAAGGAGGACAAGAAATGTCGAAGAAGACAAACAGAGTCTTGAGCCTGATGCTCAGCGTTCTGATGGTCCTGCAGTTGTCGTTTGGAACGGGAATTGGCGGAATGCAGAATGTAAAAGCGCAGGACGATCTGACAGAGAACCAGGTTTCCCAGGAAGAAACTGTAGAACCAAAAGCAGAAGATACTGTGGAAACAGAAGATATGGAAGAAACGGAGCAGCCAGTAGAGGCAGCTGCGGAGGAACCGGTATCTTTGAAGGTAAAAATTAACGGAATTGAAAAAGAGGTAACACTTTTGGATACGGTCACCTCTTATCAGGACAAGGAATGGACAAATGCAGAGGTTTCCTATACAAATGAGGAAATCAGCGAGGAAACTAATCAGATTTTTCTGAAAGGCGGAGCAGAGGGCTCTTCTATCGAAGCAGGAACCAGCTATAGCTCCTCTACAGGCTTTTCTTCTGCTTTCGGCAAAGGAAAAGATGGATGGAGCCGTGGAGGTGCAACCTTGAAGAATCTGTATGCTGCAGCAGAAAACAAAACCATTTATGTGGAATATACTGCGGCAGATGGCAGCAAAAGCTATATTCAGCTTTTGGTAAAAAAAGCTGCACAGCAGGGAACCGCATTTTTGACAGATCCGACCATGGGATATTCGGAGTCTACACCGGGAACATTGAGCAGCTATCAGGCAAACGCCACACATTTTTATGGAATGATCGGTAATCCGGCAATCGATTTCGGTACCCTGGTGATTTATGAGAATGGCACGGCAGTGGCTTCCACAAAAACGCTGGCAGCCTACAGCGCAAATTCCACGGCATTTGCATACAAATACGGTGTTAATGCCATGAAAATGGGCTATGTTGCCCGTCCGGGCCGTTATTGGATTAAGACAACGACCGAATATAATGGAACAACCTATACCGGATATCTGCCGTTGCTTGCTGCTTTGAATGCTTCTAATATTCAGATCCTTTTGACAAAGGCAGAAAATACGATGGCAGCAGAAGGCTACGCAGAATTGCCGGAGGAGCTCCGGACTATGCTGGAAACAGCGAAAAAGAATCTGGAGAATGGAAAAGATAACGCAGCTAAACCGGTATATTTGGATGCAGATGACAATGTAACCTTTACTAACACAGGAATGCCGTATTATGACCGTTTCGGAAAGCAGATGGACGGCGGAAGACTGTTGGAGAATGATGCAACAGTTGTGTTAGATATGATCGCGATTGCAGCAACTTACAAAACAGATGCCGCATTAGCAGAGCATCAGCTTGCAGCTTACAAAGAAATTGCAGCTGTTGATGTGGAAGCTGTTCAGAATCCGACAGATTACAGAGAAAAGGTAATTGCCGTAAAAAATGCAAAATATGC
>CAKRWZ010000051.1 GCA_934418295.1 uncultured Mediterraneibacter sp.
TATCCAGTCAGTCTCAATTCATTTGTAAAAGAAAATCCATACCTTTCTTTTACACTGATAACTATTAACTTTTACACATGTCCAAGATAGTGGGTATGGAATCTTGGATTACAATTAAGCTATTCTTGTCTCTCTGCCAGGCTGCAGATCGTATCTACGCATTGATCCACACCCAGTGTCGAAACCCTCAGGCAAACATCATAGTAATCGGACATTCCAAATTCTGTATCTGTGTAATAAGCACAGTGCTTTCTGCGCTCTTTGTCTACAGCTTTCAGCTCTTCCCGGATCTTCGTCTCGCTCTTCTCTGGTTCTTTTTTCTTCATCCAGTCCACACGCCAGTTTTCATCTGCATTGATAAACACATGCAGGGCATGCTCAAATTCTTTCAGAACGATATTTGCATTCCGTCCGACAATCACACATTTCCCTTTTTCTGCGATCTTTCGGATAATATCTTTCTGTGCCTCAAACAGACGGTCACTGGTTGGTCTGCTAAATGCATCAAACAAGCTCTGCGCAAACCCGAAATTGGTCTGAACCTTTTCGTCCCATTTCGTCATGCTTTCCACATCCAGATTGTATTCCCTGGCTGTTCTGAGTATAATCGCTTTGTCATAATATTCATAACCGAGCTTTTTGGCCACTGCACGTCCCACAGTTCCGCCTGCAGCACCATATTCGCGGCTTATGGTAATAATCCTGTTCATAGAATCTCCTTCGGTCACAGACCTGTTACAGCACCTTGTTCAAGAAATCGATGGTTCTCGGCTCCTTCGGATGGTTGATCACTTCATCCGGTGTTCCCTCTTCCACGATATAACCGCCGTCCATAAAAATGACTCTGTTAGCCACTTCTCTCGCAAATCCGATCTCATGGGTTACCACTACCATAGTCATGCCGTCGGCAGCCAGCTCTTTCATAACATTCAGAACTTCTCCTACCATCTCCGGATCCAATGCGGATGTCGGCTCGTCAAACAGCATGATATCCGGATTCATCGCCAGTGATCTTGCGATGGCTACTCTCTGCTTCTGACCGCCGGAAAGCTGGATCGGATATGTGTCTGCTTTATCCTCCATACCAACGCGGCGGAGCAGCTTCATACCGTTTTCCCTTGCCTCTTCCTTCGTCTGCTTCTTCAGCTCTACCGGAGCCAGCATAATGTTTTCGATAACCGTTTTATGCGGAAACAGATTGAAATGCTGGAATACCATTCCGATCTTTTCACGCAATTTATTGATATCCGTCTGCGGGTCAGTCACATCCTCTTTATCCACAATAATCGTACCGTCTGTTGCAATCTCCAACTGATTCAGGCAGCGGAGAAAAGTGGATTTTCCGCTTCCGGAAGGTCCGATCAAAACCACAACTTCTCCTTCTGTGATATCGATGCTGATATCTTTTAAAACTTCCAGTTTTCCAAAGTTTTTCTTGAGGTTTTCCACATGTATTTTTAAGTTCTTATTCTCTTCCACGTTTTACCCTCCTCTCGATCCGCTTGGAGATCTTGCTCAAGGTTACGATCACGATCATGTACATCAGACCTACGATCGCCCATGTCTGCAAGTTTCTAAAGGTATTTCCCATAATGGTCTTACCCATGTTGGTAAGCTCCGGGAATCCGATAACTGAAAGAATGGAAGTATCCTTCAATGTGATGATAAATTGGTTGATGATCGATGGGATCATGGTACGGATCGCCTGCGGCAGTACTACAAGACGCATGCTCTTTCCGTAGCTGAGTCCCAAACTCCGGCTTGCTTCCATCTGCCCCTTATCCACGCTTTCGATTCCGGCACGGATGATCTCTGCCATATACGCACCACAGTTCATCGCCAGCGCAATGGTACCGGCCTGAAGCGCAGGAAGACGAAAGTTTGCGACACCCATCGCCTGAATACCGGCCGGGACACCAAAGTAAATAAAATATGCCAGTACGATCAGCGGAACACCTCTGACCGCATCGACATATACGGTTCCTATTAAATTCAATACCCTGTTCTTTCCGACGTTCATCAAGGCGAAGATCAAACCAATGACAATGGCAAATAACAGGGAAAGTAAGGTCAAAAGCAGTGTACGTCCCAGAGAGGACAAAAGCATACTGCCATATTTTTCAATAATAAAGGCCATGTATTTCCCTCCGTTCTGATAAGACAAAACGTGAAAAACCCACTGTCAAGGATTTCCCACGTTTTGCATTTCTCTTTTTATTTCAGGTATTTATCGATAATTTCGTCATAAGTTCCGTTTGCTTTGATGTTTTTCAGACCCTTATTGAACATATCGAGAAGTTCCTGGTTCTTCTCGTTCATGATTGCAAATCCGTAAGGTGCTCCTTCACTTTCCATTCCATCCGGAATCTCCAGTGCAAGTCCGCCCTCTTTGATGGAGGATGCCATGATCGGAGTATCTTCTACGCAAGCCGCGCTGTTTCCGATGATAACGTCCTGATACATTGTCGGGGAATCTTCAAATACTGTAACTGTAAATCCGTATTCGTCTTTCAGGCTGTCTGCGAAATCAGCTCCTGCTGTTCCGTTTTTCACTGCTACATTTTTGCCCTTCAGATCCTCGAAGCTCTTGATGTCGCTTCCCTTCGGAACTACGAATGTCTGTGTTGCGTCATAGTAACCATCAGAGAAGATCCATCCGGAGTCGATTCTTTCCTGTTTGATCGTAGCTCCTGCAATCAAGCCATCTGCCTGTCCTGCCTGTACTGCTGCAACTCCCGCATCCCATCCAAGGCTCTGCAGTTCATAATCAAATCCCTGATCCTCTGCGATTGCTGCCAGGATATCTACGTCGATTCCTACAAACTCATTGTTTTCATTTGTGTACTCGAAGGGCTTAAATACAGTATCTGTCGCAATAACCCATTTCTTTCCATCACCGTCTGCCTTCTTGTCTCCATCCTTTGTGTCAGCATCTTTTGATCCGCATCCGACCAGCATAGCACCGGTCATTGCTACACACAGAAGTGCTGCAATCCATTTTTTCATATTTTTACCTCCTCAAACATTTGAAAAAACATCGTTTTTCCTGTTTTTCACTGTTTCTAGTATAAAGATTCCTGCATTCCCTGTCAAACAATATTTCAATTTACAGAACATTTCTTATGAGTCTCGCCGCATTTTCCGACCAGATCTTGTCGATCTGACGCTCTGTGATTTTCTGTTTTTTCAGACTGTACCACAATTTTTCCATATCTCCGGCATCCTGCAAATAATCTTTGTTTTCCTCCATTTTAAAGCCATCGAAGTCCGATCCCAGAGCCGGAAGCTCTTCCCCTGCCACCCGGAGCATATGGGCAGCGTGACACGCAATATCATCCACTGTAACATTATCCCCTCCGTCCCGCAAAAAGAGGGGATAAAAATTCAATCCTGCAACGCCGCCCTTCTCTGCCAGCGCACGCAGCATGTCATCCGTCAGATTTCTGGGATGGCCGCAAAGGGCTCTCGCGTTGGAATGAGAAGCTACAATGGGCCGGCTGCTGCAGCGGATGCAATCCCAAAATCCGCCGTCGGACAGATGGGAAACATCCACCAGCATTCCCAGCGCATTCATATGTTCCACCGTTTCGATCCCAAAGGGCTTCAGCCCCTTTTCCATCCGCTCCGGGTCCGGGCTGTTGGGAAAACCGATGCAGTTTTCATAGTTCCAGGTCAGCGTGATCAGAGAAATTCCCTTTTCCCGCAATTCCTCCAACCGTTTCTGGCTTCCGTTCAAAACGCCGCCTTCTTCCACCGTCAGAAAAGCGGAAATCTTCCGGTTTTTGCAGCGTTCTTCCAGTTCTTCTGCGCTTCGCACCACCTGCAAAGATTCTTCCTTTTCCGTTTCCTGTTCCATACGGCCGATCATGTCAAGCACCGCCTGATACGCTTCTTCCCAGGAAATTTTTTCTTCCTTTTTATAATTCCCTGCATTGACAAAGCAGGCGAAAAACTGTGCGGATGTACCGGTTCTTTTCAACTTCTCCAGATCCACCTGAAGTTCATTCTTTTTCAAACTTTGTGCCGTGTTTACGATCTTGCTCAACGTGTCACAATGTAAATCGATCAACCCCATAATTGCCTCCTCAAGCATAAATTTTCCTGTTTTTATGTATACTTATATGGTATATTTTCTATCACTTTTTAAGGAGCTCTCCCCATGAAACCTAAAATCGGTATTGTGATCTGTTCTTGCTCTGACCACCGCCAATCCGTCTCCGATGCTTACATTCAGGCGATCCTGAAATCCGGCGGAATCCCTCTGGTCCTGCCTTTCGTAAAATCTTCTGCATCCATCGAAGCTTACCGCACACTCTGCGACGGTTTTTTGTTCTGCGGAGGGGAAGACATCACTCCGCTCCTCTTCGGCCAGGAGCCCCGGCAAGGCATCGGCAGGACGGACATTTCCCTGGATCTGTTCCAGATCCGCCTTATGAAGCAGATCCTGCAGACCCAAAAACCGGTGCTGGCTATCTGCCGCGGCATGCAGATTTTAAACGTCGCCTGCGGCGGCACCATCTGCCAGGATATTTTCTCCCAATGCGAAGACGCCTTGAACCATATGCAGCATTCTGCCCGCCGTAACGAGATCAGTCACAAGATCAGCTGTGTAAAGGGCAGTCTCCTGCACCGCCTGACAGGTCCCTATTTGTTCGTAAACAGCTATCATCACCAGACCGTAGAGCACACCGGACACGGACTGGTCATCTCCGCCCTTGCCAGCGACGGCTCCGCAGAAGCCATCGAGATGCCCTCACACCCCTTTGTCCTGGGCGTGCAGTGGCACCCGGAATGCATGTTTCGTTCTTCCTTTGACATGCGCCGTCTTTTTTCCGTTTTCCTTCAAAAATGCCTTTAACCGTTCTTCTGTTCCAAAAACTTTTTCAGAAGCTCCAACCGTTCTACGTTCAGGCAGCTTTTCCGGCTGCCTTCTTTCACCTGCTCCAGACAGGCATCCAGATCCATCCAGCAGACCGATTCCACTTCCGCCTCCTGCAGGGTCATTTCTTCGATAGAAACCTCTTTTTCCAGCAGATAAATGCTGCTCAGCTCATGATTGTGAAACGCTTTCCCGCCAAAGGTATCGTGCCAGAAAGCTTCGTGGGTTCCCATCAGAGAAAGCTCCGATGCCTCTGCATAGATTCCCAGTTCTTCCTCCAGTTCTCTTTGGGCAGATTCCAGGATTCCGTCTCCTGCCTGCACATGCCCTGCCGCAGAAGTATCATAACACCCGGGATATGCTTTCTTCTCTTTCGCCCGTTTCTGCAACAGAATGTCGTATCCGCCGGATGACTTTTTGCGCACCACCCAAATATCCACCGTCCGATGGAAATACCCCTCCTGGTGAACAACGCCGCGCTCGCTGCGACGGCCGGAAAGGGTTCCGTCCGGATTCAGCACGTCCAAAAGCTCCATCCGTTCTCCGTCTTTCCACGCCTCCATCAGGACATCGTTTTCATAACAGAACTTCAAAGAGAAAAATGGACCATCTTCTTCCAGCAGCCGATGGAAAATCCGGTCGCCTTCCCACAGATCCATTCCCAGAATCTCTTTTTTGTCGATCCACGCCAGTTTTCCTTCGTCGCAGTCAATCAGTTCTCCTTCAAATCCGTCTGCCGTGTAAATACAGATATACTCCGCTGCATTTCCGTCACAAAGAAACGTCAGAAGCCCTCGGAAACGATAGCCGGTAAGCGTCAGTCCCGTCTCTTCCTTCACTTCCCGCAAAACGCATTCTTCCGGACTTTCTCCCAGCTCAAAATGTCCGCCCACGCCGATCCATTTTCCCTGATTGACATCGTTCTTTTTCGACACCCGATGCAGCATCAGATACTTTCCGTCTTTTTCAATATAACAAAGTGTTGTCAACTCCATTTTTCTTTTTACCCCGTTTTCTGTTTACTCTGTTTCCTTGCCGAGCCGCACCTTTTCCATTTCCCCGGCCATTTCTTCGTCCAGATAATCAAAAAGATAGTTTTTTCCGCCCTTTTTTTGTACCTGCAGATGTTCTTCCCGGATCAACCGATCAATCCGTTCCACCTCTTTTTTCAATTCCTTGGCAGACAACAGATGACAGCCGGCGCCCCGTATGATCACCTGCTCCGTTCCGTCGGAAGTGGCTACCGTAACCTTATATTTTTTACCGATTTCATGGGCTGTCTTTTCAATATACTGGTCGGCAGTCTCTGCTTCTTTTGTATAGATCACATACAGGTTATGATATTTCTGTACTTCGCCCTCAAAGCCTTCCAATTTATAGGCATCAAAAACCAAGATCAACGTACAATCCACGAAGCCTTGATAATTGCCCAGCAGATCCTGCAGCTTTCCTCTGGCTGCATCCAGATTCACCTCTGCCAGCTCCCGCAGCTCTTCCCAGGCAAAAATAATGTTATAACCGTCCACCAGCAGATACTCTTTTTCATCCGCCTTTTTTGCGGAACTTCCTCGTTTTTTTACAGATTCCGGTTCCGATCCTTTCTTTTTCCCGTAAGAAAACCGCCTCTGCCGTTCTTTGGGGCGGTAGGCCGCTTCGATCATGCGCTGCAGCTCTTTTTCCTCTTCCCAGGAAAGTTCTGTCACCGGAGCACTCCTTTTTGGACGCCGGATGCTCTCCGCCTCCACCCGGTCCGCTTCCTTTTCTTCTTGTTTCTGTAAAACAGACTCCAAGTGCATGTAGTCCTCCACCTGATCCCATTTCACCACAAAACCTGCTCCGTGGGCGCAGAAAACAGAATCCGCCGGATTGTCCGTATCCCGCTCCGGATCATACCGGGTCTGTGCCAGCACCTCCTCCGCATTGTGGCAAGGCAGATAACTCTTCAACACACAGGAAAGGTGCCCTCTGCCTCTGGTGTAGGCACTGACTTCTCCCTGATAATTTTGCATTTCAAAGACCGGTGCCATTCCGGTCAGCACCGTCATTTCTCCTTCTGTCACCGGATCGTCAAAGGTTCCGGACATCCGCTGAATGTCCGATAAGGCTCTTCCGGTCTGCTCTTTCGGGATTTCCAGACGATAGGCATAATAAGGCTCCAGCAGCACACTGTCCGCCTTCATCAGCCCCTGGCGGACCGCGCGGTAGCAGGCCTGACGGAAATCACCGCCTTCTGTATGTTTCAAATGTGCTTTTCCTGCCGCCAGCGTAATTTTCATATCGGTGATCGCACTGCCCGTCAATACCCCCGGATGTTCTTTTTCCGCCAAATGTGTCAGGATCAGTCTTTGCCAGTTCCGGTCCAGCACATCCTCACTGACCGTGGACGCAAACTGCAGGCCGCTCCCCGTTTCACCGGGTTCCAAAAGCAAATGTACCTCCGCATAATGACGGAGCGGCTCAAAATGTCCCACCCCTTCCGACACATTCCGGATTGTTTCTTTGTACACGATGTTTCCTGTTCCGAATTCCACCGACAGGTCAAAGCGCTCCCGGATCAGATTTTTCAGAATTTCAGTCTGGATTTCTCCCATCAGCTGGGCATGTATCTCCTGCAGCTTTTCATTCCACACCACATGGAGCAAGGGTTCTTCTTCCTCCAACTCTTTCATGCATTCCAGTGCATGATGTATATCCACGTCTTCCGGAAACAAGATTTGGTAGTTTAACACCGGTTCCAAGATCGGAAGAGAAGAATTTTTCTCAGCGCCAATTCCCTGTCCCGGAAACGTATCAGACAAACCGGTCACTGCACAGACCTCACCAGCTTCTGCACTTTGTACTGTTTCATATTTTTCTCCGGAGTAGATCCGGATCTGATCTACTTTTTCTTCCGCCTGTTCGCCCTTTTCTCCGGTATAACGGATCAGTTCTTTGACCCGCAGCGTTCCCCCTGTCAGTTTCAAATGGGTCAGGCGGTTTCCTTTTTCATCTCTGGAGATTTTGTAAACCTTTGCTCCAAAAATTTCCGGATAGGACGGCATTTCCATATAAGCTGACAGTCCATCCAGAAAGAGATCGATCCCTTCCTGTTTCAGAGCTGAACCGAAATAGCAGGGAAACAGCAGACGCTCCCGGATCAACCGACGGATTTCCCCCGGATCAACCTTTCCTGTCTCCAGATAATCCTCCAAAAGCGGTTCATCACACATGGCCACATTTTCCAGAAAAACAGCTTTTTCTTTCGCATTTGTCAGATTCGCGGAAAAATCCACACAATTTCCGTCCAGACGCTTCTGCATTTCCGCCAGCAGCTTCTGCCGGTCTGTCCCCTCCTGATCCATTTTATTCACAAAAAGGAATGCCGGCACCTGATAGCGCTTTAACAAACGCCAAAGGGTTTCCGTATGCCCCTGCACACCATCGGCACCGCTGATGACCAGAACGGCATAATCCAACACCTGCAGCGTTCTCTCCATCTCTGCCGAAAAATCCACATGGCCGGGCGTATCCAGTAAACTGATCTCCCAGTCATCCAGCCGCAGCATGGCCTGCTTGGAAAAAATCGTGATCCCTCTGGAACGTTCCAATTCATAAGTATCCAAAAAGGCGTCTCCGTGATCCACCCGTCCCGCCTTGCGGATATTTCCGCTGCGGTAAAGCAGTGCCTCTGCCAACGTTGTCTTTCCCGCATCTACATGCGCCAGCAACGCAGCGCATATCCGTTTTTTCTTTCCGCTTTCAGACGTTTCTTTCATCTTGCCGCCTCCTTTCTTTCAAACTACATCAATACCATCCAAAGCGTGCCCGCCATGATCAATCCCAAGTCTCGCAGCGTTTTACGATCTGTTTAATCAGCTCGGCTTCAAAAGTCTCCATGATCCGCTCCACCGCCTGATCCTTTAAAGCAACTTCTGTCTCTGTTTCCGTTTTTTCTGTTTTCTTTGCACCCAATACAGCCAGGATCTCATCTGCTGCCGCCAAGATTTCCTCTGCGCTGAGAAGTCCCCAATCCATCTGGTCAATGGCGTGGGCAAGAAAAGAGGCGTTGATCACCCATTTGCTTTCTTTTGCCAGCACTTCTGCTGCCGCCTCAAACTCCGGTCTGCCCGGTGCCGTTTCCCCGTAGATCTCTTTGCATTTCCCATAGATGCCTGCTCTGGTAAGCCCGAATCTGGACATCCGCCGGAATACGTCGTGCTGTTTTTCCGGTCCCATGCCGGACTGGCGGTATAACGCTTCCTTTACGGCACCTTTTACCGCTCTTCCGATCAATTCTCCGATCTTACTGTGTTTCCCGGTATCTGTCAGATAATATTCCGACTCCATATCCGCAATAATCGCCGTTCCGTCCGTTCCGGAACCTGTCGCCAATCCCCGGGAATAATGGCTCTCTGCCACCAATTCTCCAAGCGCTGCTGTTTTCGCCTCGGTACATGTCACCAATGCACGTGCCATGGCGCCTTCTGAAAGATCCACATTCACACAGAGCAAAATATTGATGGTGCCAAGACGATATTCCGGCGCCACACGTCCATCTTCAACCCAGGTCGCCGGATCGCCTACACGTCCGCCATTTACTTCCACTCCGCCGGTCACGATCGCCGTAGCGGAAAGATGCTGATAAGTCTCCGTGCGGATCGCCGCCGTCTCCATATGCACCGCCGTCTCCATGCCGGTGGTCGTCTCCAGATCCAGTCCGATCTCCCGAATGGTATTCATCATGTGCTCCCGATAGGTGTCACCCTTCATCTCTGCCGAACACCCCGCACCCGGATTGCCGTCGTGATTCAAAATCGTCGTCAGATCTGTATGATATCCGCCATTGTACGGTGCCGTGCTGAGCACCCTTCTCTTCCCCCGAAGCTCCAGAACAATATTGTAATCAAAACGATGTACCTCGTCTCCGTTCGGAAAAGCAAAAATCTTCATGTCCATTTCCCAGCCTTTCTATATTGCAACGCTTTGTTTTCCGTAAACCATTGTACCACCGAACCCGCTGCAAGTCATGGAAAATCCGATTTTCTTTCTATGATGTTACTTAAGCAAAATATTTCTTTTTTAATATCTGGAAAAGGAGTCTTTTTGTAACTTTTTCTCAATAATAGACTGTGCAAATACGTAAAATTTGCTTTACTACACAAAAATTTTGTTCTAAAATAGATCTGTATAATATGTAACCGTATTTTCTCTAAAGGGAGATACAAGTAAAAATTTTTGGAGGTAACACCATGAAAAAACGTTTCTTAGGTATTGTCATGGCGCTCTGCATGGCTGTTTATTTCTTGCCTGCAATGGCTTTTGCCGCTTCTTTTCCGGCAAATCCCATCAAGGTCGATCTAAACGGCGCAGATGTAGACAATGACGATTACGAAATCGACAGTGCCAAGAGTCGTATCATCCTCAAAAAAAGGGATGTTTCCTATGAACTCACCGGCACCACAGACAAAAAGATCAGCATTTGGGGCAGTAATAACTCCGCTGATATTGATCAGGCTTTTTATATCCGTCTGAACAATGCGACCATTAACGGCGGCATCGTAGTAGAGAACAGCCCGGTCAAACTCGTGCTGGACGTTCCTTCCGGCACAGTCAACACGATCAGCTCCGTATCGGCCAACGATCTGACGATCCAAGGTGCAGGTACTCTGAAATCCAATTATGTCAGTGTAACACAGCAGACATCTTATATGCCAAGTGCGCTCCATATCACAGACACCACCATACAGGTGCAATGCCGGAAGAACAGATCCTGTGAATGGAACGGCGAATGCGTTCTCTCCGGCAACGCAAATGTTACTTATACCGGAGGAGGCGTCTATGCACCTTTACAGGTAGGTGTAAAATTAAGTGTCTCTCATTCCTTAAAATTGCAGGACAACGCAAAGCTTTATTGTCTGCAGGATGATCCAAATGCACCTGCATCCGCTTCCGTAAGCGGCTTGGAGATTTTCGGTGCCACGACAACACTTCTGATGGAGGGCAACAGTTACCTGGAAGCAGAAGGAAAAGCCAGCAGCGGCAAATATGCCGGTTACGGCCTCGTTACTTCCGCCGACGTTACATTAAAAGGAAACGCCGGTATCAAAGCCTCTGCTTATGACGTCGCTGTATGCGTAGGCGGCTCTCTCACGGTGGAAGGCGGTAAAATCACTGCCGACAGCACAGGCAGCAACGGTATCTATGCAGACAGACAGATTTCCATCTCCAAAGGTGCCGAGATAGAAGCCAACGGTTACTACCCGGGCTTAATGAGCAGTTTGGATCTCAACATCTCCGACAGCAAAATTACTGCAACATCCACTGCAGATGCTGCCATCTGGTCCCGCAGCAGTTTACAGATCAAAAACAGTCTTGTAAAAGCAGAAAGCCCGGAAAATACGATCGGAATCGGTGCCCGCGATACCATTACTGTTTCCGGCTCCTGGATCGAAACCACCGGCGATGAAGCATTCGGCGACAGCATTTCCGACAGCATCCTGTTTAACGGAAACGCCGGAAAAGTCATCGGAAATCCAAGTATTCCTTACGATGCAACCGTTACAAAAGACATGTCTTTGAACATTCCGGAAAACACTTCTCTGACGGTAACAGAAGGTAAAACTTTTACAAACAACGGCAACATCCAGGTAGACGGAACCTTTACAAACGACGGCGGAACCGTGATCTGTACCAGCCATACCGGTGACGAGCCTACCTGCGTCAAAAAATCTGTCTGCAAAATCTGCCGGGAAGAGTACGGTGATCTGAATCCGGAGCTTCATGAGAATTTAAAACATGTGGAAGCAAAGGCTGCCACAAAAACCGCTGAAGGCAATATCGAATACTGGTACTGTGAAGACTGCGGAAAATATTTCTCAAATGCAGATCTGACAAAGGTCATCACAAAAGAAGATACGGTGATCGCAAAAGTAAAAGAAGATCCGAAAAAACCAGGCACAAATCAGACGACAAACAAGCCAACCGCCAAGAAAGCAACGGCGAAAAAAGCGGCTGTAACCGGTGACACTGCTTCTTGGTCTCTCTGGATCGCGCTGTTCCTGATGAGCGGAATCCTGACCGGTTCTGTCTTGATCAAAAAGAAAAGAGCCTAGTATTCTGGTTTTGAAAAAATTTTAAAGAGTTTCAATCAAACTTCAATCTTCCTCCTGTACAATCCCGATAGAGTTGTACAGGAGGTTTTGTATGCCAAAACAGCAAAACAGCCGATTCCGGCATGAATGGAA
>CAKRWZ010000052.1 GCA_934418295.1 uncultured Mediterraneibacter sp.
ATTCGATATATTAGTTGAATGCAGCGATGTCGATTCCATAAACTTCTGCCAGCATTGCAACATATCCTTCATATGTCTTAACCATATCTTCAACGTCAACCCACTCTTTCGGCTGATGTGCCTGGCTCTCAAGAGCTCCTGAATATCCGATTGTAGGAATTCCGTGAATTGCGCTTGTTGTACCACCATCTGTACCGAACTTCCAGTATTTAGCTGCAGGATTCTGTCCAAGTGAGCGCAGAGCCTTGAAGGATTTCTGTACGAATTCATTATCTTCCGGTGTAGCCCATGCCGGATGATATTTTTTAACTTTGTTTGTATATCCTGTGTAAGATGTCTCTTCGTATACACGAGGCTCAACAGTAGCTTTGAAATCTGGCCATCTTGTCTTCAGGCGGGCAAAGATTGCTTCGAACTCTGCCATAAGATCTTCAATACTCTGTCCCGGTGCGTATCTTCTGTCGATAGAAATTTCGCACTCATCCGGAATACAGCTAAGTGTTCCGCCAGGTTTAACGATGCAGTTTGTAACTGTGATAGGTGTTGTTCCCACATTGTCCTGTCTCAGATCGATTCCTGTGTGGCTGAAGATATCCTGCAGAACCGGTACCATATACTCAAGTGCGTTAACGCCCTGCTCCGGTGCTGAAGAATGTGCACACTTACCATATGTCTTAACAACCAGCTCAACTTTACCTCTCTGTCCGATAGCCAGATCCAGTGAAGATGGCTCGCACAGGTATACGCAGTCAGCTTTGATGTTTTTCTCTGCCATTGTGTGTTCGAAGAAATATTCCATACCAAACATTTCTGCCGGCTCTTCCTGAACAACTCCAAGGAAGATCAAATCTCCCGGAAGTTTCTTTCCGCTCTTAACAACTTCTGCTGCAAATGCTTCAAAAGCACAAACCTGAGCTGCAAGACCACCCTTAAGGTCAGAAATTCCTCTACCATGGAGCTTTCCGTCAACGATCTCCGGTTTGTAAGGCTCAAACGGAAGCCAGTTCTCAAGGTTACCCTCTGCAACAGCATCCATATGTCCGTTCAGCAGGATGTTCGGGCCAGTTCCGTCTCCTCTGATGATTGCGCAAACGTTGCCGGCGCCATCAGCAAAAACCTCATCAACACCCTCAACTTTTCCAAGTCTGTCAAGAAGGAATTTAGCAAAATCTCCTTCTTCGCATGTAAGGGATTTAATGGAAATCATATCTTTCATCAAGTCCACGAAATTCTCTCTTGTGTTCTCTACTACTTTAAGCATCTCTACCTCTCCTTTTATTTGTATATTATAATATGCATCATTCCGGATCCGTCCGTCCGAAAGGCCTTTTCTCCTTCTGCCGGAGGAATGCCATCTCGAAAGCGCCGAATCATCGGTTCGTCGATAACATATTATTAACAAAATGAAACAGCTTGCAGGCTTGCCTGCCGGTATGCTCTGTCCTTTTCACCCTTTTATACTTTGGCGCTGGACAAACGCTTTACTTACCCTTGCTTAACTGTTTATAATCTTAATCCCTTGTCCAACACAAATGTCAACATTATTAACAATTTTTTGTGTTTTTCCGTTCCTTTTCCGTCAAATCAACCAACACTCATCTCGGCATAACCCTCTTTCTTTCCTAATTATCAGGCTTTTTCGGGGCTTTTCTTTTTATATTGCATTTATACTACAAAATATTTATACCGGTCTTTTCTTCACAAAATCCTCATTTAAGACACTTCTTTTTCTTTTGAAAAAACCCGAAAATTCATTCCTTTTCCAAAAATTTCCATCCCCTTAAACCCTTGTCTAGCACAAATGTCAATAGTTCCAATTTTTTATCTTATTTTTTTATTTTTTCGTGATTTTACACATTCTGCACAAATATTAGACTTGTGTTAGACGAGATGCGCTCCTCTTTTGGTCACATTACACAAGAGCACTGATTTTATGGCGTTTATGGCATTCCCGTTGCTTTATCGTCACTTCAATACGTCCTCAACACTTGGATCATACGGACTATGGACACTCCGTACTCTTCTGCCGTTGCCCATCCCGCACCTGTCGGATTTTCTTTTTGTCCCAGCCATTCCACATAAGGCGCCGACCCTCTGGCCACGTAAGTATAACGCGTATCTGCACACGCATTTACCAGTTCTTCCTGTGAAGCATAAGCTTTTAAGTGTTGGATCTGTGCTCTCACACCGGTACGCACATCCTGAAATGACTCTCCCGGCGTTCCCGCTCCGGTCGTTCCCAAACCCGCAAAATTATACTGTTCGATTTTGGCATCTCCGCCAAATTGCAGCCACCCGGTTTCTTTCATTGCCTGCACATAGGCCACCTCCGCCCGTACTCCTTCCGCCTGTGCTTCTTCTATATATATCTGGCAGAAAGCTCCGATGTCCGGCGCACCTCCTTTTCCCAGAATTTCAGAGGGGTATATCTGCCCGGAATCCTCGTAATATCGAACCATTTGTTCCCGCGTGACCGGACTGTCTCCCATGATCGGGTATTGTCCCGGAGCGATCGTTTCCTGCGCTTCCTGAGTTTTTGTTTCCTGCGTCTTTCCCGTTTCCAGATTTTTTTCTTTTTTCGGCGTTTTGTCAGAAACATCTTTCGAAGCTTTTTTCTCATTTCCGTCCAACACTCTCCCGCCTATTGCCACCACAAGGACCAACGCTGCTGCCAGCAGCATTTCCCTGAAAATCATTTTTCGTCTGTTATTCAAAAATCCAGATCCTTTCTCTTTGTAAATCAGGAACATTGATCCCTAAACCTATAAACCGGAACCATTGTCCTCATAAATCAAAATATGCTCCCGAAACAAATTTCAGAAGCATTATTTCAATTTTATCTGCTATCCTCTTTTTTCTTTCCCAGAAGCCACATCATTTCCGCTACAGCTTCTTCTATTGTCTTCTCTTTACATTCCAGAATTCCAGTCTTTTCCCGCACTTCTTTTCCCACTTCATAACGATCCATGTCCGTTCCTTCCCAAAGTACCTGGGTCGCCATCATAGTCAGCCATCCTTTTTTCTTTCGCTCCTGCATGCAGCGGTAAAAGGTACCCCGCAGGTAAAGCGGTATGCCACCGGTTCCAAATCCTTCCAAGATCACCCCCGGCGTCTGCTCCAGCACTTGAAAAAAAATCCGCTCCGGAAACCCCGGTGTCAGCTTCAGCACACAGACATCCGGTTCCATATTATAAAAAAAGACCGGACGGTCATCTGTTTGTTTTCTTTCTTTTTTATTTTTATCCCAGAAAACTTGTCCGTTTTTTATCCGCCCCAATTCTGTGCGGTTAATGCTGGCAAAGGCATCGAAACTTTTCGTCTTCACCTTTTTTGCTCCTCTGCCGTCGATCACTTTTCCGTGAAATACCACACTGACTCCTTCTGACCGGTCATCTGCCGCGCACAGAAAAGCATCTTTTATATTTCGGACCGCATCCGTTCCCGGTACCTGGATAGGAAGCTGGGAGCCTGTCAATACGATAGCCTTTTTATTATTTTGTACCATATAAGAAAGAGCTGCCGCCGTATAGGCCATCGTGTCTGTCCCGTGGCTGATTACGAATCCGTCAAAATCTGCATAGGCTTCTTCTATGATCCTGGTCAGGATCTTCCATTCTCTCCACGCAATATTGGTGCTATCTTCTCCGAAAGGCTGGACCACCTCTATCTCACCGATTTCTTCAAGCTCCGGAACACATTTCAACAGGGCTGCCGCCGACAATCTGGGTTTCAGTCCCCTTTCTGTCGCCTCCGATGCGATCGTCCCTCCGGTGGCGATCATCTTGATTCTTTTTCGCATTGATTTTACTCTCCGAAATTTTTAGCGACCAGCTTACAGTACTCCTCATAAGCTTCCACGCCTTCAAAACTCTCTTTCAGGGAATCCCGTACACCTTTGTAATACCAGGCGATGGTTTCCTTTTTCTTCATCCGGAAACGAAGCCACAGCTCCTCCCCGCACACCGGATAATCCCGGTCGATGTCCCGCATATTGGACAGCTTGTCCGCCAACGCGACCATCTGCACTTCTTTCGGCGCTGTTTTCAGATGTTCGATCGTGTTTCCCTTCCGTTCTCTCCAAGTCTTGGATTTATCTTCGCTCTCCTGTGCTACAATAGAAGCCACCCGCTCCCCAAACTCTTCCGCCAGGATCTCTTCCGTGATCTGCGGGCAATCTTCTATCGTATCATGCAATACCGCAGCGCTGATGATATCTTCATCTCTTGTCATGGAGGCAACAATATCGCACACTTCGATCGGATGTACAATATATGGTCTCGATGTTCCTTTCCTGAATTGTCCCTCGTGTGCCTTGGTGGCAAAAGCAATCGCTTTATCTACACTCATCTACCGTTCCTCCGCTCTCTCTTTCTCTATCTACTATTATACGTTTTCCCGCTTTCCCGTCAACCTCAGAATCTTTCCTTTTTCCTCATGCTTGACGAAAATGTGAAAAATATACTATATTAAATAGCAGTGCGGACTTTTGTGCCGCATTCCTAACGTTTTTACAAGGAGCTATGATCATGAAGAAGAAAAATGTTCTTATCACCGGAGCTTCCAGAGGCATCGGCATGGCTTGTGCACGTCGTTTCGCCAAAAGGAACACCGGAGTAGATTACCGTCTGTTTCTGAACTGCCACTCTTCTGTCCGGGAATTGGAAAATCTTTGCAGTGAACTGTCTGCACAAGGCGTATTCTGCTTTTCCGTTCCGGGCGATGTGGGTGATTCCGGGCAGATCCATACTATATTCGACACCATAGAACAGCATTGCGAGGGCATCGACATTTTGATAAACAATGCCGGCATTTCCCATATCGGACTGCTCAGCGATCTGACCGACGACGAATGGGACCGCATCCTTCGCACCAACCTTTCTTCTGCTTTTTATACTTGCAGGCGGGCGATTCCTCATATGGTATCAGAAAAAGCAGGCAAAATCCTGAACATTTCTTCTATGTGGGGCCGGACGGGCGCTTCCTGCGAAGCCGCTTACTCTGCTTCCAAAGCCGGTCTGCAGGGACTGACCATGGCACTGGCAAAAGAGCTTGCCCCAAGCAACATACAGGTCAACGCCATTGCATGCGGTGTGATCGATACAGTTATGAACCAATGCCTGTCTCCGGACGAACGGAAGGCATTGGAAGACGAAATTCCGGCAGGGCGTTTCGGAACACCTGAAGAGGTGGCAGAGCTGGTCTTTCAGCTTGCCTGTGCACCCGAGTATCTGACCGGACAAATCATTGGACTAGACGGAGGTTTTATCTGACATGAGCAAAAAACTAAAGACAAACTTGTTACTTCTTCTGACCGCCATGATCTGGGGCTTCGCTTTCGTGGCCCAGCAGATGGGAATGGACTATATCGGTCCTTTCACTTTTGCGGCGATCCGATTTTTCATCGGATTTCTGGCATTGCTTCCCGTCATCTGGATCACGGATAAAAAAAGAGCACAGAGCGCTTCCGTTTCCAGTTCTGTTTCCGGCGATAAAGCAGATACATCCACTCCTGTTTCCGAAAAAACAGACCGCCGTCTGCTTCTGACAGGAGGTCTTTGCTGCGGAATCTCTCTGGGACTTGCCTCTGCCGTCCAGCAGCTGGCACTCACCACTTCTCCGGCCGGAAAGGTGGGCTTTTTGACCGCACTGTATATTCTTTTCGTCCCGATTCTCGGGATTTTTCTAAAGAAAAAAATCGGATTAAAAATCTGGCTCAGCGTTGCCATCGCCATCGTCGGCATGTATCTGCTCTGCATCACAGACAGTTTTTCTCTGAAACCCGGCGATAGCCTTGCGCTGCTTGGTTCCGTTATCTTTGCGATCCAAATGCTTTTTGCCGACCACTTTTCTCCAAAATTGAATGGACTGAAGCTTTCCTGCTCTCAGTTTCTGGTGGCTTCCGTCCTCAATTTCATTTTAATGCTGATCTGGGAAACGCCAAACATTTCCGGCATTCTTTCCGCAGTGGTACCGCTTTTTTACACCGGACTTCTCTCCAGTGCAGTCGGCTACACCCTGCAGATCATTGCACAGAAGGATTCTCCGCCGGCCGTGGCCGCATTGATCCTGAGTCTGGAATCCGTTTTTTCAGTCATCGGTGCCTGGCTCATCCTGCATCAGACCATGTCCCTTCGGGAAACTTTCGGCTGCCTTTTCATGTTTGCCGCAATCATCCTGGCTCAACTGCCGGGGCTGGCAAGAAAATCCGCCTAAAGAGCTCCTGAGCGTCTAAGCCGTTCGCATTTTCTGCAGCTCCCGGATCCCCAGTCCGATGGCAGTAAAGGCAGCTGCACCGTCTGCGATGGGGCCTGCATACATTACGCCGTCGATCCCCAAAAAGATCGGGAAGATCACGATCAGCGGAAGCAAAAAGAGGACCTGCCGTGTCAAAGACACGATGGCTCCTAATTTTGCTTTTCCTATTGAAGTAAAGAAGCCTGATACAAAAGGATGTATTCCGTTCAGGAACGTAAAAAACATATAGATGCGGAAGTATCTTTCTGCAAACCGAAAATAGTTTTCACTGCCATTTCCGAAGATCTGTATGATCTGTCTCGGAAAGACCTGAAAACACAGAAAGAAGATTGCTCCGATCATCAAAGACAGTGTGACCGCCGTTCGCACTGTCTCTTTTACTCTCGCATAGTTTTTAGCTCCGTAATTGTAACCGATGATCGGCTGACACCCCTGGGATATTCCGATACAGATCGCCATAAACACCATATTGACCTTTGATATCACCCCGGCACAGGCCAGCGGAATCTCTGCCCCATACACAGATTTTGCCCCGTAGATGCGCAGAACATTATTCATGGTGACCTGTACGATCCCCATGGCTACCTGATTGATACAGGATGCCATTCCCAAAGATACGATTTTTCGGAAGCACTTGAAATCCGGGCGCAGCATTTCCCGCCGCAGATCCATTTCCCGGAAACGCCAAAAGTACAAAATGACCATCAGTCCTGAGATCACCTGGCCGATCACCGTTGCCCAGGCTGCCCCTTTGATCCCGCAACCGAAAGAAAAAATAAACAGCGGATCCAGGATCGTATTCAAGATTGCCCCCGTCAGCATACAGATCATGGAATAGGCCGGGCTTTTATCCGCCCGGACCAGATGATTGCCTCCTGTGGTCAGCACTAAAAAGGGAACCCCCAGCGCAGTGATCCCCGTATAATCTTTTGCAAAGGGAAGGACCTCCGATGTCGCACCAAACAGATGCAGCAGCGGCTCCAAAAAAATCAGTACCACCGCCGCGATCAACAGGCCGCAGACGCCTAGTAAGCACAGACCCGTTCCCGCAATTTTGCAGGCTTCTTTTTCATTTCCGGCACCCGACTCCAGATTATAATTGGAAGCGCTGCCGATCCCCAGCAAAAGGGCTGCTGCCGTACAGGCAATGGTCACCGGAAATGCAACGTTTGTCGCCGCATTACCCAGAAGCCCAACGCCTTGGCCGATAAAGATCTGATCCACAATATTGTATAAAGAACTCACCAGCATACTAATAATAGATGTAATCGCAAATTTGGCAATCAATTTCTTTACCGGTTCCGTCCCCAGTTTATTTCCCTTGTTTTCTACAGCCTCCATACGTTCTGACACTCCTTTATTTGCCACAAAATCTATCTGTACATTCCCTTTTCAAATTCATTTTTCTGCATCCGCAGTCTTAAGGAATCTGGAAGTAAATCCGCTCCGGCACACAGGCTTTTATCGCGATACCGTCTTCCTGATAAGCTTCCTCCAACAGCTGCCCGTATTCCCGGATCAATTGGATCACACCCGCTTTGGCATAAGGAATGAGCCGCTCGATATAAATCTGATCCTTCTGCAGGATTTCCGCCAAAGCCTGGCGAAACTCTTCCATTCCCTGTCCGGTCTTGGCCGATATTCCAAGCGAATAATCCGCCCGCAGATCCCTGGGTACCTCCGGCGCATCCAGTTTATCTTGTTTGTTGAACAATGTGATCACCGGTTTGTCTTTCACGCCCAGCTCCCGCAATGTATCGTATACCACACACATCTGGGTATCCCGCTGCGGATTGGAAGCATCCACCACATGCACGATAATATCCGCATACAACACTTCTTCCAAAGTACTTTTAAATGCCTCTACCAGATGGTGCGGAAGCTTTTGGATAAAGCCTACCGTATCTGTCAAAAGGATTTTCTGACTGTGGGGCAGTTCCAACATACGGGTCGTAGTATCTAAGGTGGCAAACAGCATGTCGTCTGCCAAAATACCGGCGTCCGTCAGATAGTTCAGGCAAGTGCTTTTCCCCACATTAGAATAACCCACCAGAGCCGCCGTTTTCATGGCGGAATTTTTTCTCTGGACATGAACCAATTCCCGGTGCTGCTTTACTTCCTCCAATTGTTTCTTCAGCTGGCTGATTCGCTCACGGATCCTTCTTCGGTCTACTTCCAGCTTTTTCTCGCCGGGTCCTCTGGTCCCGATTCCGCCGCCCAGTCGAGAAAGTACTTTACCCATTCCCGTCAAATGCGCCGCGCGGTATCTGAGCTGTGCCAGTTCTACCTGGATTTTTCCTTCGCTGCTGACTGCTCTTTCCGCAAAAATATCCAAGATCAAAAGGGTCCGGTCCATTACTTTGATATCCAATTCCCTCTCCAGGTTCCCCATCTGTGCCGGCGTCAGCTCATCGTCACAGATCAAGCCCGTCGCTTCTGTCTCAAAGATCAGGAACTTCAGCTCCTGCAGCTTTCCCTTTCCGAGATAGGTGCCCGGATGCACACTTTCCCTCTTTTGTACGACCCTGCCGCAGACCGACGCCCCTGCCGTGCGAGCCAATTCTTCCAATTCATCCAAAGACGCATCTGCACCTTCCTCTGAAAGTGAAACAGCCGCCAATATCACCTTTTCTTCTGCTTCCTTTAATTCGATCATATTTTGCATACTTGTTTTCCTTTTTTCCGGTTTTGATTTCTGTTATAATCAAGACAATCTTATTTCCGATTTGTTTTCTGATCCATTTTTCGAAAGGAGGATTCTTCTTGAAAATTTCCGTTATCCAGATCCATTCCTGGGATTTTCACACTCAATTTCATCCGTCTTTTTTACAAAAGGGGATCCTGATCCTTCTTTTGCCTGCAAATACAGCAGCCATAACTTCTTCTGCTCTTTCCTGTTTTTCAGAAGCAGAGCTGCAAATCCTCCGCTCCTTTTCTTCATCTGCTGCACAGGAACGTTTTCTGAAAGGCCATCTGCTGCTCAAACATGCGGGCGCTTATTGTACCGGGCTGCCGGAAACTTCCTTTTCTTTAACCCCCGGCCGGCACGGAAAGTTGACCTGGCCGCTGCCTCTTTGTTTTAATCTTACCCACTCCGGAGACTGGATCGCCGCAGCCTTTTCTTTCTGCGCAGAAGTCGGCATCGATCTGGAAGATTACCATGCAAAAAAGACTCCTTCCAAAGAGTCTTTTCTTCATCGTGTTTTCCATCCGAAAGAGCTGGCGCTTTTGGAAAAAGGATCTACACAAGAGCAACAGGATCTCTTTTTCCGTCTCTGGACCATGAAAGAAGCATTACTGAAAGGCACCGGTGACGGTCTCACTGTTCCCCCAAGCACATTTTGCCTGGAACCGGATCCGAATACCCCGCACATGGCTGGCACCTGGCATGTAGAAGATGCATGTGATCTGTATGCCGACTGGCATCTTTCCTCTTTCCAACCCACCGAAAAATGCGTCTGCAGTCTTTCCTATCGGCTTCGAAGAAACTGAAGCTCCTTCTGCATCTCTGTATCCTCCGGATACAACTTCATGTATTCTTCTGCTTTCTGGCACGCATTTTCCCAATCTTCTGTCTGTTCATAACACGTCACTACACTGCGCCGCATTTCTTTTGCGATTTCCTCACAATCCTTCTCTTCTTCTGTCTTTGCGATTCCCAGATTAAAGCTGTTCAACGCTTTCTGGTAATCTTCCAGCTCCATGTCGCAGATTCCCATCAGCCGGTATACTTCCGCCGTTTGATGCGTTTCCTTTTGGATCGCTTTTTCGAAAGCCTTCAATGCTTCCTTATACTCACCTTGCTCGTATTTTGCCAGGCCAATCCCCAGATATCCATCTTCCGGCTCTGTTCCTTTGGAAACGATTTTCTCAAATTCTGCTATTGCTTTCTCATATTCCTTTTGTTCCAGAAACTCCGTCCCGTTTTTTTCAAAATTTTCTGCGGTTATCATTTTATACAGTGCAAATCCCGCTCCCAATACAAGAAGCAGGCACACGACTGACCATACCATTTTGTTTCTCTGCGATTTTCTTTTTCTTCTTTTCTTTTTCTGCTTCATCCTATATTCATTCCGGTCCACTGCTTTGAAATCTCCATGCTATATTTTGTATTATTCCGAAATATGCTCCAAACCTTGGTTGATGATCGTCTTGATATGGCTGTCTGCCAGCGCATAGTATACGATCTTTCCTTCTCTTCTGTTGGTCACCAGTTTCATCTGCTTTAAAACTCGGAGCTGGTGAGATATCGCAGACTGGTTCAGTCCCAAGGTCTGCGCCAGATCTCCCACACACATTTCCGACTGGAACAGCACATAAAGGATCCGGATCCTGGTAGAGTCCCCAAACACCTTAAAGAAATCCGCCAGTGCCTTCAACGTCTCTGCTGCCGGCATATGGCTGCGTATCTGCACATAAAATTCCTCATCTGTTTTTATTTTTTCTTCTTTTTTCGTTTCCATATGCCTGCTCTCTTTCTTTGCATTCCTGGTCTTATTATAGGTTAATTTTTTGCCAAAATCAAGCAAATCGAGCAGGATGCTGTTTCCTGCCCGAGTTTTATCATATAACAAACAATTCTTTTCTTTATTTTCTTTTGGTGTAGAGAATACGGATGGAATTTAAGATACAGAGCATTGCCACGCCGGTATCTGCGAATACCGCAAACCACATATTGGCCATTCCGGCAAGACCTAATACCATGACTGCCAGTTTAATCGCCAGCGCAAATCCCACATTCTCTTTCGCGATCCTTCCGGTAGCTGCTGCGATATCAATGGATTGTACCACCGCACCCATATCCGATGTCATAAATACTACATCTGCCGCTTCAATCGCCGCATCCGCGCCGCTTCCCATAGCTGCTCCCACGTCTGCTCCTGCCAGGACCGGCGCGTCGTTGATGCCGTCTCCTACAAACATAACACTTCCATGTTTTTCCCGCAGCTTTTTCAAGGTCTCCAGCTTCTGTTCCGGAAGCAGTTTTGCATACACTTCATCGATTCCTGTTTCGGCTGCAACTGCATCTGCGCTTTCTTTTCCGTCTCCTGTCAACATCGCCGTTACGATATGGCGGCGTTTCAAGGCATTAATGGCCGCTTTCGCATTTTCCTTGATCGTGTCGTCGATCAAGATGGCGCCGGCATAAACACCGTCTGCTGCCAAAAGGACTTCTGTTTTATAATATTCTGTGGTTTCCGTAATGGCGATGTCATTCTCTTCCAGCAATCTCCGATTGCCGCAAAGTACCTTTTTCGCGCCGATCTGCGCACAGACGCCTCGTCCGGACAGCTCCTGCATCGTATCTGCTCTCGCAAATTCCAGGTTTCTTTCTTTTACTGCTTCCATGATGCTTTCTGCGATGGGGTGGGTCGAATTCATTTCACAGGCTGCTGCCAGTTTCAAAAGTTCTGTTTCATTCAAGCCACTTTCTGCAGACGGAAGTACTTTCTGTACCACAAAATTTCCTTCTGTCACGGTTCCTGTTTTATCCATTACAACCGCCTTCGTGTTCCAAAGGGTTTCCATGGCCGTTCCGCCTTTAAACAGGATCCCCCGCTTGGAACCGGCGCCGATTCCGGAGAAAAATGCCAGCGGAACACTCAGGACCAACGCACACGGACAGCTGATTACCAGAAAGGTCATTGCAGTATAGATCCAATAGTGCCATTCTCCGGTGATCAAAGACGGGATGATCGCCGTTCCAAGTGCCAGAATCACGACGATCGGCGTGTAGACTCTGGAGAAGCGGGTGATAAACCGGTCTATCTTCGGTTTGCTTGCAGCCGCATTTTCCACAGAATCCAAAATTCTGGTCACCATGGACTCCTTCAATTCTTTTTC
>CAKRWZ010000053.1 GCA_934418295.1 uncultured Mediterraneibacter sp.
CAGCATACGCACACATCGGAAAGATGTTCTTCTTCCATCGGAATGCATCGGGAAGTCACACCGCCTGTCTGGGCTTTGATTTCTTCCTCGCAAGCTTCCTCGCCGCACCACATTGCTTTGATGAATCCACGGTTTTCCTGGACTTTTTCGATCATTTCCTCCATGCTGATCGCCGTGTCGATATGAGCTTCCAGGTGTGCTTTTGCTCTTGCCAGCATATCATCCTGCACCTGTTTGAGGATCTCGCCCAGCTTTGTCGTGATCTCATCCAGAGAAACCACGATTTTTTCTCTGGTATCTCTTCGTACCACTACCACCTGATTTTTCTCGATATCCTTCGGTCCGATCTCGATACGGGTCGGAATGCCAACCATTTCCTGCTCACTGAATTTCCAGCCCGGGCTCTTTTCGGACGCATCGATATTGGCACGATAACCTGCCTGTTTCAATGCAGCCAGCAGCTCTTCTGCCTTCTCCAGCACGCCTTCTTTATGCTGCGCAACCGGGATGACACGTACCTGGATCGGCGCGATCCTCGGCGGAAGCACCAGACCGCTGTTATCACCGTGTACCATGATGATCGCACCGATGATACGGGTGGAAAGACCCCAGGAGGTCTCATACACACTGTGCAATTCGTTATTTTTATCTGCATATTTAATACCGAAAGCATCCGGGAATGAATTTCCGAAGAAGTGGCTCGTTCCGGACTGCAAAGCCTTTCCGTCGTGCATCAGCGCCTCAATCGTATACGTATCCTGAGCACCTGCAAACTTCTCGCTTTCCGTCTTTCTTCCTGCAACGACCGGGATCGCCAGCTCTTCCTCCACAAAATCTTTATAAACACTCCACATCTGTTTTGTACGCTCCTCTGCTTCCTCGTAGGTCGCATGGATCGTATGGCCCTCCTGCCACAAGAACTCTCTGGAACGCAGGAACGGACGGGTCGTTTTCTCCCATCTCAATACGGAACACCACTGATTCCACACCTTCGGAAGATCGCGGTAAGACTGTACTACCTTGCTCCACACGTCACAGAACAAAGTCTCTGACGTCGGGCGGATACAGAAACGCTCCTGCAGAGGCTCCATTCCTCCGTGTGTCACCCATGCAACTTCCGGTGCAAATCCCTCGATATGATCCTTTTCCTTCTGCAGAAGGCTCTCCGGGATCATGACCGGCAGATACACATTTTCCACACCGGTTTCCTTGAACCGTTTGTCCAGATTGCTCTGAATATTTTCCCAGATCGCATATCCGTTCGGCAGATAATTCAGACATCCCTTTACCCCTGAATAATCACAAAGCTTTGCTTCACGGACAACATCCGTATACCATTGTGCAAAATCTACATCTCTCGATGTAATGGATTCTACCAGCTTCTTTTCTTTCGCCATTTTTTACTTCCTTTCCTGATTCTCTTTTCTGTTTTTATCTTGTTTCTCTGTTGTAAACAACTTTCACGAGGAGCTTTTCCTCGTCGCCATAACAGCGATAAAAAACGCCGGAGCTTTCATCCCCTCACAGGGACCGAATGCTTCGGCGTTACCACCCTATTTAATGCCACATCTTCTGTGCCATTCCCTCAAACACCTCTAACGCAGGTTCTGCGCCGTACTTTTCACACGGAAGCTCCCGGGCCGGTTCCATCCAGTTTTGCAAAAGGCTCACACCTACCGCCTCTTCTCTGATGCATCTCTGTGATCTACTAATCCCGTTCTTCGCTTGTTATCACTGTGATTCTACCCAATAAATCCGGCTCTGTCAAGAACCAGTCTTTATTTGTTTTTCATCCTGATTATTTTCGGATCTGCAAAAGCTTTTCTTTCAGCTCGCCTTCCATCCGGAGCATTTCCTGCTCTGCTTCCCGGCGCTTCTGACGCCCGTCATCCTGGATCTGCATTACTTCATCCAATGTGGAAATCAGGGATTCGTTGGTTGCTTTTAAGGTCTCGATATCTACAATTCCCCGTTCAGACTCTTTTGCTGTCTCGAGCGTAGCCGTCTTCAGCTTCTCCGCATTTTTCTTCAGAAGCTCATTCGTCACGTCTGTCACTTCCCGCTGAGCAGCCGCTGCCTGGTTGGAATGCTCCACACCCAGCGCCAGTACCATCTGACTTTTCCAGAGCGGGATCGTGTTGACCAGCGTAGACCGGATCTTTTCCGCCATCATCGTGTCATTGCTCTGGATCATGCGAATCTGCGGTGCAGTCTGCATGGAGATAGTCTTTGTCAGCTCCAGGTCATACAGCTTTTTCTCGAAACGGGTGCACATTGCTTCCAGATCTCTGACCGCCTGTGCATCCTCGGCCAATCCACTCTGTTTTGCCTTTGCCTCCAGCTCCGGCAGCTGATGCTCCCGCACCTCTTGCAGCTTCTTTTTACCCGCCAATACATACATGGTAAGCTCTTTGTAATACGTCAGATTCAGCGCATACATTTTATCCAGGATTGCAATATCCTTCATCAGCTGGATTTGATGGGAATCCAGCACCTTGCAAATCTCATTGACGTTGGTCTCTGCTTTTGCGTATTTTGCTTTCATCGCCTCGATTTTATTGGACGCTTTTTTGAAAATACCGAAGAAACCTTTCGTGTCTTCCTCATCAAAGCTCTTCAACTCCTGCACTACGCCTGTCAGAAGATCGCCTACCTCTCCCAGATCCTTTGTCCGGACATTCTCCAATGCAGATTCTGAAAAATCCGCCATTTTCTTCTGGGTTCCGGCACCGTACTGAAGGATCATGGCAGAATCTGTCAGATCGATCTTCTGGGCAAATGCCTCCACCGTCTTTTTCTCTTCTTCCGTCAAAATATCCTCTTCCGGATGCTGCTCTTGCGCAACCTCCGCCGGCACTTCTTTTTCCTCCGCAAAAGGATCCAGTGTCAAAGCCGGAGCCTCTGCAAATTCCTGAAATTCTTTCTCCATTCTTCTCTCCTCTTCCGCTGTACCGCTGCTTTTTCGACGGTATGTCCAGCATTTGTTTCATTTATTCCGACAGTACTATTGCTTCTGCTCAAAATCCTTTTCTTTCAGTCCTTCCTGCGCCAGCATGGAATTGAGGACCGAAATATCGGAAGACACATCCCACGCCGTATCCTGGAACATATCGTCCAGCAATCTCTCAAAAGCCTGATTCAGCGTATCCAGTGTTTTTTCAATCTCCCGCTTTGAAGACAGGATATTCTCTCCTTGTACCGGCTGCGTATCCAGCTCTTCATAAGCTTCCAACAGCTTCATGGTCGTCGGCAGATAGTAATCCATCAATCTCCGGATATCTGAAACAGATTCCGGATGCTGCTCCACCCGGTCAAAAATCCGATCCACCAGAAGCTCCATCCTCGAGATCTTTGCCGAAATCTCTTCTCCCGGAATCGCATCATTGCAGGTGCGGATCTTCGCCACATATTCATCACCCCGGCGGATAATCTCCCGAAGCTCCGGAGAATATTTTTCTTTTTCCCTGCGTTCTTCCTCTTCCCGCTCTTTCTGCTGATTCATCAGCTGTCGGTATTGATCATAAGCCTCTTTGCTGGTGATCAGACAGGTTTTCTTTTCGTCCAGACACCCCTGCCGGAACCACCCTCTTGCGATCATTCCGATCAAATCCTTTTTGATATATGCTATATTTTTACCGGTCCTATCTGCCAGTTCTTTCAAATCGCAATATTCCCGTCTGCCCAAAATCTGCAGATATCTGCGAAAGCGTCTGACTTTTCCGCTTTTTTGAAAGCCGAACACCCCCAAACCTGTCCCCAGACCAAGCAGCACCAGAAAAACAGCGGAAACTATCTTGTTTCCGACACCGCCCCAGAACATTACTCCTCCAACCAGTGAAACGATCAATCCAATCAGAGAAACGCCTCCCAGCACAACCCCCATACCTCCTGCCAGTATAGAAACCGCCTGTGTGCCGGACGTTCCGGCGTAGAGCTCTGACTTGACCGGTGTGGCTGCATAATTGAGATTTTCTGTCCTTCCTCCTGCTGTCGAATGGCCTCCTGTTTCCTGCTGCTTTCTTTGATACCACTGCTCCTGGTATGCTCGCTGCTTACGGCGCTGCTGACTGTATCGGTTCGAATAAGGCTGTCCGAACGGCGAAGCCTGCCTACCCCCTCGCCTGCTCCCTTGTCCGTACCCGAACGCACTGCCCGCATCACGGATCTCCTGGCCGACATCGTCTATCGTATTTCGGATTGTTTGATTCAGACTGCTGAAATCATGGGAATCTACCGCATCCTGAACCGATCTGTATATATTATCTCCCAGCTGTTCCCAATTCCAGTTTCCCAAAGTATTAACACCTCTTTACTCCGCATTTTCCGTCTTACGGCGCGGGTTCTTTCCTTTTACATGATAAAATATTTCGTGAAAGCCACTTGACCTCATTTCCGCTTTGTATGATAATCAGTGTAATCAGATTTATAGGAAAAGTCAAGAAAGGAGGCTGAATATGAATCCTGAAATTTTATATGAAGATAAATATATTATTGTATGCATAAAACCCGCAGGAATCGCCACTCAAAGCAAGAGCATAGGTGCTTCTGACATGGTGAGTATCCTGAAGAATCATATTGCGGAAACGTCCGATGTTTCCGGCGAACCATACCTGGCTGTCATCCATCGTCTGGACCAACCCACCTCCGGCATTTTGGTATTTGCCAAAACCAAAGCTGCGGCTCGTGAATTGAACCGCCAGCTCAGGGAGGGCGGTTTCCGAAAGCTCTATTTGGCTGAACTTCGCAGCATCCCGATCCCAAGGGAGGGCGTTCTTGAGCACTACCTTGCCAAAGATCCCCATTCCAATCATATGCACGTCTGCAACGCCGACGATCCCGATGCCAAATTTGCCCGTCTGACTTTCCGCGTTTTGAAGGTAAACGATGATTCCAGCTGTATCACTGAGATCGAGCTGGACACTGGAAGACAGCACCAGATCCGTGCACAGATGGCTGCCATCCATTGCCCTATCGCAGGTGATGCCAAATATGGCGCACCCGATCCGACACACAAGCATCTGGCTCTTTATGCCTGCCGTCTGACTTTTCGCCATCCCAATTCACAGAACGTTATGTCCTTCAAATGGAATCCGTTGGGACCTATCCCGGGCACCGATTACGTATAAAAGACGAAGAACATACCGCCATGCAAGCATGGCATCTCTTTCCTCGTCACATATTAAAAAAAGGTCCGAAAGGACCTTTTTTAGTAGTAACGTAATACAAAATCTTCAGCAAGTCTTAAGCTTTATTTTTTATGCCTCACTGTAAAGAGCTTCCGGCTCTTCCTGGAGCACTTCTTCATATTTATCAAAGATCGTTCTCTGAATCTTTTCTCTGGTTGCTGAGCTGATCGGATGCGCGATATCCCGATACTCTCCATCTGCCGATTTCTTGCTGGGCATTGCAATGAACAATCCTTTTTCTCCCTCGATCACTTTGATGTCATGAATCACGAATTCATCGTCAAATGTGATAGAAACTACTGCTTTTAATTTTCCTTCTTTCGCTACCTTCCGCACGCGTACATCTGTAATCTGCATATCCTATGTCTCCTTTCTAAATACGCCATAAAATTCCTACCGGTATCTTCCAGCAGTTCCCCCTTCTTCCGCGCTGTTTTCTGCACTTTTCTGCCCTTGCCGATATCATATGTATTCGTCCGGTCCGTACTCGACCTTATAAAATACGATTTCCCCGTGCCGATGTTCTATATTATATCACGTTTCAAATTTTTTCATAGTTTTTACAAAAAAAATAATATAAATTTTGTGTTTTCAGCAAAATTGCACAAAAAGAACTTCTTGGATTTTTTCTCATATATAGGTATAATATAGAGGGTATTTCTAACCAATTTCGCAATTTAGGAAAGAAGGAACTTATCTTATGTACAAAATAGATTTTAAAAAACCAATTCATATACATTTTATCGGCATCGGCGGCATCAGTATGAGCGGTCTCGCCGAGATTCTTTTGGAAGAGGGCTTTACCATTTCCGGATCAGATGCCAAAAAATCTCCTCTGACCGAATCACTGGAGGCCAAAGGCGCCATCATCTCTTACGGTCAGAACGCCTCCAACATCACGGATGACATTGACCTTGTCGTATATACGGCAGCCATCCACAAGGACAATCCGGAGCTGATCGAGGCGGTTTCCCGCCGGCTTCCGCGGCTTTCCCGGGCTGAGCTTCTGGGGCAGCTGATGACGAACTACAAAACGTCCATCGCAGTCTCCGGTACCCACGGAAAAACAACGACTACCTCCATGTTGTCTTATATCCTGCTGAATGCAGATCTGGATCCTACCATCTCTGTAGGCGGTATTTTGCAAGCCATCGGAGGCAACATAAGAGTCGGTCACTCTCAGACATTTATTACGGAAGCTTGTGAATATACAAACAGCTTTCTCCACTTTTTCCCGCGTATCGGCATCATTTTAAATATAGAAGAAGACCATCTGGATTTCTTTAAAGACCTCAACGATATCCGTCATTCTTTCCACCAGTTTGCCGGATTGCTTCCGGAGGACGGTTCTCTGGTCATCAATTCCGACATTCAGAATTATCCGGAGATCTACGAAGGTCTTTCCTGCAACATCGTTACCTACGGTCTGCAGCATGAGGCAGATTACAACGCCGACGCCATTTCTTTTGACGACCGCGGAGCTGTCTCCTTTGACCTTATAAAACACGGAGAAAATAAGGGGCGGATCGAGCTTTCTGTCCCGGGTATCCACAACGTTTCCAACGCGCTGGCTGCCATTGCCACCGCGGAACTTTTAGATATTGATCCACAGACTATCCGACACGGTCTGAAGCTTTTTACCGGAACAGACCGTCGTTTCGAATACAAAGGCACTTTCCGGGGTGTCACCGTCATTGACGATTACGCGCACCATCCTACCGAGATCATGGCTACGCTGAAAGCTGCCGTCAATTATCCTCACAAAGAGCTCTGGTGCGTGTTCCAGCCTCATACCTACACACGCACCAAGGCATTCTTTAAAGAATTTGCAGAGGCACTCTCCCATGCAGACCATATCGTACTTGCCGACATTTATTCTGCCCGGGAGACAGATGATCTGGGGATCTCTTCCGCAGATCTGGCAGAAGCCATCCAAAAACTCGGCAAAAACGCAGTTTATCTTCCGTCCTTTGAGGCCATTGAAGATTACCTCAAAAAACATTGCGCCAACGGGGATCTGTTGATAACTATGGGTGCCGGAGACGTGGTAAACATTGGAGAAGACCTGCTTTCATAAAAGTTATCCACACTTTCCACAGGAAGTTATCTACAAAAAACTCCTTTTTAAACCAGGGGGCAAATGCTATAATACCTTTACGATTGAAAGAATGAATGAGAGAAAAGGACGGCACTCCCCATGAAGACATTAACGCTGAAATGTAAATCCAAGACAAACGCGACCCTGGTATCCAACGATTTCATTGACCATTTTATGGCCGGTGCAAACGGTGAATTTGTAAAAGTATATCTGTTTCTCCTGCGCCATATGGCAGATACCTGCACGACTTTTTCCGTCAGTCAGATCGCAGATTGTCTGAATCACACCGAAAGCGATGTCCTGCGTGCTTTCCGCTACTGGGAGGGACAAGGCCTTCTTTTGCTGGACACAGACGCAGAGGGAAATATTACCAGTGTCTGTATTGAGAGAGCATCTGCCATGTCAGCAGAACCGGCTTCTCAAAAGGTACAAAAGGCAGACACACCTTCCGTTAAGCCGGACAAAGTCTTTGAAGATACACCGGCTCGTCCCAAAGCGATTCCTCTGGATTCTTTCCGTTTGCAGAAAGAGCAGAAGGATTTGAAAAATCTTTATATGATCGCGGAGCAATATCTCGGGAAAACCCTTTCTGTTCCGGATATTGAATCCATTACTTATTTTTACCGGGAGCTTCATCTCTCGGCAGATGTTATCGAATATCTTCTGGCTTCCTGCGTCGAAAGCGGACACAAAAGCCTTCATTATATAAAAGCTGTCGCCATTGCCTGGAGCGAGGCAGGAATCAGCACCGTGGAAGAGGCACGTCAGACTTCTTCCGTTTATCACAAAAACTGTTATACCGTGCTGAATGCATTCGGGATCAAAGGACGTTCACCTGCGCCTGCAGAGCTCGCTTACATAAAAAAATGGGCAGATGAATATGGTTTTTCTTCCAATATCATCGAAGAAGCCTGCAACCGCACGATTGCCGTTACGCATCAGCCAAGATTCGAATACGCAGATAAAATTTTAAAAAAATGGCTGGATAATAACATCCACCATCTCAGTGATATTGAAAAGCTGGATCAAGCTTTCCGTCAGGAAAAATCCAGCCGCCAGACAGGCAGCCAGCAATCCCAGCCGGTTCGCCCGATCAAGACGCCTCCCAGAAACACCAATAATTTTGAGCCCCGCTCTTACGACATGGAATCTCTGGAAGCCCAATTATTAAAAAGCAATTAACCACATAAAGGAGCAAAGTGATCGTGGGATTAAACATACCTCAATATCAAGCTATTATGCGGATTTATGAGCAGCGTCAACTAAAGACACAAGATATTTCTAGAAAGCGGTACGAAGAAGTGCGCCGCTCTCTTCCCGAATACGAAAAATTAGAACAAGATATCGCATCATTGTCTGTACAGCAGGGCAAACTTCTTTTAAACGGAGATGATACTGCCCTGGATACTCTGCACAGAGAATGTGCCTCCATACGGAGTCGTATGCAGGAGCTTCTGAGCTTAGGCGGTTTCCCGGAGGATTATCTGGCGCCGGTATATACATGCAGCGACTGCAAGGATACCGGCTATATTGATGGGCAAAAATGCCATTGTTTAAAACAGCTGATCGTCGATTCCCTGTATCAGCAGTCTAATCTGAGGGAAAAACTGCAGAAAGAGAATTTTGACACCTTTTCCTTGAAATACTATTCCGACAACTACCGAGACTCCAAAGGACGTTCTTCCCTGCAGGTCATCAAGGATGCTTTACAAATCTGCAAAAATTTTGTTTCTGCCTTTGACACACGCTCCCCAAACCTTTATATTTATGGGAGTGTGGGAGTTGGAAAAACGTTTCTTTCCAACTGCATCGCCAAAGAACTTCTGGACAGCGGACACACCGTACTTTATTTTTCCGCTGTGGATTTCTTTTCCGTTTTTGAACGGGTGATTTTTGACAAAGAGGATTTCGATGCCAAAAATCTTTATGAATATATACACGACTGCGAGCTGCTGATCATTGATGATCTGGGCACGGAACGCGTAAACAGCGTATTTTCCTCTGCCTTCTTCAACTGTATCAATGAAAGGCTTCTCAGCAAAAACTCAACCGTTATTTCCACCAACATTTCCCTGGAAACGCTGAAATCTCAATATTCCGAGCGCGTTTTCTCAAGGATCGCCAGCCCTGATTTCCAAGTGCTGAACCTGATTGGTGATGATATCAGAATCAAGAAAAAACTAATGAATGAGTAGGAGGATTAGCAACATGATACGTCGTACAGAACGCAGTTTAGAGAACATTCCGGTAGGAGCCCTCGGTCTTATTCCCCTGGTAGGCTGCCAGACGCTTGGCCAGAAGGTAAATGATTACCTGGTGGAATGGAGAAAGGAAGGCGTACAGGAGCATCTGGGGGATGTGGCCTTTACAGGATACTCCAGAGATACCTTTCTGATCGATGCTGATGTTCCGCGTTTTGGTTCCGGAGAAGGAAAGGGAATCATCAAAGAATCTGTCCGCGGAAAAGACCTTTATATCATGGTCGATGTGTGCAATTACAATATCCAGTATTCTTTGAGCGGCAACCAGAACCATATGTCTCCTGACGATCATTTCCAGAACCTGAAGAGGGCCATCGCTGCCATTGCAGGAAACGGACGCCGAATCAACGTTATCATGCCATTCCTGTATGAAAGCCGTCAGCACAAGAGAAACGGACGTGAGTCTCTGGACTGTGCTCTGGCTCTGCAGGAGCTGGTACAGATGGGCGTTTCCAACATCATCACTTTCGATGCCCACGACCCTCGTATCCAGAATGCGATTCCTCTCTGCGGTTTTGAAAATATTCCTTCTTCCTATCAGTTTGTAAAGGGACTTTTGAAAAACGTAAAGGATCTGCAGATCGACGCAGACCACATGATGGTAATCAGTCCGGATGAAGGCGGTACAAACCGTGCTGTCTACCTGGCAAACGTACTGGGACTGGATATGGGTATGTTCTACAAACGCCGTGATTACACCCGTATCGTCGGCGGAACCAACCCGATCATCGCCCACGAGTTCCTGGGAAGCTCTGTAGAAGGCAAAGACGTGATCATCATCGACGATATGATCTCTTCCGGCGGAAGTATCATCGACGTGGCAGCTGAGTTGAAAAAACGAAAAGCAAAACGCATCTTCGCCGCAACCACCTTTGGTCTGTTTACAAACGGTATGGCCAAATTTGACAAAGCTTACGAAGACGGTATCCTGAACGGCATCCTGACGACCAACCTGATCTATCAATCTCCGGAACTTCTGAGCCGTCCGTATTACATCAACTGTGACATGAGCAAATACATTGCCCTGATCATTGATACTTTGAATCACGATGGTTCTATCAGCGCGCTTCTGAATCCGATCGCCAGAATCCAGAACATCGTTGCCCGCTACAAAAACGGAGAAGAGCTTTAATCTTGTAAATCAGATTTACGCGATAACACCCCGGAAAACAGACAAATTTCTGTTCCCCGGGGTTTTATATATGACGACACGATCGTCTCCTCGTCTCCATACAAAAAAGACCCGGAGGGCCTTTTTCGTTGAGGTTTTATATTGATTTACAAATTGAATTTATCTCTATTTTTTAGAATGCCCTTTTGGAGCATGCTCTTCTGCACTCAATGCACATCCGCCGCAAGCTCCGCAGTTTCCTCCGCAGCTTGGTTTTCCTGCTTTTTTATCATTATAGATACTTCTCACTGCCAATACTACTATCAAGAGGACGGCTGCTCCTACTAAAATTGTTGCAAGCATTTTTATCACCTCAATTTATTTTTTTCAGGATTCCCTGATGGGAACCCTATTGGAATTTTACTATTCTTAGTGTTTGCTCTGTGCCGCGATACTGGATACGTTCAGCTTCAGGGAATCACTCTGTTTGTAAGGTCTGAACAGGAGATACAGGAAGCCGATCACCAGAAGGATCGCTGCTACTGTTCCGATTCCGAATGCACCGCCGGTAACTACTGTTCCGATCTGGTAGATGCACAGAGATACAACGTATGCCAACAGTGTCTGATATCCGATTGCAAACCAGAACCATTTTCCGCTGTTCATCTCACGTTTGATAGCACCCATTGCTGCAAAGCAAGGTGCGCACAGCAGGTTGAATACCAGGAAGGAGTACGCTGCTACGGTTGTCATGCTGTTTGCCAGGTTGCCCCAGATCTCAGCACCATCTTCTGCTACTTCTGCAAAACCGAACAGCTGTCCGAATGTACCTACTACGTTCTCTTTTGCCACAAGACCTGTGATAGCTGCAACGGCCATCTTCCAATTGCCCCATCCAAGAGGCTTGAAGATCCATGCGATTCCGCTTCCGATCTTAGCCAGGATACACTCTGCCTGTGCAGCTTCCATTGCTGCCCCCTCTAATCCGTCAAAGCTCAGCATTCCGAAACTTCCGTTCTGCCATCCAAAGTTCAGCAGGAACCATACAACGATAGTGGACAGTGTGATGATCGTACCGGCCTTTTTGATAAAAGACCATCCGCGCTCCCACATGCTGCGGAGAACGTTTCCGACTGTCGGCCAGTGATATGCCGGCAGCTCCATAACGAACGGTGCCGGATCTCCGGCGAACATTTTTGTTTTCTTCAGGATGATACCTGAACAGATAATTGCTGCAATTCCTACAAAGTATGCACTTGGTGCAACCCAAGATGCTCCGTCAAACAATGCACCTGCAATCAATGCGATGATCGGCAGTTTCGCTCCGCAAGGGACAAATGTTGTAGTCATGATCGTCATCTTACGGTCACGGTCATTTTCGATGGTACGGGAAGCCATGACTCCGGGTACTCCGCAGCCACTTCCGATC
>CAKRWZ010000054.1 GCA_934418295.1 uncultured Mediterraneibacter sp.
ATCCGGAGGCAGAGGAGGAAGAAGAAGGAATCCTCCGTTTCGGAATGACAGGTTTGGATACGGATGATCCCTATTGTGGAGTGGTCAAAAAATCTATTGAGATCGAGTTGAATCGGAAAAATTATCGTCTGCTTTACAAAAAAGTGGAGTCCACAGACGCAAAAGAGCAGCTGGCACAGGTGGAGGAGCTGATCCAGGAGCGGGTGGATGCGGTCTTTTTCTGTCCGGTGGACAGAGAATCTGAATATACGGAGCAGGCATTGCAGGCACTGAGGGATGCAGAGATCCCGATCATTAATCTGGAAACACAGGTCAAAGATCTGGGAGCGGTACAGGCGTTTGTGGGTTCAGACAACCGTCAGGCCGGATACATCTGCGGGAAAGACCTGGTGGATCGGATGGAGGACGGCGGCAAAGTCGTGCTGTTGGAAAATTCCTCTGTCAATGCGATCAATGAAAGGATTACGGGCTTTGAAAAAGCCATTGCCAATAAAGGGTTTGAGATCATAGAACGGAAAGATATAGAAGGAGATGCCGGACAGGCGAAGGAAGCAATGGCGGCTGTGCTGGCAGAGAATAAGGAGATCGATGTGGTGATGTGCGGAAACGACCAGATGGCGCTGGCGGCATTACAGGCAGTTCAGGAGGCCGGAAGAAGCGATATCCTGATCTATGGAGTGGAGGGATCACCGGAGCTGAAGCAGGAATTGGCCAAAAACAACACGCAGATCGCAGGGACGGCTGCACAGTCGCCGATCCGAGTGGGGCTGAAGGCTGTGGAAGCGGCGGTGAAGATCCTGAACGGAAAAGATTATGACCAGACCACTTTGGAGACGGTCCACTTTATCAGCAAGGAAAATATTGCGTTGTACGGTGCCGACGGCTGGCAGTAAAAGGGGAAAGAAGATGAAAAAGGTACGGGGATTGCCGGCTCCTCTGGGAGTCAGTCGGATCGGAGAGACAACAAACTATGCATTGGCTGTGCCAACGGGAAAAACCTGTGAACTGCTGCTGTACAAGGCCGGAGAGGCTGACCCTTTTTTCCGGGCAGAGCTTCCGGAGGAAGAGGCGGTGGGAGAAGTGCGTTTTTTGGCGCTGGACCATGCTTGTCCCTGGGAATATGAGTATGCCTACCGGATCGACGGAAAAGAAGCGGAAGATCCTTATGCAAAGCTGGTCTGCGATCCGGAAAAAATCAGGGGAAAACGATATGGTTATCCGCTTCCTTATGACTGGGGGGAAGATCGGCAGCCGGAGATTTTGGATGCGGATGTCGTGGGGTACAGTCTCCATGTGAGAGGTTACACGAAGCATGCGTCTTCCGGTGTGAAAGAAAAGGGTACCTTTCGCGGGATTATAGAAAAAATCCCCTATTTTTTGGAACTGGGCATCAATCAGATCCAATGTATGCCGGTTTACGCTTTTGAAGAGCGCACGGGAAACCGGCCGAATTACTGGGGGTACGGAGATGCCTTGTTTTTTGCACCCCAGAACCGTTATGCGGCGACGAAGGATGCGCCGACGGAGCTGAAGGATATGGTGCGGGCGTGCCATGAAGCCGGGATCGAAGTGGTTCTGGAGATGCCGTTTGCCCAAGAAACAGATTTTTGGCTGGCACAGCAGTGTCTGCATTATTACGTGGTAGAGTATCATGTGGATGGATTTGTTCTGAATCCATGGCATGTTTCTCTGGAATGCCTGCGCAGAGATCCGCTTTTAAAGAAGACGAAATTTTACCAAAAAGACGAGACGTTTCAAAATACGATTCGTCGATTCCTGCGCGGTGAGGAAGGCATGACCGGGGCAGTCGCACAGCAGATGAAGCATACGACTGAGGAGGCAGGCGGATTTTGTTTTGTGGCCGGACATAACGGCTTTACACTGACGGACGTATTTTCTTATGACGGAAAACACAACGAAGCAAACGGAGAGTACAATCACGACGGACCGGAGTACAATTACAGCTGGAACTGCGGTGAGGAAGGCAGGACCCAAAAGAAGGCGGTGCAGGAGCTCAGAAACCGACAGATCCGAAATGCAATGGCTTTTCTTTTTTCGGCACAGGGAACACCGGTGCTTCTTGCCGGAGATGAATTCGGAAACAGCCAGGAGGGAAACAATAACGTCTACTGCCAGGATAACGAGACGGCCTGGCTGGACTGGGGTGACCTGAAAAAGCACCAGGATCTGTTTGCCTATGTAAAGGCTTGGATCGCCTTTCGAAAGACCCATAAGATCTTACATCAGTACAAAGTGTTGAGCGGTATGGATAAAAGAGCCAGCGGGCTTCCGGACGTTTCCTATCACGGGGAAGAGGCGTGGAGAGAGCCGACAAAGATAGCAGGACGGCTGCTGGGAATTTTGTACGGAGAGACAGAAGAAGGCGGAGAGGTGTGTTATGCTGCTTACAATATGCACTGGGAGGAGCATGACATCGCGCTGCCAAATCCGGGAAAGAAAAGAAAATGGTATCTTGCGGCAGATACGGAAAAAGGTGTGTTGGGAACATTGAAACTTTTGAAAGATCAGAGAAAGCTTTTGTTAAAGCCCCGGACGGTACAGATTTTAATTGGGAGAGCAGAATGAATGTAAGGGCACATTTTCGAAAAATCACACATCATAAAATACTGGTCATGAAATATTGTTTCCGGGTGGGATTGTATAAACAGGGACTGTTGCACGACCTGTCGAAATATTCTTGGACAGAGTTTCATACCGGCTGTAAATATTATCAGGGGACGAGAAGCCCCAACAATGCAGAGAGAGAAGAAAACGGCGTTTCACTGGCCTGGCTGCACCATAAAGGAAGAAATAAGCATCATTATGAATACTGGATCGATTACGGCCTGGGAGAGGATCGGGGACGTATGGTCGGAATGGAAATGCCGGTACAATATGTGGCAGAAATGTTTCTCGATCGTGTGGCTGCCAGCAGGAACTATGCCGGAGATGCCTATACCGATGATGCACCGCTGCTCTATTACAAAAAGGGCGGTGCAGGTTATATGATGCATAAAAAAACGGCAGCGCTCCTGGAACATCTTTTGGAAATGCTGGCCGAAAAAGGCGAAGAGGAAACGCTGCGTTATATTAAATATAAAGTTTTGCCGGAAAGTAAAGCCGCCTCAAAAAAATAGGTTATTCCGGATAGATGAGCTGATATTCCTGTGGGTCGTTTAAAACTTCCCGCAGGTATTTTTTTGCGTAATAGCGGGCCATAGGAAGATTCATATCCAGATAATTTCCGCAGTCTTTCGGGGAAGCGCCCGGCACCTCGCCGTCGAAATCTGCGATAAAGGCAAACAGATCGCGGATCAGCGGAACAATGTCAGAGGAGGTGTAATCTCCGGACAAAAGCAGGTAGAAACCGGTACGGCATCCCATGGGACCGAAATAGAGTACTTTTTCGCCGAAAACAGGGTGGTTGCGCAGAAAGGTTGCGCCGAGATGCTCCAAAGTGTGGACCTCTGCCGTGTTCATGACCGGTTCTTCGTTGGGACGTGTGATGCGCAGGTCAAACGTGGTTACGATCGTATCGCCGGCAGGATCTTTCCTGGATACGTATACACCGGGAACGAGTTTTAAATGGTCAATGGTAAAGCTTGTAATTTTTTTCATGGAACACCTCCGTAATACTCTGCTGATTTCTCAGGTATCTTACCACGCGGGAAGAATTCTGACAAGACCATCCGGGGAATCCTGAAGATTTTATAAAAATGACAGGCTTTCGTTTCCGCGGGAGAGAAAATGGTATATAATGAGAACGAGAATAAAAGGAGGTCCTTCTATGAAAAAAACAGCAATGGTACTGGAAGGCGGGGCGACAAGAGGTGTGTTTACATCCGGAGTCCTGGATTATCTGATGGAGAAAGATTTTTATACATCTTATGTGGTAGGTGTATCTGCAGGAGCATGTAACGCTGTAGATTATGTGTCCAGACAAATAGGACGTACCAGGGATTGTATGATACATAAAGAAAAAGAGTATGATTTTTATTACAGCATGAAAGATGCCGTGAAAAACCGCAGCATTATGAATATGGATAAGATCTTTGACCAATATCCGAAGGAAACCTTTCCTTTTGATTTTGAGACCTTTTTTGCCTCGGATATGGAGTGCGAATTGGTTACGACCAACTGTCTGACGGGAAAAGCAGAATACATGACCGAAGAGAAAGAGCCGGATCGTTTAATGGAGATCTGCAGGGCATCTTCAAGCATGCCGTTGGTATCGCCCATGGTACAGATTGACGAGACACCGTATCTGGACGGTGGTCTGGCAGATTCGATCCCGGTAAAAAGAGCGATGGAAAAAGGCTATGAAAAAATCATTGTGGTATTGACGCGGAATGTGTTTTACCGGAAAAAGGTTCCGTCCAGATCCGTGCAGGCGCTTTATCACAAAATGTACGGAGATTATCCGGAACTGATCAAAACGCTTTTGAAGCGAAATCAGATGTATAACAAGACTCTGAATCACCTGCAGGAGCTGGAAAAGCAGGGAAAGATTTTTGTGGTACGTCCAAAGATCGCTGCCATTTCCAGAATGGAAAAGAATTATGCAAAATTGCAGAACTTTTACAGGCATGGCTATGACCGGATGGAAGAATGCTTCCGGGATATGCTGTCTTATCTGGAGAAATAAAGAAGTGTGAAGTAAAGAAGTGTTTGGGTGTCAGGCATACGAAAAAAGGTCCGATGGACCTTTTTTCGTTACAGAACATCAGTTGTAAGAAACGTCTTCTAAAATGAGCCCTTTCGGATCACAGGGAGCAGAGGGCAGCAGGCTGCCGGAAAAAATGGCAGTGATATCTTTGGGGCTTCGTTTGCCCATGCCGATGTCGATCAAAGTTCCGATGATCAGACGTGCCATATTGTGCAGAAAATTGGTGGAGCGGATCCGGATCGTCACGAAGTCCTGTGTCTTTTGGATGTTGATCTGGTAAATCGTCTGGATCGAAGATTTTTTGCTTCTTCCGGAAGAAAAACAACGGAAGTCATGGCGCCCCAAAAGAAGATCTGCACCGGCGCGCATGGCGTCTGTGTCCAGGTCAAAGCAAGTGTACCAGGAGTATTTTCGCTGAAAAATGCTGGGGACCTCACCGGTAACGATCTGATAAAGATAGGTGCGGTCCTTTGCTCTTAAAGAAGCGTGGAAATCGCCGGGAACAGATTCGGCTGCCGTGATGACGATATCCATGGGAAGATAGCGGTTCAGATACGTTTTAAAATCTTCCGGTGAAAAGGAAGATTCTGTTTTGAAATTGAGGGTCTGGCGGTAAGCATGTACGCCTGCTTCCGTGCGGAGACCGCAGTTGAAAGAAAGGGTTTCCTGGGTCATCTTGTACAGCACGTCAGAGATCTTTCCGGAAATGGTATGGAAAGAAGCAGGCCTTCCGGGCTGCTGCCATCCTTCGTACCGGCTTCCGTCGTATTCTATGGTTAATTTTATATTTTGCATCTGTAGATCAAATCCTTATAAAAGTCAAATGTATTGTTTTCTGGTAGCTTTTCTTAATTATACTATTTTGTGTATAGAAGTGCAAAATTATTTTCAATTACAAACCTTTTCATTTCTTTAAAAGAGAGGCAGCCATTTTCATAGTCTGGTCGATCCGGGCCTGTTCTTCCGGTGTTTTTCCGTCTTTTAAAAGCTCCAAAATCAAAGAAATCTCTTCCGGTGAAAAACGGATCCCTTGTTTGCCGGCTCCGATGATCAGAGCCATCATAACCGGGGCAAGCTCTTTACCGGATTTCCCCGCTGTCTGCCTGTAAGCCCGCATCAGAAGCTCCCGTTTCACCGGATCCAGCTTCTCCATTTCCGGACGGTCCATCCATGTCTCCATAAGTGTTTTCCTTTTCCTGCGGTCGTTTGCTATTATCATATGCCTGAGGGTTCGTCTGTGAGAACGGATCTTTTGAAAATCCTTTCCCGGAAAACAGATCTTCGGAAAACGGGGTACCGGAGAAGAAGTCGCCGGAAAACAGATCCTCGAAAGAAAAATCCCCGGAGGCCTGAAATAATTCGGCCATCTGCAGGGCAGATGTAATGTTTTGGAGCAAGTCAGCTTGTTCTTTATCGAGATAGGGAGAGAGTTTTTCGGTCAGTCCCTGAAAAGGAGAGGCGTCAGAAGAGCGGTCTGGAAAGCGGAGGATATGTATCGGATTTTGAAAATAGCGGATCGTGTATTGCAGCTCCATAAATTTAATACAGATTCCAAAGGTTCCCTGGAAGGAAGGCGGTAGGATGGGCAGCAGTAATTTCAGGATCTGAAATTCTCTGGGAATGATCAGACGGTCGAAGGGCGTTTGAGGGCAGCTTTTTTCGTTATTCATAAAAACCCCGTGTTTCCGCCACGTTTTGGGCAGAGAGATTTGTTATCATGCATATGTGTTTTTGTGACCAGTTATGCACGGATTTCCGGAATGGACAAAAGAGCATATTTTTTCATAAAATAAAAAGAGGACAAAAAGGAGAGAACTGTTGAAAGAAAAGCTTGTGATCGAAGGAAATGCGGTTTATAAAATGGATCCGGACTGTCTGCTGAAAAAAGAACGGGAGAGAGAAATGGAAAGAGAAAAGGGAAAAAACAGTGTCGGAAAGATGCAAAAAGAAAAAACGGATCGTCGGACCGTACAGCGATAAAAATCAGCGCAGTCGTTAAAAGACTGCGCCGGTAAAAGTCTGAATGGTACAGGCTAAATGGAATAATAGTCTGCAGCGTTATCGTTTTTCAAAAGATCTGCAAGGGTGATGTGATCAAAATAATCGTTGACCAGTTTGTAAAAATCCTTCCAGAGAGGTAAAGTCCGGCATTCACTGGCCCGCTCACAGGGAGCGGCATTTTCTTTCAGGCAGGAAACCGGAGCCATGTCGCCTTCCGTAAGCCTGAGGACCTCACCGACGGTATAGTCTTCCGGACTTCTGGTAAGACGGTAGCCGCCGCCTTTTCCGTGTACGCCGTCCACCAATCCGTTTTTAGATAAAACGGGCATGATCCGTTCGATATATTTAAGAGAAAGATCCTGGCGTTCGGCGATTTCCTTCATCGGGATATAATGGTCAGAAAGGTGTTCTGCCAGATCCAGGAGTACGCGGAGAGCGTATCTTCCTCGGGTAGAAATCATCATAGTTGTCACTCCTTTTCATAATACATACAAACTGAGTAGGTTAATAGCATAAAAACACTTGAAAAAGTGCTTGTCAAGGTCTTAGGTAGGATCGGAAGCAATCGGAAGCGTAAAACAGGGAGCATTTCCCGTGGGAAACGCCCCCTGCGTTTAAGTCACCATTATGGATCCTTCAAGTACGGTCAGCTTCTATGTGATATCAGCATCCACATCCGCAGTTTCCGTTGCCGCAGAAGAGGAGAAGCAGGATGATCCACATACAGCTGTTGTCGGATCCGCATCCACATCCGTCACCGCTGCGTCCGCCGAGACCGCCACAGCAGCAAAGAAGGATAATGATCCAAAGGCAGGAATTGTTGCATCCGCCCCAGTTACTCATACCGGATTCGCATCCGCATCCGCAGTTCGTAGCACTCAAATCGCTCATAGATAAGCCTCCATATTACATTGTTTTGTGATTTACAATACATAATATGCGAGGAACGAAAATGTGTGAGGTCAGCCGCGGATCAGTTTTTTGATCTGCCGCTGATAAGAACGGCAGGCTCGCTCCTGTTTGATACGGTCAAAACGTTCGGTGTCGTTTTGCAGATGACTGTCGTATAAAGTGAGCAGATAAGAAGTGCTGAAATTCCGGTTTTTGCTCCAGGTAAGTAAAAGCCAGTTCATGACACGCGGGTGCCAGTACCGCTCCGGAATGGCTGCCTTGCGCAGGGCAGCTGCCTGCCGCAGGGCTTCTTTGGACAATTCCTCCAAAGTGCGCCGATCTTCCCTGCTTTTGGAAAGCTTCTGGCTTTTGGTCAGAAGCTCGTGTAATTTCCCGGCATTTTTCCAATAAGTAAGAAAAGTGGGATAGCACTGCTCCCCGGTGGTCTCATCCTTCATCTGATGCAAGTCGAAGGTCTGCATGACTCTTGCGGTCCCGAAGATCTCGGCGTCATAATCCGTGCGGGATTTTTCGTCCGAGAGCACGGTGTAAGCCTCCAGGATCTGCTGCATTTTTTCTGTTGTATCGACTCCATCCTTCATATGGACATCAGGATGGTATTTTTTCGCAAGCTTATTTTTGGCTTCCGTGATGTCAACCATTGTCGCTTCTTTTGTAACCCCTAAAATTTCATAATAATTCATTGTCCCACAATAACCTCCCCGTGACTTTGTGGCCAATATAAATATACGATAAATCTTTTCGGAAATCAATGATACAAAGGGTTTTTAAAGAACGGAAAGTTCCTTTTTCGGAGACGGCAGAATATTTTAGATTATAGGAAATATTGTTTGTGAGGAAGGATTCCGGGTTTCGCCTGAAAAACGGAAGGAGCTTCTGATTTTGGAAAGGCGGATGTATATGAACGAGGTCAGAAAAAGAATCCATTACGATTGCAGGGAGACAAGGGAAAAGGGCAGCAAAAGCAAATGGTGTAAAGGACAGGGGATCACGGCAGCTATTTTGGATACGGGGATCAGCGCGCACCCGGATCTGGCAGGGCGTGTGGTCTTTTTCCGGGATTTTATAAATGGGCGGGTCGGAGCCTATGACGATTGTGCCCACGGGACGCATGTGGCAGGGATCCTGGCCGGAAACGGGAAACTATCCGGCGGAAAATATGCCGGGATCGCACCCAAATGTAAGATCTGTATGTTGAAAGTGCTGGACGGACAAGGAAACGGGTCGATCGAGCATTTTTTGATGGGGATTGACTGGATCCTGCAAAATCATCACGATTACCGGATACGGGTGGTGAATCTGTCGGTAGGGATGCCGGAGGGGGAGAATGAAAAACGGGAGAGGGCGTTGATGGAAGCGGTGGAAGAATTGTGGGATGCGGGGCTGACGGTGGTGGTGTCAGCGGGAAACGCGGGGCCGGATGCCGGTACGATCGCGGTCCCCGGTACCAGCAGAAAAGTGATCACGGTGGGAGCCGCAGAGAATGGACTGGCAAAAGGGGCTTATTCCGGGCGGGGACCGACGAAGGAATGCGTCATCAAGCCGGATGTGACCGCCCCGGGTACGCGGGTGATTTCCTGTAACGCCTGGTACGGACAGGGAAATGCGCCGGCCTATATGCGAAAAAGCGGAACCTCTATGGCGACGCCGGTGGTGGCGGGGGCAGCGGTGCTTTTGCTGTCTCGTTGGAGAGACATGACGAACGTGGAGGCAAAGCTTCGGATGATACAGAGCAGTGACGTCGGACAAAGCGGAGACGTCTGCGGAATGTTGAATGTAAAACGGCTGTTGGAAGCAGCGTGGAGTTGAAAGCGGATGGCGAATGCGTCAGGTGTCAAGAAAAAATACTTGACACCTGCTGTGCTTTTGTTATATGATAGCACAGGTGATAAGTATGGATGAATTGTTGGAACAGACTTTATTGTATGATTTTTATGGGGAATTACTGACAGACCACCAGAAAGAAGTATATGAACAGTTCATTTTAGATGATCTCTCATTAGGGGAGATCGCAGATGCGGCAGGGATCAGCAGACAGGCCGTGCACGATCTGGTCAAGCGGTGCGGAAGATTGCTGGAGGGCTATGAAAAGAAGCTGCATCTGGTGGAAAAATTTCTGTCGATCCGCAAAAAGATAGAACGGATCGATGAAATACTGGAAACAGTCCATGACAAAGAAAAAGATTCTATGATTCGGGAAATTCAGAAGATTACCGAAGAAATTGTTGAGGAGTTATAAAATGGCTTTTGACAGTCTGAGTGAAAAACTTCAAAATGTATTCCGGAGTCTCAGAAGCAAAGGAAGACTTACGGAGGCAGATGTAAAGACTGCCCTGAAAGAAGTAAAAATGGCACTTCTGGAAGCAGATGTAAACTTCCGTGTCGTAAAGAAATTCGTCAAAGATGTGCAGGAAAGAGCTGTGGGACAGGACGTGATGAACGGACTGAATCCGGGGCAGATGGTGATCAAGATCGTAAACGAAGAGCTGGTCAATCTCATGGGGCCTGAGCCCACAGAGATACAGCTTCAGCCGGGAAGTGCGACGACCGTCATTATGATGGTGGGTCTGCAGGGCGCCGGTAAAACGACGACGACGGCAAAGCTGGCCGGAAAGTTTAAGCTAAAAGGCAAGAAACCGCTTCTGGTAGCCTGTGACATTTACCGTCCGGCGGCGATCAAACAGCTGCAGATCAACGGGGAAAAGCAAGGCGTGGAAGTATTTTCCATGGGCAGCAGCCACAAACCGGCAGACATCGCAAAAGCGGCTTTGGAGTATGCGGCGAAAAACGGAAACCATATCGTGATCCTGGATACGGCAGGACGTCTCCACATCGATGAAGAGATGATGGAGGAGCTGCAGGAGATCAAAGAAACGGTGACGGTGCATCAAACCATTCTCGTGGCAGATGCCATGACCGGACAGGATGCGGTCAATGTGGCCGGAAGCTTTCAGGAAAAGATCGGCATAGACGGTGTGATCATCACGAAGCTGGACGGTGATACCCGAGGCGGTGCGGCACTTTCCGTAAAAGCAGTGACAGGATGCCCAATCCTTTACGCAGGTATGGGTGAAAAGCTGTCGGATCTGGAGCCTTTCTATCCGGACCGCATGGCTTCCAGGATTTTGGGCATGGGAGATGTCCTGACGCTGATCGAAAAGGCGGGACAGGAGATCGACGAAGAAAAAGCCCGGAAGATGACGGAAAAGTTCAAGAAAAATCAGTTTGATTACGAAGATTATCTGGAAAGCATGAAACAGATGCGGGGAATGGGAGGCCTTTCCAGCATCATGAGTATGCTTCCGGGATTGGGCGGTATGGGCGGTTCCAAAAAAATGCCAAATATCGATACAGAAGAAAGTGAAAAGAAAATGGCGCGGATGGAAGCTATGATCTATTCCATGACGCCGGAAGAGCGGAGAAATCCGGATCTTCTCAATCCACAGAGAAAACACCGCATCGCAAAAGGAGCGGGAGTGGACATCGCGGAAGTGAACCGCATGGTCAAACAGTTTAACGAAGCCAAGAAGATGATGAAAAAACTTCCTGGCATGATGGGTGGTAAGAGGGGAAGAATGAAATTCCCTTTTTAACATAAACACAGCCCGAAAGGCAAAAGATACACAATATAAAAGAAAGAGTATGAGGTGAATGAAATGGCAGTAAAAATCAGATTAAGAAGAATGGGACAGAAGAAAGCTCCTTATTATAGAATTGTAGTAGCTGACGGAAGATCCCCAAGAGACGGAAGATTTATTGAGGAAATCGGAACATACGATCCGACAAAAGATCCGAGCGAATTCAATGTAGACGCAGAAGCAGCTAAAAAATGGCTGAACAACGGTGCACAGCCTACAGAAGTAGTCGGAAAGATCTTCAAAATGGCAGGAATTGAGAAATAGGCTGAATGCGGAGGTATAACGCATGAAAGAATTAGTGGAAGTGATCGCAAAAGCTCTGGTGGACGAGCCGGATCAGGTATCGGTCACAGAGAGACAGGACGGAACCACTACGATTCTGGAACTGCAGGTCGCAGACGATGACATGGGCAAAGTGATCGGCAAGCAGGGAAGGATCGCGAAATCCATCCGTGCAGTCGTGAAAGCTGCAGCAGCAAAAGAAAATAAAAAAGTAGTGGTAGATATTACACAGTAAAGGAAAAGGGCGGAGCGTTTCGCCCTTATCTTAATTTTCATTTGTATCGCTGGAAATCTTTTGGCATTTCCGGTGATCTGAGAAAAATCAGGAGACAGAGATGGAAGCATATTTACAGGT
>CAKRWZ010000055.1 GCA_934418295.1 uncultured Mediterraneibacter sp.
AAACAGCACAGAGAAGCAAGACAGGCGCAGGCACAGGCAAGAACGCAGCAGCCGGAACAGCAGCCGAAAACGGAAGGACCTGCACGGCCGAAACCGCAGGCGCCGGTACGGCCACAGGAAGAAAAACCGCGTTTCTGTGCAGAATGCGGATCCCGTCTTGATGAGAACGGAAAGTGCCCGAATTGCTCTAAGTAGGAATTGCTTTAAGCAGCAGAAAAGAAAGAGCAGAGAAAAATAGAAAATGATGTTTAACGGAAAGCCGTGTTGTGTGAAAGCAATGCGGCTTTCCTATTTGTTTAATATTGAAAATTACGGTTTTATTTTCAAGGCTCCCGAAACAATCCGATGTTCGGCGCCTGAAAGGTAAAACAGAAAAATGCTAAGGTCAATAACAACAGAATAAGCGCAGGAAAATGTCGCCCTTTTCTTTACAAAATCAAAAACTAGAGACATAATAGCTGTAGCGAGGAACGATTATGGAAACATTTTATTTGCAGACGGAGAAAGGGAAATTCTGTATCGAAGTGATCCGTTCCGGACGGAAAAGTCTGGGGCTGGAAGTAAAGGCGGACGGCAGTGTAAAGGTAAGGATCCCTTATGTGGCTTCCCGGCGGGATGTGGCAGTTTTTCTGGAAAAGCACCGAGGGTGGATCCTGAGAAAACAAGAGCAGTTCCGGCGGCGGGAGCAGGTGAAAGCAGAAGAGACAAGAAACGGAAGACCGGAGATTCCCTCCTGGGAGAGTCTTTCCGCGGGAGAAAAGAAAAAAATAAAGGAAAAGATAACAGAGCGGGTCGGGAACTTCAGCCGGCAGATGGGTGTGACGGTGGGCAGGATCACGATTCGTAATCAAAAGACACGCTGGGGAAGCTGCAGCGCCCGGGGAAATGTGAATTTTAATTACCGGCTGTATTATATGCCGGAGATGTTGTTGGATTATGTGGTCATCCACGAGATGGCGCACCGCAGACAGATGAACCATTCCCCCAAATTTTGGCAGGAAGTGGAACGCTTTTGTCCGGATTATAAAAAACGAAAAGCGGAATTGAAGTACTGGATGTGAGCAAGACCGGTTTCTGAGAAATACAAATAACAGAGATAACATAGATAGCAGAGAAGGAGAAGGACATATGAAGAAGCAGGAAGTGTATGCATTTTTGGAAGAGAAAGGTGTTTGGTTTGAAGTGACGGAACACGAAGCCGTTTTTAATATGGAAGAATTGGGGAAGGTGGAGCTTCCTTATCCGGAAGCGGACGCAAAGAATCTGTTTGTCCGGGATGACAAGCATAACAAATATTATCTGATCACGGTGAAAGGAGAAAAACGGGTCAACCTGAAAGAATTCCGCAAAGAACAGGGGACGCGGCCGTTGTCCTTTGCATCGGATGAGGAGCTGAAAGAAAAACTGGATCTCATTCCCGGCGCTGTGACGCCCATGGGGCTGCTCCAGGCAGAGGCTGGTCAGGTGGCGTTTTTTCTGGACGAAGAATTTTTGGAGGGAAAAGGCTTGATCGGAGTACATCCCAATGACAATACGGCGACAGTCTGGCTGAAAACGGAGGATCTGATCCGGATTTTAAAGGAGGCAGGTCACGATGTACAGCTGATACACGTGGCATGATGAAAGGCGGAAAAAGGACATGGATGTACGGAAACTTCTGATCTTTCACGGGCTGTCGGAAGAGGAGCTGGAAAAAAGTCTTCACTGCACGCAGTCGGTGATTCTGGAATTTCAAAAAAATGCTTACATATTTCATCAGGAAGATACGCCGAAAAGACTCTATTTTGTGTTGGAAGGCGAAGTAGAGGTGGGGAGTGTCAATCCCTTCGGGAAACTGGCCCGGATCGAACTTTTGAAAGAGGGGGACGGTTTCGGGGAAATAGAGATGTTTTTGCATCATTTGGAATACAACTGTTATGCAAAAGCGGGGAAGAGGGCAAAGGTTTTAGCGGTAGCCCAGGACTTTTTCTGCGGGCGGTGTGAACGAAATTGTGTACATCACGGGAAAGTTGTTTTCAATATGTTGGAAGTTTTTGCAAAAAAAGCGGACAAGAACAACCGGCAGATCGAGCTGCTTACCATCGGAAATCTGCGTCAGAGAGTGGCAGCGTATCTTTTGGAGGCAAGCCGAGGTGGCACAGGGATCAAACTGGATATGAATCGGGAGGAGCTGGCTGCTTATCTGAATACGACGAGGCCGTCCCTGTCCAGAATGCTGTTGCAGATGCAGGACGAGGGAATTTTGGAACTGCCTTCCCGCAACCGGATCCGGATTTTGGATGCGGAGCGGCTGCAGGAAATTTTGTGATAAAAGAATAACGCTTGCCGCTGCTGTGATATTTGGCAGGGCAAGCGCATTGTTTTATCGATGAAAGATCAGATGTCAGATCTTTCTTTTTGACAAGGAATTTGGGAAAGTAGGTTTAAGCTTCTGCTTTCCAAAGACCGTGAAGATTGCAATACTCGTATGCTGCGACGAAAGTGTCTCCTTCCGGGAGAAGGAAATCTGCTTCCGGAGCTTCGCCCGGCTGCAGTCTGCGGACCTGTCCGCCCAGCTTCGTCTCGATATAGATTGCCGTGATGTAATGCTCTTCTGCCATTGGGTGAGCTACGGAACCGACTGCTACGTGTACGTGGTTTCCGTCAACGGAAACTACAGGGACATGTTTTTCCTGTGCGGCGTCCGTGGTGTTTGCTTTTAATTCAGCCAATACCGGCTCGGAAGCGGCATCGGACAATACTACGAATGACTGATAAATGTTTTTGCTGTTGTTTTCTTTATAAAATTTACTCATGGAAAATTCCTCCTTAATTTATCTTTGCTCTTGTGAACTTTTGTTGTTGAGATTATCATATACGAAACTTGGAGAAAAATATGTAATAAATGTTACGAAACAGAAAAAAATTATTTTTTTCGGCGGTTGACAGAAAGAAAAAATGCTGGCATAGTATGGCTTGGATAAAACGTGAAAATCTTGACAGAAATAAGGCAGATAGGGGAATTGCGATGAGAGTACTGATTTTATCCTGCAAAACAGGAGGAGGGCATGACGCGGCCGGAAGAGCCATAGCAAAGGAACTTCAGGAAATGGGCGAGGAAGCGTTTCTTTTTGATTATCTGACATTGGCGGGGCATAAGGTGTCCGACCGGGTGGGCGGAAGCTATGTGGAGCTGGTAAAACGGGTGCCTCACGTGTTCGGCCTGCTTTATCGGCTGGGAGCCATCGTCAGCCGCCTGATGCGAAAATCACCGATTTATTTTGCCAATCATTTCATGGCGCCGTATCTGGAACGGTATCTGCAGGAAAATCAGTTTGATGCGATCGTGATGCCCCATTTGTTTCCGGCGGAGACCATCACCTACATGAAACGAAAAAAGATGCCGCTGCCTTTGACGGTGGCCGTGGCGACGGATTATACCTGTATTCCTTTCTGGGGCGAGACAGAGTGTGATTATTATGTGATTCCGTCGGAAAGACATCGAAAATCCTTTACCAGAGGCTTTATCAGAGCGGAACAGCTTCTGCCTTTTGGGATTCCGGTGGATCCGGCCTTTTCCCACCCGAAATCCAAAGAAGAAGCCAGAAAAGAGCTGGGGATCCGGCAGGATGCTTCGGTCTATCTGGTGGTGGGCGGCAGCATGGGCGCCGGCCAGATGAAAAAATTTGTAAAATTCTTGATGCGGATGAAGCGGGAGGAAGATGAGGTGATCGTGATCTGCGGTTCCAATCGCAGGAACCAGAAAGAATTGGGGCATCGTTATAAGGAAAAGGAACATATTTCCATATTGGGGCGGACGGACCATATGCCGGATTATCTGCAGGCGGTGGATGTGATCTTTACAAAACCGGGCGGGCTGACTTCCACGGAAGCGGCTGCGGCGGAGCTCCCGATGGTGCATACCTCACCGATCCCGGGCTGTGAGACGGTAAACCGGAAATATTTCGGCAAGCTAGGAATGAGTGTAACAGGTCTGGAAAGTCTTTCCCAGGCGGCAGCAGGCGTCCGGCTGATGGAGCATCCGAAGCAAAGAGAGCAGATGCAGGAAAAACAGAGAAAACATATACCAAAGGATGCGGCATATCAGATTTGTCGTTTTCTGAAAGAAAAGACGGGGAAATAAAATGGATTACGTTTGGAAGGCAGGAATGCTGTGTACAGTGGCAGGATATCTTTTGGGAAGTATTCTGTTTGCACCTTTCTTTGTGCAGCTGTTCCGAAACCTAGATTTGGAAGCGTCAAGTAAGGATGGAAATCCGGGGACGGCCAATGCCTTTATAAAAGGCGGCTTTTGGTGCGGGAGTCTGGCACTTTTAGGAGATATGGGAAAAGGCATTTTGCCGGTGGCACTTTTTGTGCGGGCAGTGCCGCAGCCGGGGCTTTGGCTGCTGCCGGTGATGCTGGCACCGGTGCTGGGACATGCCTATCCCCTGTACCGACATTTTCAGGGCGGGAAATGTATCGCGGTGAGTTTCGGAGTGCTGTTAGGACTGTTTCCGGAGCTTCGGCCTGTATTGATCCTGGCATTTTTTTATATTTTATTTTCGCTGATGCGGATTCAGCCACACAGCCGGAGGACCGTGGCAGCGTTTTTGGCGGCGTCGGCGGGTGTTTTTATATGGGTGAAAAAATGGAAGATCGCCCTTTCGGTATGGTCGATTTCTGCGTTGGTGATTCATAAGCATGCGGTCAGTGAGCGAAAAAAAGAAACTGTTCTGGAAAAAGAACGCAACGGAGTGTAAAAATATGCAACATTTCGTTGCTTTTTTATTTGAAATCCGAGTATAATACAAATATAGTCTGAGCATAATGCAGAGGATATAAATAGCCGGAAAAAGCCGAAAGGAGATCACAGCTGGATGGAATATGTAAAGAGGATGTTTGACAAGGCGTCAATCCAAGGATTGGCAGACTATTTTTTGTATGGACAAGGTCCGGAAAAGGAAAGTCGAGATTATGATACCCGGATGAAAGATGCTTTTGCAGCATTTGAAAAGGTGGTAGAGCAGTGTACCGGAGAGCGGCAGAGAGAAATCATAGATGCAGCGAATGAATTGGTAGAAGAAGCAAACCACGTTTATATGGAAATCGGAATGGAATTGGGGTTGCTGTTGGTGGAAGACGCCATTCACAATGTGAAAAAAGAAAAATAAGAATATCTGTAACAGGAACAGGTGTCAAAAGAAGCGGTCATGCATCGGGAAACGGGAGAAATTTCCGTAATGCATGGCTGTTTTATTTATTCTGCCGGAGACAAAAGGCTTTTGCGGAACAAGATTTCAGGAAGAGAAAGCGGAAGCGCTGCCGGATGGGGCAAACAGTTGAAAAGAAAAAGGTTTACCAAACTTTACAGTGTCAGAGAAGAAAATTTGTAAGTGAGCGTTTTACTTGCAGGATAAGACCTGCTATAATAGAGCGCAGAATACAGATATAAAGGAGAAAAAGGGACGATGACACTGGACAAAAAAGAAATATGGAGCATACCCAATATCATGGGCTATTTTCGTATTTTGCTGATTCCGGTATACCTGTATGTGTATTATCATGCTGAAGGGAACACGGGGTATATGGCAGCGGCAGCGGTGGTGGCGGTTTCCGGCCTGACGGATATGCTGGACGGAAAGATCGCCAGGAGATTTCATATGGTGACCAATCTGGGAAAAGTGCTGGATCCGGCGGCGGACAAGCTGACACAGTATGCAGTCTCCATCAGTCTGACGAATCGTTTTCCGCTGATGGTCTGGCTGGTGGCATTGTTGTTTATAAAGGATATTTATCTGGCGGTTTCCGGCTGGTATCTCCTGAAAAAAGGAATGGAGAACACCGGAGCAAAGTGGTACGGAAAGGTGTCCACGGCGGCATTTTTTGTCTTGATGGCTATTTTGCTTTTGTATACAGGCATTTCTTATTTTGCTGCGGGGATCCTGATCAGTGTATGCATCGCTTTGATGCTGCTGTCGCTGGTGGGGTATCTCATCCGTTACGGAAAAGTGGCGGCAGAGTTACGGAGGAGAAGAGAACATGAAGGCGCTTAAAGGTATACTCCTGGTTTTGCTGGGGATTGTGCTGCTGTTTGCTTACATAGCTGGTGGCAGTCTGTTGGCTTACAGGGTACAGCCTACATTGACGGAAGAAGAAAAACAAGAGCTGGACGGGCAAAACATCTGGGGCGACAGGACGGCAGAGGAGAGGGCTGCCGTGATCGAAGACAACGAGAAAGCACTGGAAGAGCGGGTCTGTATGATACAGCATGCAAAGCAGGAGCTGATCCTCTCTACCTTTGCTTTTCACGCAGACAACAGCGGGAAAGTACTGATCGGTGCGTTGCTGGAAGCAGCAGACCAGGGCGTGGACGTGAAAATTTTGGTGGATGGATTCGAAAGCTGGACTGCTATGGAATGGAATCCCTATTTTTATGCGTTGTCCTCTCATCCGCAAGTACAGATCAAGGTTTACAATAAGGCAAATCCCTTGCTTCCCTGGAAATTGATGGGAAGAATGCACGACAAGTATCTGATTGCAGACGATTCTCTGTATATTTTGGGCGGGCGAAATTCTTATGACTATTTTTTAGGAGATTTTCCGACCCACAAAAACTTCGACCGGGATGTGCTGGTATATTGCGAGCAGCCGGATGCGAACAGTTCGATCCAAGATCTGAAAGCTTATTTTAGCGGGATCTGGGAACAGAAAGAGTGTAAGCTGTACCACGATCAGACCTGTCTGGCGGATCAATCCAGCGTGAAGCGGGCGCGGGAAGACATAGAAAAAAATTATGCAGCTTACTGCGCAGAAGAAAAAGAAGCGCTGCAGGATACGGATTACCGGGTGCGAACATCGAAAGTAGATCGGATCGCGCTTCTGCATAATCCCACCGGTTATGCGTCTAAGAAGCCGGAGCTTTGGTATCAGCTGACGTCCTTGATGAAGAGTGCGGAACATTCGGTGAAAATCCATACGCCTTATATCATTTGCAACGATTATATGTATGACAGTCTGGCAGAGATTGCAGATCAGGTAGACCAGGTGTCCATTATGACGAATTCTGTGGGAAACAACGGAAATCCTTTCGGCGGTGCAGATTATCTGGAAAACAAAGACAAGATCCTGGCCACGGGTGTAGACGTGTGGGAGTATGAGGGCGGCACCTCCTATCACGGGAAAAGTGTTTTGATCGACGATCACATTGCGGTGGTGGGTTCCTTTAACCTGGATATGCGGAGTGTTTATCTGGATACGGAGCTGATGTTGGTGATCGACAGTAAAGAAGTGGCAGGAATGTTGGGAGATGCCATGGATGCTTACGAGACAAAAGCGAGAAAAGCCAATCCGGACGGAACCTATGAAAATCCTAACCATGTGGAACCGAGAAAAATCAGTGAAAAGAAACAAAGACAGATCGAGCTGATCCGAAAATTCGGAAAAAATCTGCGGTTTCTGTTCTAAAAGAAAATACGGTACTCTCTGAAAAAACAGGAAGTACCGTGTTGTTTTTATCTGCGTATATGCCAAAAATCCAATGGCGTATTTAGGCAAGGGCTTTTTTGATGGCGCCAAGCAGCTCGTCGTAGGTCTCGTAAGCCGGAATATCCGGATACTCTGCCTTGATAGCGTCTGTGCTGCGGAACAGAAAACCTGCTTTGCTGGCCTGGATCATGCCCAGATCGTTGTGGCTGTCTCCGCTGGCGATAGTTTCGTAACCGATGGACTGCAATGCTTTTACAGTCGTATATTTTGAGTTTTCGCAGCGCATGGTAAAGTCTGTGATCTCCCCGTTTTCCGCAACCACAAGAGAGTTACAGAAGATGGTCGGATAACCGAGCTTTTTCATCAGAGGGCCTGCAAACTGTGAAAAGGTGTCGCTGATGATGATCACCTGGGTAAGCTCTTTTAACTGATCCAGAAATGCTTTTGCACCCGGCATAGGGTCGATCTTGGCGATGGTTTCCTGGATTTCTTTCAGGCCAAGGCCGTGTTCTTTTAAAATGTTGATGCGGTATTTCATCAGCTTGTCATAATCAGGTTCTTCTCTGGTGGTGATCCGCAATTCCGGAATGTTCGTCGCTTCCGCAAAAGCGATCCAGATCTCCGGTACCAATACGCCTTCCAAATCTAAACAAACAATATCCATTTTTCCTCCATTCCGAAGCGGCATAAGTGGTGCTGCTTCTGCTTAAACTGTAATGATTTTGCCGTTATTCACGTATTTTCTATTATAGCGGAAAATGACAGATACTGCCATCAAAAATTTTGGCAGATATTCCGAGATTTTTCGGTAAATATTCCGATAATTTATGTTATAATGCAGAGATAAAGAAGGAAGAGTGACCGGATGAGCGGACAGAAACGGTCTGCGAGAGATAAAAACAGAGGATGCAGGGAGGCGGAGAGATGCATTGCAGAAAATGCGGAAAAGAGTTGAAAAAGGAATGGAAAGTATGTCCGTATTGCGGAAAGGAAGTATTGGTGCCTAAGTTGAAAGTGATGATCAAGGATACAGAAGAAGATCCGGATGAATATACGTTTTCAGACATGGATGAAGACGCAGAGGAAGACGGAATGGCAGAAGAAAACGAGGACGAAGAGAGCGAAGAAGATGAAGACGCAGAGTGTTCCGAAACCAGAAACGTAGATTTTCAGGGAGAATGGGACGTTTGGGACGGAGATGAGCAGGAGGAGCATTCCGTACATTACGAGCCGAACGAAACCTTTTCAGAAGAAGGCAGCTGGTCTTTGTCGGAAGAGGTCGGCGACAGCCTGCCTAAACTTTTTAAGGACGGAACGGAGATCAAAAAACGATTCTATCGAAACGGCTGGTTCTGGATGGTGATCGCGGCAGTGAGCGTCTGGGCAGCGGCAATAGCTTGCTTTACGACGAAAGGCGGAAACAGAAACGATCAGGCGGATAGCGCAGCGGTGCGGGAAAGTTTTTATGCGGAAGAGTTTGAAGATCTGATCGAAGGAAAAAAATCTGATGCGAAAAAGTTCGGGCTGATCGAAGAACAGGGCACCGGTGTGTTTACGGGAGTGGACGGACATATCCGCGTAGTTTTTCAGGGAGAAAAGGTGGAATCCATCTTATTGGACGGACCAAAAGATAAAATGCCGGCGTTTCAGCAAGTGCGGATCGGAATGGACGAAGAGATGGTACGAACCAAATATGAGATGCAGTACGCGGAGCAAGATGAAGCAAACCATCTTTTGAAATACTATGATCTGAAACAAAAGCGCAGAGTAGAGTGCCGAATTACCGACGGAAAGGCTTCGGAGATCGCGTTTTATGCCATGACGGATGAAGATGTGAAGTCTTACAAAAAACAAAAGGAAGAGAAAAAAGAGACCGATTATGTGTTCCCGGACAGCGATAAAAGGTATCTGACGGCAGAAGAAATCCGGGAGGTCCCGAAAGACAAGCTGGTGTTCGGAGAGAACGAAATTTTTGCGCGTTACGGATGTGTTTTTGAAAATGCAACGCTTCAGCAATATTTCGGGGAAAAATCCTGGTATCATGAGGATGTTTCCAAAGAGTTCAGCGATAAAATGCTGAATGATTATGAAAGACAAAACCTGGAGCTGATCCGACAGGTGGAACAGGAGTAAGGCTATTCCTTTTTGGGCGATTGGATATCCAATAAAACATCGATGATGAATTCGTGTCCGTTTGCGGAAAAATGAGACATTCCATGGTAGATTTCAGCTGTGTAGGCGATGGAAGCAAGACCGATGCCTTGTCCGTCTTTTTTGGAAGTCAAAAAAGTATGATCCTTTTTGTGGACGATCCCGTCAAAATTGTTGGTGGAAGCGATATAAAGATCCTTTTTGTGTAAAAGAATAATAGAAAGATTGTGGAAACGTTTGTCGGAAGGTTCCGTGAGGCAGCCACGGCAGACGTTTTCCAGGATATTGCCGAGAAGTCCGCACAGATCCATGTCTGCGACGGATATTTTATTTGGCAGTGAGATCTTCCAGTTCCGCCGGATCTGATTTTGATCCATGCTGGAAGCATAGTAATTCAAGAGCGCGTTTACAGAAGTGTTCGTACAATAAGGGAACACTTCATTGATGGGATTTGCGGCAGAAAGCTCTCCGATGTAAGATTTCAGAGCCGGAATATCATCGCTTTGGGCGAGCTGTGACAAGGTGATGACAGACTGGCGGAAGTCGTGGCGCAGGCGGGAAGAGTGGCGGATGTAATTTTGCTGAGATTTATATTGGCGCAGCTGCATTTCCAAAAGACGTATTTGTTCTTCACGGTTGGCGCCCTGAATCATGGATTTTGCGATAAAGTAGAAAATGGTATAAACAATGATCAGGAGCAGAAACTGAGCCCCCAGATAAATGATGTAAAGGTAGAATAGATTTTGCAGCAGCAGGTAGGGATAAGCAAAGTATTCCAGAATAAAGTTGATAAAGATAAAAATAGCAGGAACGAGGAGTGTTTTGTACCAGTCAGCAGACCAGGGCAGATTGTCGATCAGATAGGCGCCGCATTTCCAGAGCAGCGGGCAGATACCAAAGGCAATGGCAAGGCTTGCCAGCAGCTGAAAAAGGGTGGTGGAAATATACGTGATATCGTTAAACAGAGTAGGATGAAGGCAAATGTCGAACGCCATGGACAGAGTGGCCGGAAAAGACATCAAGGAAACGACCAGCAGAAAACTGGAAAGGCTGGCGCTTAAGGGCGCATGCTGCATGCGGTGAAAGATCAGAAAAAAGAGAAACATTGCCGGTAACAGGATCTGATTGGCGCTTAAGGGCGTAAAGGCGCAGACAGCAGCCATCACAGGGATCAGAGCTGCCAGGGAGGAAAAAACGATCAGCGCCGTTTTCCTGAGGGAAAATACCAGCTGGTTGCGAAGCGGGATAAAACAGAGGATGGCGGCAGGAATACATACCAGAAATTGGAAAAGCTCTGCCAGATAAGAGTAAAGGGAGATATTCATATCAGGACTCCTTTTTGTCGGTCAACCGGTGAATCTGCATGAATTCATAATTGCGCCAGGCCTGTTCCAGCTGCCTGGCGTTGCGAATGGTGATGGGTACAGAGACGTCGTCGGTCATAAAGCAGCTGTTTTTGGAAAAGCCGGTAATGTGATCCATATTGCATAGAATGCCTCTGCTGACTTGGAGAAAACGCTCGTCGCCCGAGAGGGTTTCTGCCAGCTTTTTGTAATAAATATAAGGGCGGTATTCCGTTCCGTCTGCTGTCATTACCAAAGTGTTGTGATTGCTTGCCCGCAGGTACAGAATGTTGGAATACAGAAGCTGGATCTCTATATTTCCGTTGGAAAACGTAAGGTATTTTTGTGTGTTCGGGATCAGCTTTAAAATGTCGGAAAGGCAGCGGAACAATTTGTCCTTTTGCAAAGGCTTCAGCAAATAATCAAAAGCATGGCAGCCAAAGGCCTGCCCCATATGCTCCGCACTGGAAGTCAGGAAAACTACAAAAACTTTGCTGTCAGCTTCCCGGATTTTTTGAGCAACACGGATCCCGTCTAAAGTGGACATATAAATATCGATAAAGATGATATCATAAGTATTCAGGAGAAACTTTTCCAGAAAAGATTCCCCGTCTTTAAAACATTCGGTTTCTGCCGCAAAGCTCTGTTCAGAGGCAAACTCTTGTATAAAAGTGTTCAGCTCTTCCGTGATTCGGATGTCATCATCAATCAAAGCAAATTTCATAACAACCTCGCCCAAAATAAAGATATTATGTATTATAGCAGATGGCATTTCTGCTGACAAGGAAGGAAAAGTCCGTTATAATAAAGGAAACAGATGAGTCAGTTTTGACAGGAAGAAGTGGAGAATCAGACATGAAAAAGACAGAAATCAAGAAAGAAAATGTAAG
>CAKRWZ010000056.1 GCA_934418295.1 uncultured Mediterraneibacter sp.
AAAGAGGGCAAATACACAAGAGGAAATTGCTTTTATCGACAAAAATACTTGTGAAAGAGATGGGGAGAATGTTTGATAAGAAAAAATGGCTTGTTATGATACTTTCTATTGCGCTGCTCTTGGGAATGGTGTCTCCGTATTTGACCGTTGCGGCTGAGAATGAAGAGACGGAAGCGGCGGATCCAACCCTTGTGACAGAAGCAGTCAGTGTAGAAAATTATATCCGTGAAGTAACGATGGCGTATCAGTCGGGCGGAAGCTGGGTAACGATAGATGAAAATACCCGGGATATTCCGGCAGATGCCAGATTTAAGATTACATTGACTTATGACGGGGTCAGCACGGATGAAGTGATCGCGCATAGAAATTCAATCAAATATACATTACCGGATTTGTTGATTGATCCGTCTGTCGTTTATAACATGATAGAGGATGGGGACAGGAATGAAATCGGTACGATCCGGGCAGATGTGGACAGCAAGACGATTTTGCTGACATTTACGGATGCGTTTTTGGCCCGGGAAGAAGAGGAAGGGATCTATCAGATCAACGGAACTTTCTCCTTCTATGCAGGGGCTGATCGGGAAGAGATCCGCGAGAAACCAGATCGGACTCTGGTGGTGGGAAATCAGGAGATCCCGCTGCATTTTGAAAAAGACAGCGATGCCAGATTGGGCGAATTAAACCTGCAGAAATCTACAGGTTCTTTTGGTGTGGATGAAAACGGGGCCTATTTGCAGTATACTGTGACGGTATCTGCGGGGGATACGCCGATGCCGGAAGTTAAAGTGACGGATCTTTTTACGGCGAACGACAAGTATGTGGAGCGTTATCTGGGCGTATCGGGAACAGAAAGCTCAGCGGCAACAGAAGAAAATGAAAAACAAGTGCCTTATGAGATTGGGGACAAAGCAGGAAGCGGAAAGATCTATATCGGAAAGAGTATCACCGATGGACAACCCATCCCGGATCCGGCAGGCAGCAGCTATTCGGCACCGGGAGTTCTTGTGTGGAATGTGGGAGACATGCAGGCGAACGAGACCAGAAGCCTTGTTTACAAGGTGCGGCTGCAGCAGGAATATATAGGCGGACAGAGCAAAGGAACCATCACCAACAAGGTCACTTCTTATTCAAAAACTTATCCCCATCAGAATGGGACAGCAGACTTTACACCATCAGCCAAAATGAGTGTCACCAAATCAGCGGGAGCTTACGTGCCGGATGCTTCCGGAGACGGAGGTACGATCACCTATCAGGTAACGGTAGGAGCCAATGAGAATAATACCTATGATTTGACGAATGTGAAGATCCACGACAGTTTCAGCGGAGGCGCAACGGAAGAAAAATATCTGGCTTCTCTGGATTACGTGGAAAAGAGTTTTCAATTATACAAGGGCGGAAGCGTGGATACATCTAAAAAGATGGATCTTCCGGACAATCCCCATGACGGAAAAGACAATCCGGATATCACAAGCTCTGATACGGAAAAAAGGTTTGATCTGTATGTGGGTACCATGAAGCCGGGAGAGCAAAGAACGTTGACCTATCAAGTGCGGGTCAGAGAAAGGGTTTTTGCAGCAGGAAATGAAGAGATCAATCTGGGAAATAGTGCAGGCGTTTATTCTGATGATACGATTTCCGACGGAAATTACAGGTTCGCTTCTGCAAAATCGACAAAAACCCTGGGCAAAAAAGTCTGGAACAGAAAGCTGCAAAGTGAGAAAACAGATGTCCAGAAAACTATAACCGTCGGAGACGATGAGAAAATTTATGAAAAGAAAAATGATTCCTGGCAGGAAGCAACGGATGCCGAAAGAAGCTTTACGGTGCCGGCAGGGAGCTATGAATATCAGGTCGTAGTCAACGAAGCAGCGGACTGGGACGTCTCTTCCGCAGTGTTCGGAGATGCTTTGAAAAATGGGTATCTGGCATATACCGGTTATCTGCGGATCGACTATTATGCAAAAGGTTTGAGCAGTCAGCCGGCTACCGACAAAGAAGCAGTCAGGCTTTTGGAGGAGCAGAAAGTAACACAGCGTGTATGGGCAGATATCCACGACGGAACGGTGTTCAGTTTTGCACCGGAAGATATAGAGTTCCCGGAAAAGAAAGGTGCTTTTGTCCTGACCTATTATGCGGTGCCGAAAAATGTAGAAGATGTGAGCCAGGTTTCCTCCGGAAATTCCTTTGGTTTAAGCGGAACCGTGGTGGGTCCAGGCGGAACGAAGACGGAGATCTCCGGAGTCCGAGTCAGCATTTCTGTGGTGATCGAAGGCGAAAAGAAGATGGAAGCGGTCAAGCAAGGATGGTATTTTGATCACAACAGAGATGCTACAGGTGACTGGAAATACGGTCATCTGTACTGGGTGATCGATGTCAAAGGCTCAGAAATTGATGCGGGAACAGAGTTTAAAGATGTGCCGAGTACCACCAGCGGGCAGAAGCATTTACAGCGTGCCACGTCCATGACGGGGCTTTATGTGGGAAAGATTCCGGATGAAAAGTCTTTCACAGAGTACTATGGAACGGTAAAGGATCTGACAGCCGATACAAACATGCGGAAACTGACCGGAAATGTAAGAAACGGAGGAGCTGTACCGGCGGATGCAGACTATTCCTGGAGCGCGACCAATGAGCAGGCGACGATCCGGATCCGAAAAACGCTGCAGCTTAAGGAGGGTGAGCACCTGTATATCGTGATACAGACGGCGCCCAACACGGCTATGGCAGCAAGGAATTGCCGTACTTTTGTGAACAGCCTGGAGATCAAAGACAGCAATGCAACGGACTTTGTAAAAGCCAATGACGCAGAGATTCGCGCGGTAGGTGCAGGCACAAACTTTAAAGAATTGGCCGGCGTGTACGATTATGATGGAACATCTTGGAAAAATGTCCAGAAGTACAACGGCAACTCTTACAGCAAACTGCTTACGAAAGTGATCAAAGATCCCGGTACTTATGTAGAATGGCGGATCAAGATTAATTATGCCGGAGATCTGGAAGGGACGGTCCATGTGGAAGATTTGATCCCGGAAGGGCTGGAACCGATTTATGCCAGATATTTTTGGATTCATCCGGAGATTTATAACAATGCACCGGAGACGCCGGAGATCGAAGATCTGGAAAATAATGACGCTTGGGGAAGAATGGAGCTGACGGACTGGATAGACGGAAGCAACAAGGGTCCGAAACAGAGAACCTGTATTGCTTATTACAATAAGGAAACGCGGCAGCTCCGGTTTGACGTGACGAATCTGCAGAAAGGCGGTGCGGCGCAGGATCGGCGTTCCCTGGAGATACAGGTCGTCACGAAGGTCAGTGATTCGGATATGGTTCTGAACGGGGTACAAAAGACTTATACCAATGGAATTACCGTGAAAAATGAGTCCCAAAAGGTGATCAGCGAATCTTCGGTGCCGGTTTCATTGACGAAAAAGACGATCAGCAAGATCATGGGGAATGTGGTAAATCACAGACTGCCCTTTACCCTTACAGTAAACAGTCTCGGAGAAGATCTGGTACCGGGAAGTGATACATTGACGCTGGTTGACGAAATGCAGGCTCCGCTGCAGTTTGACGTGGATTCCTTGGAGGTCAGGGATCAGGACGGAAACAAGGTGGAGGGAATCTCTCCGAAGATCGAAGAAACCGATAACGGGGAACGATTGATTCTGACGGTACCAGACGAAAAGAAGCTGGCCATCACTTATGAAGCCTTGCTGAACAGTGCGCCGGATCAGGATATTCCGGTAAATAATTCGGCCTACTGGTTTGGATATAGACAGGATATGGCACAGATTAAGAATGCGACGGTACAATATCATGTAGAAGCAACGGCCGGAACCGGTCAAAGGGTCGTGCTCAGCATCAAAAAGGCAGACCAGGATAACGCAGAAAAAGGGCTGGAAGGTGCGGGCTTCACATTGCAGCAGGTGGTATGGAATGCCGATACCGCTGCATGGGAGCCGGCGGGGAATGCACCCGTGCTCACCGGGACTACAGACGGTACCGGTAAGGTCCTGTTTGGAAAGACCGGAGAAAAACTGTCTTATAATACCGTATATTGTCTGAAAGAGACGAAAGCGCCGGAAGGTTATGTGCTGGAGGGAACACCGCGGTATTACGTGGTCGCCAAAACGGTGGACGACGTATATCCGGAAGAATTGGAACAGTGGCACCAACAAGGGGCTGAGATTTATTATTCGGGTTCAACTTATAAAGTGACCATATATAACCGAAGAGGAACTTTGGATCTGACGAAACAGTTTCAGGATGTAAACGGGAAAACGGTCAGCAGATCTAAGATTCCGGACGGAACATATCGTTTCGGGCTGTATGCTTACAAAAGCAACGGAAATTATAAAAATGAAAAAGTATTGCAGACCCTGGAGATCATCTGTAAGAACGGAGAGATGACCTACAAACAGGACGGAACTTCCATTGAAAAAGCGGAGTTTACACAGCTGTCGGTGGGTGCCCGGTATTGTGTGATGGAACTGGATGCCGACGGGCTGCCTGTGGAGAAAAACGAAAAGATCTATACGGCAGAAAACGGGCTGATGTTCCGGGTAAAATATACCGGCGGACTGCAGACGGTGACGATCCCGCAAAACGGAAAAGCGGATACGGTAGAAATCGTCAATCAACAGTATGTCAACATCGATCCGGGAACCGGTATTGTGACAGAGTCCAATCTCCCTTACGGAATTCTTTTGGGAGGAATCGCAGTATTGGGCATTTGGGGGCTGGTGATCCGACGGAAACGAAGGCGGAAATAAAATGGAACCTCAGAAATCGGAAAAAGCAGAAAAGACAGAAAACAGTAAAAAGCAGCTATGGCAAGAATATAGGAGCCTTTTGATCCGGTGCGGTGTGTTTCTGCTGATCCTGTATCTGGTGTTCTCTAAAATCCTGTTTTTAAAGCAGGTGGAGGGGATCGACATGTTTCCGTCTCTGAAAGACGGAGATCTGGTGCTGGGTTACAGGCTGCAGAAAGATTTTCAGACGGACGACGTGATCGCTTATGAAGAAGAGGGACGTCTCCGGTTTGGCAGGGTGATCGCCCATGGGGGAGATCAAGTGAACATCAACGAAAGCGGAGAGGTAAAGGTAAACGGTGTTTCCGAAGGCGGGGAGATCTTATATCTCACTTATGACGGAGGAAACTTGAAATATCCATACCAGGTTCCGGAAAACACCTTGTTTGTATTAGGAGATTACCGCACAGAGGCAAAGGACAGCCGCAGTTACGGCGCGATCCCGATGGGACAGGTGAAAGGAAAAGTGATTACATTCCTCAGAAGAAGAGGGTTGTAAGATAGATATCAGATATTATTCAGGAGGCATATGTTATGAAAAAAAGAGTTTTGGGCCTGGCACTGGCAGCGATGATGGTGTTGGGGAATGTAAACGTAGTAATGGCTGAAGGCGCTGGAAATCAGGGACAGACATATTTCTTTCAGAAAGTATATCAGCTGACCGGCGGTATCAACGATACGGCAAAGAGCCCGGCGGAAGAATTTACGTTTGAAAGCACAGACGAAATACCCCAGGCAGGAAAAGCAAATCTGTATGCAGTATCTGCGACCGGCTATAACGATGTGAATACACCGGATGTGATCACAGAACTGGCAAATCTTCCGGAGGGAAGTGCAGCAGAGATTCCGGCGGTAGTGAAAACAGTAGATATTGGAACGATTTCTTATGATTTAGGAGAGGCGAAAGATACCGGAAATTCAAAAAATGTATCCATCACGGTACCGCAGGCAGGCAGTTACCAGAGTGTGGGATATTATTATTATAAATTCACAGAAAAAACCGGAGACACGGCGGGTGTTACCTATAGTAAGGACGTAAACGTTGTCCGCGTGGCGGTCATCAATGACAACGACCAGCTGAAGATCGGGGATGTCCGCCTGTTCAACGAGAATGCGACGGCGAAAAAGGATAACGTGACCAATTCTTATTCTTCCGGAAGGCTGAAGATCGTAAAAACAGTAACCGGTAACATGGGAGACAAAAACAAACAGTTTGACGTAAGGATTACATTTAATGCAGGCACCAAAAAGATTAAAGCGCCGATCAACATTGCAACCAATGATGTTGATCTGAATAATCCGACAGTGCTCAATCCGGATGGAGCAGGTTCTTCTGAATTGTCAGTAACACTTAAGGTAAAAAAAGGTACTGCTATCGAATTTTCCAATCTTCCGGCAGGTGTTACATATCAGGTAGTGGAGACGAAAGCAGAAGGCTATGAAGATCCGGTATATCATCTGAACGGAGAAGAAGTTACGGGACAGAACGGAAACGGTGTCTCCGGAACATTGGCAGGCGGAACGGAGCCAAACGTTACCATCGTCAACAGAAAAGATACCCAGATCGATACTGGTATCTTTACCTCCAATCTTCCGTACTTCCTGGTTCTTGCAGGGATCGCGGCAGCGGCAGTCGTGTTCTTTATGAGCAAAAAACGCCGTGCAGATAAGGCCTGATCAAAAACATGAGCCAAAAAGTATTGCGGCTGTTGAACCGAATCTTAAACACGGCGATCGTACTTTCGCTGATCGCGGCAGGGCTGTACAGCATCTATGCAATCTGGGACAACAACCGTATTTATGAGGCTCCGCTGGAGTTGCAGACGGAATTAAAGAAGCTGAAACCGGATGAGAAGAAGCCGTCGTTCCAGGAACTTTTGAAATTAAATCCGGACGTAGTGGGCTGGGTGACGCTGGAGGGAACCCAGATCGATGATCCCATCGTGCAAGGAGAAGACAACCGGGAATATCTGAATAAAAACGTGTACGGAGAGTATGCGCTGGCAGGGAGTATCTTTCTGGATTCCAGGTGTGACAGAGAGTTTCAGGACAAGTATCAGCTGGTGTACGGACATCACATGGAGAAACATCGGATGTTCGGGGATCTGGATCTCTATCTGAAGAAAAAATTTTTTAAAAAACACACCATAGGAACCCTGATGGTTCCCGGCAAGACCTATCCCCTTCAGATCCTGGCATCTATGAAAGTGGATGCGAATGATGCGTATATATTTGATCCGCAGACCTATCCGGCAGATCCGGAAGCATTTCTGCAGATGGTTTTGTCGAAAAGTAAGAATGTGCACAAAGAACTGATGCAGAAACTGGAAAAAGAACCGGAAAAATATTCGGTGTTGGCTTTGAGTACGTGTTCTTCGGAAAAAGAAGAAGAACGCATCGTGGTGCTCGCAGTGTACGAGCACGACTGAAAAATATGTTACGAATTTACAAAAAGCATTTACCAAGAAAACATTTACGAAAAAAACATTTATAAAAGGAAATTCAGCGACGGAAAGGAAGACAGGACAATGAAAAAGCACAGCTTTTTAGCGGTGTTGGTTCTGGGGCTGTTTCTGGCGGCTGCGTTCCCGGTATATGCAGCAGGACAGAATGCGTTTACATTACCATTGACAGTGACCTGGGGACAGGGCGGACTGAGCAAAGGTATGACCTATCGGTTGACGTTGAAAGGAACGGAAGAGGGAACGCCCATGCCGGAGGAAGGTCAGAAAGAATACAGCCTGACATTGACTCAAAATGAAAAAATTTCACAGCTGCCGGAGATCATTTACCAAAAGCCGGGAGACTACAGATACGTGTTGGAGCTGACCCGGGAAGACGGGAAACAGATAGCCGTTTATTATTTGCATGTCATGGCGGTAAACGGTGAAAACGGCGAGCTTGAAGTGAACACGGCGATCCGCGGCGGAGAAACGGACGGGGAGAAAACAGACCGGATTACTTTTGTGGACGAGGACCAGAAAGATCCGGGTACGCCGGTTCAGCCGGCGGCCCCCGATAAAGGGGAAAATGCTTCCCAAAAGACCAGCCGTGTCAAAACAGGTGATGACGGACGAATGGCTCCATGGCTGACCCTTTTGCTGGTAAGCGTGATCGCAGCAGTATGGGGATTTTCCGAGAAACGAAAGAGAACGGGCAAGTTCTGACAATAAAATATGAAAAAATACAAGATACCGGTCTTCTGAAGGCAGAAAAATCTGCGATTCGGAAGGTCGGTATTTTGCTGCCGATGTGTATATTTTAGTTTGGGCGGTCGATACTATATCCCAAAAAGAAGGGTGGTTGGGATATGAGCAACAATATGGAACTGGGCTATGAAATGTTCTGCTATCAGTGTGAACAGACGGCAAACGGAAAAGGATGTACGAAAGCTGGGGTCTGCGGAAAAACGCCGGAGATCGCCAATCTGCAGGATCTGTTGATCTTTCAGCTGAAAGGGATCAGCTGGTACGGTAAAAGACTGTCGGAGGCAGGAAAACAGACGGATAAAAAAGTGATCTGTTTTTTGGAAAATGTACTTTTTACTACCCTTACCAACGTGAATTTTGACGCAAAGGTACACGTGGAATTGTTGAAAGAGTCGCAGAAAATAAAGGAAGTGCTCCGAGATGCGTCAGAATCCGCAGAAAGGCAGCCGCTTTGTGCTGTTTATGATCTGCCGGAAACCAAGACCGAAATGTTGCAGGACACCCCGATGGCGGGGATCATGTATGACAAGAAGCTGGATCCGGACATCCGTTCTCTGCGGCAGACCATTCTCTATGGTCTGAAAGGAATCAGTGCATACGGCCACCAGGCGCGGGAGCTGGGTTATGCCAGTGATCAGGTGGATTCTTTTTATGTAGAGGCGTTGGAAGCCCTGACGGATGACCGGCTTACGGTGGAAGAATTGATCCGTCTGACGATGCGCACCGGAGAAGTGGCGATAGAGGTGATGAAAAAGCTGGATGAGGCGAACACAACGGTTTACGGAGATCCTTCGCCGCGCAAGGTGAATGTCCACATGAAAAAGGGCCCGTTTATCGTAGTGTCCGGGCATGATCTGAAAGATCTGGAGATGCTTTTGAAACAGGCAGAAGGGACCGGCGTTCAGGTATATACCCACGGGGAGATGCTGCCTTGCCATGGGTATGAGGGACTGAAAAAATATCCGCATCTTGCAGGCAATTTCGGCGGCGCCTGGCAGGATCAGCAAAAACAGTTTGACCATCTGCCGGGATGCATCCTGATGACGACAAACTGCCTGATGCGCCCCAGAGAGAGCTATAAAGACCGGATATACAGCACAAACGTAGTGGGCTGGGAAGGGGTCAAACATATCGAGAAAAAAGAGAATGGAGAGAAAGATTTTAGCGAGATCATCCGGCAGGCACAAGAATTGGGAGGTTATCCAAAGGATCAGGAGATGCAGGAGATCCTGGTGGGATTCGGCCATGAGGCAGTGTCACGTTACATCGGAGAGATCGTAGCGGCGGTAAAGGCAGGGAAAATCCGACATTTCTTCCTGATCGGAGGCTGCGACGGAGCCAGACCCGGGAGGAATTATTTTACAGAGCTGGCGGAAATGGTGCCGAAAGATTGCATGATCCTGACGCTGGCCTGCGGGAAATATCGGTTTAACAAGCTGGATTTCGGGGAAGTGGCAGGTCTGCCCAGACTTCTGGACATCGGACAGTGCAACGATGTATACTCGGCGATCCAGATCGCAGTGGCGCTGGCGGATGCTTTCGATACGGACGTGAATGCGCTTCCCCTGTCGTTGATCATCTCATGGTATGAACAAAAGGCAGTTGCCGATCTGCTGGCACTTTTGAGCCTGGGGATCAAAGGAATCTATCTGGGACCGACGCTGCCGGCATTTTTAAGTCCCAATGTATTGCAGTATCTGACGGATACCTTTGATCTGCGCATGATCAGTGATCCCAAAGAGGATCTGAAAAGTTGTTTGAAACAAAATATATAAAGAAAACGTCCGTTTTTTAAAAGAAATGGACGTTGTCTTGCAATATATCTTCTGTTATACTTATCAAAGAACAATCAAAAGTCCATAAGAGTTGAGCGCTATGGAAAAACAAGTGAAAAGAAAGGAAACGTGTGATAAGAAACAGAAGGATTATCATGCAAGGGGAGAAAATGAAAAAGAAATCACGGATCGGCATCTGCCTGTGCATGTGTATGGCAATGCTGTTATCGGCATTCTCTTTTTACACAGAGGCTTATGCTTACGACAAGAACGAAGCGACACTGCACTTTAACAATCATTCGTCTTTCCGGGACGGCGGGGCAATTTATCTGATCGATGGTGATTACTACAAGATAGAATTATGCAAAAAGGAGCTTGACGAAAACACGAATATAACTTATACAAAAGTGGATCTGCCGGAATCCAATGATAAGAAGATCGACCTGAATGCCGACAGTTATTATCTGCGTGTCATTCCGTGTACGGAGTCTGGTGAATCTGAATCCGGCAGTGGGAATTTATGGAAGGTTAAATTATATATCGATGAAACGAGATTTGATCTTGGGGGCAATTCTTATGCTCCGCTTCAGTCAGCAAGGTACAACGGAACGATACAGGTCAGATTGGAAAAAGCGGACCAGCCTCCGGTGCCGCCAAGTTTTCCAGATGAGATCGCGATCCGTGCAAGCTATAACGGTTTCGGAATGGAAGTTTTCTTTAACAATAAACGGCTTGGGCAGGAAGCAAGCCAGATCACTGCAACCGGAAAAGGGTATGCCACCGGGTCCATCCGTAATTTGATCCAGATCAAACTGGCTTTCGGAGACGGAAATATTGAGTCGATCACGGTCAACGGGGATGAAATTCCAATCCCGGAAGGCACAAAGGACGAGCTCAGTTTTACTGTGGAACCGTCTTCCTTTTATAATATTGTGGTGAAGCGCCAGGATTCTTCGGGAGTTTCTAGAACGATTATCTGGGAATCCGACAAATCGGATAATTCCGGGTTGAAAGACGACGAATTGCTGAAGCACGGGACGGTAGAGATTTTGGAAGTCCGGGATGCAGACGGTAATTCTATCGGGCTTGAAAACATAAAGCAGGATACGACAAAAAATGCAGGCTTCGCAGTGATTATTCCCGGATCCAAAGTCGTTTTCCGTCTGACACCGGATTATGGTTACCAGATGACTTCCGGCACACTGGGCGGCGAAGCGCTGACAGCCCGGGATGAAACGTCTACATTTGAATATACGATGCCGGACGCCAACGTGCATATCAGCGGGATTTTTGAGAAAGTGGACAATAAAGTCGTAACGACTGTTCCGAATATAAAAAGTGGCGAGATCCAGATCGGCGATGCGGAGATTGCTTCCGGTTCTGTGGTTTTATCGGTAAAAGATGCAGAGCTTACAGATGCACAGAAAGCAAAGTTTGCCGATGCCGCAGAAGGCTATCAGATTTCGACTTACTTTAGCATGGATCTTGTGCAGGTATTCTATAAAGGGAATGCCGATGAGATTTGGAGCAACAGCCTGAATACTTTAAAGAGCGATGCGACCGTGAAACTCCAGTTGGCCAAAGGTTTGGACGGAAAGGATATCGTGATCATCCACGAAAAGAAGGACGGAACTTATGAGGTGATCCCCACCACCTATGATGCCGACACGCAGACAATCACGTTCCGGACAACAAGCTTTTCTAACTACGCGATCGCAAGTAAAACAGATGCAATCGTTAAAGCGGAAAAACCAACTTCCGGTCAGGTAAAGACCGGGGATCGCAATCTGCTGGGATGGTATGCAGGGATCGTGTTATTCGCACTGCTTGCTATCGGCAGTACTTGGGCTGTGAAAAAGAAAAAATAGCAGAGGCTATACATTTTTAAAAATTTAGAGGAAAGTTTGGAAGGGGTGCCGCACAGTGTACGGCGCCCCTTCACTGTTGCCAAGCATACGACATATCTGCCGGCCTAGATGGTTCCGGTGATGATCAAGGTGCTGATTCCCGGATTGGCGGTCCAGTTTCCTCGTGTGGT
>CAKRWZ010000057.1 GCA_934418295.1 uncultured Mediterraneibacter sp.
ACTGTATACTGCATCCGTCTTTGTCCATTCAGAAGCATCCACCGCTGCACTCGTACTTGTCGAAAAGCTATGCGCTCCCGGCAAAATCGTCGTTTTCAGATACCCTTCCTCAAACATTGTTTCTGCAGGCGCACCGTCTATATAGATCACCCCGTCCGCAGTATCCGACGGCACACACAATTCTCCTGTGGAATTGCCCGGCACCGTAATACTTCCATCGATCTGTCCGTTGGCTCCTAATGTATAGGAAGCTTCAATCAAACCTTTCATCGTCGGGATTTTCACTGCACCTTCCGAAACTCCTCCCGGCTGCAATTTTACCTGAAAAGTCTCAAATCCCGGAGAGGTCGGCCGAATTCCGAACATTCCGCGCACCAGCATACTTCCCGGTGCGCTTCCCCAGACATGGCTAAAGCTCATATTGGGTTTAAGACTGCTGTTCCATGCTTCCGGCGTTACAGTAACCCCAAGTCTGTAAAGCAAATAGGCCCAGCCGCGTACTCCCGGCATGGTCTCCGGATTGCTCATAATCTTCCGCGCCAGGTCTCCGTGATTGCTTTCGTAAAGACCCTGCAGCAAAAAATAAACGCCGTAGATGCTCACCTGCAGTTCTCCATCCCCTTCAATAGCCGCCACCATCTGATCCGCCATAGCCTGATCCGTATAAACACCAAACGCCAACGAAAATACGGTGGCATGCTGCGCTGAATGATCGACGACTCTTCCTCGCGCATTCAGTCCGTCATAAAAGGTCCCGCTGTCCGCATTATACAATTTGGTGATCATATTGCTGCGGATGCTTGCTGCCAGCCCGCGGTAATGCTCCGCCTCTTCTGTATATCCCAGCACATCTGCAATCTTTGCCATATCCCCGTAGCCGCCCACGCACACGGCATTGAAAACCGTATTGTAATAGGCTTCTGTCATCTTGTAGCCATCCCGTTCTGTAGTCGGCCAGTCTACCATGATCTTCTGTCCGGAAACATCACTGTCCGTCACGTCTTCCATCAGACCTATGTTCGCGTCATAATACTGCTCCAGCGTCTTTTCTTTCAGCTTCTGGTAATTGCTTTCCAGCTCTCTTTTATCACCGGTATACATATAATTTTGGTACACCAACATGATATTGTACAAGGAATACTCTGCCGGCCAAGCTGTATGAGTCAGTAAATACTTTGCCGAATATCCCGCCAGAGTAGACGCTTCCGAGTAAGAATAGCTGGTCATCGCTGCGATCAGGGCGTCTCCCTCATAAGCCCTTCTCTCTCGGTTCTGGGTATCTACATATACATCCTGATTGGTCACTTTGCTTGTATATTTGGAAAGTTCATACACATCATTCAGCACACCGTTGGCAGAACGGAAATAGGATGCCTCGTCATCAAAAGGCTGCCTCAGCTGCAATCCTCTTACCCGATCCGCACTCAACGCAGACTTGCAGCCCCGGATCATCACATAGCGGAAAGTTTTCATCCCGATCCCGGACACACTCTGTTCTCCCGCCTTTAACGTCCATTTTTCCTGATACTTGTTTCCGGTATTTAACTGGTATTTTACGCTGCCGTCTTCCTTTAATTCCTCCCCATATTCCAATATCAACGTCTCTTTATTTCCGTTCACGTCCAGCTTCAGTGAACCGACGATCTCTTTTCCCATGTCGATCAGATAGGTGCCGTTTCCCATGTCTGTCACGGCTGCCGGCTGCACCTCATACCGTTTCATATTATCGGTCTCTGACGGCTCTAACGTGTAATTCGTTAAATTATTCTGACGGTTCGGCGTGCTCCAGCCCTTGGGATCATATCCGACATTTTGCCAGCCTTCCGGATAATTGTTCATATTGATATTATCTTTTTTCGCCGTATAAAAGGAAGTTCCGATAGAAGCAGTATCCGTTCCGATATAGACATTGTCTGCGCCCAAAACTTTCCAGGATGAGCTGTCCCGCCCACTGTTGTTTACCACCTGCTTCGTGCCGTCTGCATAATAATAGGTCAGCTGGCACAGCACCCCCGCGTCACTTTCCGCATAATTGACCAGACCGATCACATTCTTCTCTTCCTGCAAAAACTCAGTCAGATCATACGTATTGTAATACAGGCTCGTATCGTTGGCTCTCGTAGGGCCTGCTCCTACTTCCGTTCCGTTTACATACAGATTATAAATATACTGGCTCGTTTTCTCGGAAGATGTGGCCGTGACGCTGATCACCGCCCGTTCCACATTTGCCGGGCGCTCCGCTTCTGTGCGCAGCATCACCACTTTCTGGGAACTCTTTCCCCAAAGAGATGCTGTGCCGGTCCATTCTTCTCCTACTGCCGTCGTAAACGGCTGTGCTTCTGACAGGGGGCTTTCTTCTCCCTGTGTATTCCGGATCTGCACCTGCCAATAATACAGCTCATTGTCCTCCAGATATTCTGACAGATCATAGAGCACAGACGTATTCCGGGTGTCCTCCACCCAATCCGTATCATACACATACTGGTATGCCGAAGCATCCTTTTCCCGTGCAGACACCACAATACGGTATGCACCTTGCATCTGCACACCGTTTACCGCCGCATCCATCCAGCTGAAAGACAACTGCTCTTTTGAAACCCCGTAAGGCTGAGACAGAAGATTGATCTTCATGCCGTAAGGCGCACCCTCTCCGCCCTGAGCCGGATGCTTTTCTTCATCCTCCGCAGCTTCCTCTGCCTCAACTTTTTCGCCTTCGCTCTCAGAAATATTTTCCTCCGCAGCATTCTTTTGGTCATTTGATTCATTAAAATCTTTTTCCCCGTTTTCTGCTTCTTCCTGATCCGAACCCTGCTCTGCGTCTCCATTTTCCTTCAGATCTCCCTGATCTGAAGCTCCGTCCCCGCTGCCGCTTTCTGTATTTTGATTTTCCGGCACCTCTTCTGCATATACCATCGGCGTACTAAAACAAGACGTCATTATGACAGATGCAATGATCACTGCCGTTTTTATCTTTTTAAAATGCATTTCAACACTCCCGATTTTCTCTTTCTGTTTCCATACGGATATGATGTATTATAACATAAAAAAGCCGCTGCGCACACTAAAACAGACTCTGATCCCGTGTTGCCGTGTACCAGAGTCTGTCTGTTTCTGTTTTTTGTTTCTGTTCTCTTTCTGTGAAATCAAATTCCTTTATTTCGTTCCGAAAATACGGTCGCCCGCATCGCCGAGTCCCGGGCAGATATATGCGTTTTCGTTCAACTCACGATCCAGGTGGCCGACAAAAATCTGCACATCCGGATGTGCTTTCTGCAGACGCTCCAGGCCTTCCGGTGCTGCGATGATAAACATACATTTGATATTCTTCCCGCCGTGCTGTTTGATGAAATCAACTGCTGCCACTGCAGAACCGCCGGTTGCCAGCATCGGATCCAAAACAAGGATCAGTCTCTGGTCGATCGGATCCGGCAATTTACAATAATATTCATGCGGCTCATGCGTTTCCGGATCACGATACAGTCCGATGTGTCCGATCTTTGCGGAAGGAACCAGTGTGGTCAAACCGTTTACCATGCCAAGGCCGGCACGAAGTACCGGTACGATAGCCAGTTTCTTACCGGAGAGCATCGGCGTCATACATTTTTCGATAGGTGTTTCAATCTCCACATCTTCCAAAGAGAGATCTCTCAATGCCTCATATCCCATCAAGACCGCAATTTCTTCAATCAGTTTTCTGAATTCGTTGGTTCCCGTCTCCTTATTGCGGATCATGGAAATTTTATGCTGTATCAACGGATGATCCAAAATCGTTACGTTTTCCACTGTTCTTTCCTCCACCATTTTCTGTTGTTTTTCGTTTTTTTGATCTGCAGGACAGCCCTGCTTCGAAACGGAGATTTCCCCATTCCGCACTTCCACCAAAGAGTTTACCTTAATATTCCCCGGAAGTCAATATTTACACCTTTTTCAAAAAGGAGTAAAATAACAGCAACATTTAAATCGTTTCATTTTATAAAAAGGAGTGAATTTTTATGCAGCAATTAACGGTAAAACCTACGATCAGCAAATTTGACTCCTGCAAGGCATTTGCAGAGGAATTCCACATCGGGAAAGGCGACCTGATCATTACCAACGAGTATATTTATCAGCCGCATTTCGGTTCTCTGAATCTGGACTGCGAAGTGATCTTTCAGGAAAAGTACGGCGCCGGCGAACCGTCTGATGATATGGCAGAAGCCATTTACAAGGACATTCAGACCACACCGAAGCGGATCATCGCCATCGGCGGCGGAACCGTCATCGATATTTCCAAATTGTTTGCATTGAAACAGGTTTCTCCGATCCTGGATCTTTATGACGGAAAAGTTCCTGTCGTAAAGGATAAGGAATTGGTACTTGTACCTACCACCTGCGGTACCGGATCCGAGGTGACCAACATTTCCATCCTGGCTTTGAACAGCCGCGGCACAAAGAAAGGTCTGGCTTCCGACGAAATGTATGCCGATTCTGCCGTTTTGATCCCCGAACTGCTGGAGGGACTTCCTTTCCGCTTCTTTGCCACCAGCTCCATCGACGCGCTGATCCACGCTGTAGAATCCAGCCTTTCTCCAAAGGGAAATACCTACACCCGCCTCTTCGGTTACCGCGCCATCGAAATGATCCTGCACGGCTATCTGGAGATCCGCGACCACGGTGAAGAAGCCAGAAAACCACTTCTGGGGGATTTTCTCATCGCTTCCAACTACGCCGGGATCGCTTTTGGCAACGCAGGCTGTGCCGCTGTCCACGCGTTGAGCTATCCGTTGGGCGCTACCTATCATGTCGCTCACGGCGAATCCAACTATGCGATGTTTACCGGTGTCATGAAAAATTATATGGAACTCAAGAGTGACGGCGAGATCGCAAAGCTGAACGCTTTCATCGCAGACATTTTAGGCTGCAGCACCGAAAATGTTTACGAGGAGCTGGAAAAGCTGCTGAACGTCCTGATCCCGAAAAAGGCACTTCACGAATACGGCATGAAAGAAGAAGAGATCGAAACCTTTACCGACTCTGTCATCGAAAACCAGCAGCGGCTTCTGGCCAACAACTTTGTACCGCTGGACCGTGACCGGATCCTGAAGATTTACCGGGAGCTGTACTGATCGTGCATTATTACATGTTCAACAAGCCCTTCGGGTGCGTCTGTGCAAGACGGGATGACCGCTGGCTCACCGTGTTAGATTATTTCCGAGAGCTGCAGAATCCGGACCTGTCTCCCGTCGGTCGGTTAGACCGGGAGACAGAAGGGCTTTTGTTTCTTACCGACGACGGCAAATGGAACCAGCAGATGACGCATCCCGACCATGCAAAAGAAAAGCAATATGCTTTTACCGCCATGGGAACCTTGACCGAGGCCCAATGCCGGTCTTTGGAATCCGGCATTTTGCTTACCGGCTCCGACAGACCGACGGCACCGGCCAAAGTGGAGATAATCGACCATTCCCGGCTTTGTGAAATACTTCCGACACTTCCGGATGAACTCCAGTGGCGGCTTTCCCGCAATCACCCGGATCAGCCGGTCACTTTCGGGAACCTGACCCTGACGGAAGGCCGCAAGCACCAGGTACGACGAATGCTGCGTGCCGTCGGCTGTTATGTCATCGCGTTGAAGCGCCTGTCTGCAGGCGGTATTGTACTGGATCCAAAGTTGAAACCAGGCCAGTGGAAAGAATTCCGGCCATAGACTAAAAAAGATCCACCGGATCTTTTTGTCGTATGCTTGGCAACTAAAAAAGGTCCATCGGACCTTTTTATCGTATGCTTGGCAACAAATGGCAGGCATCGAAACTTCTTTAAGCTTCGATGCCTGCCGTTTTGTTTATCACGACGAGTCGTTTCTGTTTATATCTTTTATTTACGCTTCGCAAAGCCCACGGGCTTTGATTACATCCGTCACTTGTTTTACATGCTTCTGACAGAGCTCATCCGTCTCTGCTTCCACCATTACGCGGATCACCGGCTCAGTTCCGCTTTCCCTTACCAGGATGCGCCCGTCGCTGCCCAAGGCTTCTGCCACGGCTGCCACCGCTTTCTGAACTTCCGGATCTGCCTGCGCTTCCCGTTTATCTTTCACCCTCACATTCTCCAGAAGCTGCGGATAGATCACCACTTCCTCCGTCAGTCTTCCCAGAGACATCTTTTTCTCGAGGATCACTTCCATGATCATAAGGGAAGTTAAAATACCGTCACCTGTTCTGGAATGCTTACTGAAGATAATGTGGCCGGACTGTTCGCCGCCCAGTACATAACCATTCTGCATCATGTTTTCTGCCACAAAACGGTCACCTACCGCCGTCTGCTCATAACGCATCCCGATCTTGTCACAGGCTTTATAAAGTCCAAGATTCGACATGACCGTCGTCACAATCGTATTATTCTCTAATCTTCCCTGCTCCATCAAATATTTTCCGCAGACATAAAGGATCAGATCCCCGTTTACTACCTCTGCATTTTCATCCACCGCAATACAGCGGTCTGCATCCCCGTCATAAGCAAATGCCACATCCAGCTTTTTCTCTTTGACAAATTCCTGCAGCACTTCGATGTGGGTCGAACCGCAGTCCCGATTGATATTTGTACCGTCCGGCTCGTTATTGATCACATAGGTTTTTGCACCCAGCGCATCAAACACGCTTTTGGCGATGCTGGAGGCGCTTCCGTTCGAACAGTCCAGGCCGATCCGCATCTCCTTGAAAGACCGGGTCGCAATGGAAATCAAATGTCCGATATAGCGGTTTCTTCCTGCCGAAAAATCTACGGTGCGACCGATCTGTTCTCTGGTTGCCAGCGGAAGTTCCGGGATTTTTCCGTCGATATAGGCCTCGATCTGCTCTTCCACCTCTTTTTCAATCTTCTGACCATTCCCGTTCATAACCTTGATTCCGTTATCATAGAAGGGATTATGGCTGGCGGAGATCATGATCCCACAATCAAAATCCTCGGTCCGGATCACATAAGACACGCTGGGAGTCGTGGTCACATGCAGCAGATACGCGTCTGCTCCGGAAGCCGTAAGCCCCGCCGACAATGCATCCTCAAACATATAACTGCTCCGTCTCGTATCCTTACCGATCACAATTCTTGCCTTGTGCTCTTTTCCGTAATACCAGCCCAGAAATCTTCCCACTTTAAAGGCGTGTTCCACATTCAATACCACGTTTGCCTCTCCGCGGAAACCGTCTGTTCCAAAATATTTTCCCATAGAATTCTCCTTTTCCCGGATCTATGCAGCCGTACAACCGTTCATCCGCGCTTCCTTATCTGCGCAGATGATCGATTATTTAGCCTGCAAATCCTCCAGAATGCATCTTGCCACACACAAACCGTTTGCGGATGCCTGCTGCAGCCCGCGGGTAATCGACGCACCGTCACCCATGGCATGCAATCCCTTTATACTCGTTTCAAATCGATCATTTACCAGCACTTTATTGGAATAGAATTTTACTTCTACACCATAAAGCAGCGTCTCATCACTGGCGATTCCCGGAGTTACCTTATCCAATGCTTTGATCATTTCATCGATAGCCACCATGATACGGTGCGGAAATACCAGCGACAAGTCTCCCGGAACCGCATCCTTCAGTGTCGGGATGATATTGTTTCTTACCAATCTTTCTTCCGTTGTGCGTCTTCCTCTGCGGAAATCGCCGTACCTCTGCAGAAGGATCTTGCCATCGCTGAGCATGTTGCCCAGCTGCGCAATGTGTTTACCATATTCGATCGGAGATTTAAAAGGCTCCGTAAAGTTTTTGGACACCAGAAGCGCAAAGTTTGTGTTATTGGTCTTCATGGACTGCGATTTGTACGCATGGCCGTTGACTACTGCCAACCCATCCTCATAATATTCTGTCGCCACTTCCCCGGAAGGATTGGTGCAAAATACACGCACCTTATCGTCAAAGGTCGGCGTATAGTACACCAGCTTTGCTTCGTACAGCTTTTCGTTCAGCTCTTTCATGATCTCGTTGCGTACTTCCACACGCACGCCCACGTCCACGGTTCCGTTTTTCGTGCGGATCCCGTGTCCCTTGCAGATATGAGAAAACCACTCAGACCCTTCACGTCCCACACCGGAAACGATCTTAGACGCATAGAAGGTCTCCCCTTTGTCAGTCACAACACCTTGTACTACTCCGTCTTCGATCAGGATCTCTGTGATCATAGTTTTAAATCGGATCTCCACCCCTTCATCCAAAAGATGATGCTGCAGTCTTGTATAGATCTTGTATCCTTCTTCCGTACCCAAATGACGGATCGGACATTCGATCAGTTTCAGATTGGCCCGGATCGCTTTGGTACGGATCTCTTCAATCGCTTCTTTGTCCTCCAAGCCGTACACCTTCTGATCTGCTCCAAATTTCAGGTAAATGCTGTCCGCCTCGTGGATCAGCTCCGTCGCCTTTTCATAGCCCAGAATGTCCGGCAGTGTGCCGCCCACATCCGGTGACAGGGACAGCTTTCCGTCAGAAAAGGCTCCTGCTCCTGCAAATCCGGTCGTGATCGAACAAGGCTTACATCCTACACAGACCTTCGTCTTCCTCTTTGGACATTGTCTTTCTTCAATGGAACGTCCCTTTTCAAACATCAGCACTTTCAGATCCGGATTCTGTCTTTTGAGCTCATACGCACAAAAAATACCGGAAGGTCCCGCTCCGATAATAATTACATCATACTGATTCATTCACACCACCACTTTCTTGTTTCTATTTTTATAAACGCTTCTGTTTCTATATGCACTGTTTCCCGTTGTCGTTTTGAAAACAGGACAACAGAGAACGGCCGGAACTCTTTTCGTTTTTTCCAGCCGCTTTCCCGTTGTCAACATACGCTCAAAAGACACTGCGGTCTTTCCAGTGATTTTTATTCTTCGTTTTCGATCTTTGTGATCAAATCTACCCGCCTCTGATGACGGCCGCCTTCATACTCTGCTGCCAGCCATTCATCTACGATCATTTTGGCAAGCTCTGTTCCGACCACTCGTGCCCCAAACGCCAGGATATTCGTATTATTATGCATTCTGGATAATTTTGCAGAAAACGGTTCGCTGCACACAACTGCCCGGATTCCCTTTACCTTGTTGGCTGCAATTGAAATTCCAACGCCTGTTCCGCAGATCAGGATTCCTCGCTCTACCTCTCCGGATACAACAGCCCTTGCAACCTTTTCCCCATAAATCGGATAGTCACAGCTTTTCGCCTCATCCGTCCCGAAATTCACGACCTCGTGTCCCAGATTCTCCAGATATTCTTTGATTACCCATTTCATCTCCAGAGCCGCATGGTCATTTCCAATTCCTATTTTCATCTTTTTCCTGCCTTCTTTAAAAATTTCCAGTCGATGCTTCTGCCTGTCCTTACAGGCTTTTTTCGCTTTTTCAGACCTCTTCTACTATACAACACAAACGCCGCCTTGGCAAGTCTGTAAACTTTGTCCTGCCACACTCAATTTTTACTTGGCAATTGCGTAAACTTTTGGTATATTTATATATAGCATAAAATCAGAAAAGAAAGAATGGAGAGATAATTATGATCAGTGCAAGCGATTTTAGAAAAGGAATCACTTTCGAAATTAACGGCGCACCTCATGTTGTTCTGGATTTTCAGCATGTAAAGCCAGGCAAAGGCGCTGCTTTCGTCAGAACAAAATATAAAAACATTTTGACCGGAGCAATCAGAGAAGAAGCTTTCAATCCGGATGACCGTTTCCCGAAAGCTCACATTGAAACCAGAAAAATGCAGTATCTTTACAACGACGGCGATCTTTACTACTTTATGGATCCCGAGACTTACGAGCAGATCCCGCTTCCTTTGGAGCAGGTAGAAGATGCCATCAAATTCTTAAGAGAGCAGGATGAAGCTACAATTAAATTCTTCCAAGGCAATGCATTCATGGTAGAGGCTCCGAACTTTGTAAATCTGAAGATCATCGAAACAGAGCCGGGCGTAAAGGGCAACACTGCAACAAACGTTTTGAAACCTGCTACTGTTGAAACAGGGGCTGTCGTTAAGGTTCCGATCTTCATCGAAGAGGGCGAAGTGATCCAGATCGACACCAGAACAGGCGAGTATCTCGGAAGAGCAAAAGAATAATTTCATACTCCCGCACTTTTATAAAAAATCGAGAAGTTTTCCTCTTTTATGGATAACTTCTCTTTTTGTTGCCATGCATCCGGAGGAAGCTGCCGGTGGCAGGTTCTGTAGGTATGGCAACAAGTCAAAATCCAAGCTTTCCCGAGACCTTGACGGCCGCCTGCAATCCCGAAATATGCCTCCGGACATTGCCTTTACTTGTGAAAATGGGTGTGTTACACTGAGGGCAAAGGGGGACCGCATATGAAAAATTATTCGGAAGATGTGAACAGACAGTACCATATACAAACAGCAAAGGACGAAGTAGGGCGCTATGTGATCCTGCCGGGCGATCCGGGCAGATGCGGGAAAATTGCGCAGTATTTGGAACATCCGGTAAAAATTGCGGAGAATCGTGAGTTTGTGACATACACCGGAGAATTGGATGGAGAAAAGGTCAGCATAACATCGACAGGGATCGGCGGCCCGTCGGCAGCAATTGCTATGGAAGAACTGTATCGGTGTGGCGCAGATACATTTGTGCGGATCGGAACCTGTGGCGGTATCCAGACAGAGGTGAAGAGTGGGGATATCGTGATCGCGACAGGTGCAGTCCGGATGGAGGGCACCAGTAAAGAATATGCCCCAATCGAATATCCGGCAGTTGCAGATCTTAGCGTGGTAAATGCACTGTCGTGTACAGCTCAGGATATAGGGGCAGAGTACCATACCGGAGTGGTGCAAAGTAAGGATGCCTTTTATGGTCAGCATGAGCCGGAAAAATTACCGGCAGGGTATGAACTGCTCCGGAAATGGGAAGCCTGGAAGAAGCTCGGATGTCTGGCGTCAGAGATGGAGACGGCAGCTCTTTTTATCGTAGCATCCCACCTGCGGGCAAGAGCAGGGGCATGTTTCCTCGTGATGGCCAATCAGGAACGTGAAAAAGCCGGACTTTGGAATCCGGTTGTCCATGATACGGATCTGGCTGTCCGCATAGCGGTCAATGCGGTGCGGAAACTGATACAGGATGACCGTAAAAGGGCGAAAAAAGAGGAGTGCAAAGCAAATGACTAAATATGAAGCATTAAATACAGCTATGATCAGCAGGCTGATCGGTCAGGCAACGGATGGAATGTCTCATGCATACACGCCTTATTCCGGATTCCGGGTGGGCGCGGCACTGTTAGCTGAAAGCGGCCGCAGCTATATAGGTTGTAATATTGAAAATGCAGCATATACGCCGACCAATTGTGCGGAGCGGACAGCTTTTTTTAAAGCAGTCAGTGAAGGAGAACGAAGATTTACTGCAATCTGTATTGTGGGCGGAAAGGATGGAAAGCCTACCGATTATACGCCTCCCTGCGGTGTATGCAGACAGGTGATGATGGAATTCTGTGATCCGGAAACATTCCGGATTATATTAGCAATCGATCAAGAGCATTATAAGATTTATACATTGAAGGAGTTGCTGCCGGAGGGATTCGGACCGGCAAAACTTACAAGGTAATTACAAGAAATGCGACAGATAAGGCAAACTGAAAAGCAATGGATGGAACAATTGAGACCGTGAGAATAAAAGCGGCTGATGCGCAGTGAGTGTATAATCTCCCTTTTGCATCAGCCCATTCTTTTTATTTCTGCTTACTTTTATTTTTTCGCTTCTGCTCTTTTTG
>CAKRWZ010000058.1 GCA_934418295.1 uncultured Mediterraneibacter sp.
TCTGGATGAAAGCCTTTCAGACGGTATTTCTTCTCAGATGGTCCTCACAGTAAACTCCAGAGGAATGGAGCAGGTGGATCCGGCAAGGGATACTATCACCGTAACGCCCTTTATGACGACGTCTTCTGACGGGTATGCGGTGACGGAAGAGACAGAGAAGCAAGGAACTTTCCTGCTGGGTGCCACTGCGACGGAAACACAGGATGATACCGAAAGCCGGTTGACGGTGATCGCCGGCACATCCTTGATCGATGCGCAGATCACAGACAGTTTCCCGACGCTGGAAAACACCAAGCTGTTTATGAACGCGGTCACAGCCAACTTTGACGGAGTAGAAAATGTGTCCATCGAACCAAAGAGCCTGACGGTAGAACGCAATACGGTGCAGCATGGCGGTGTATTCAGTATCCTTTTGATTTTCATCCTGCCGCTGGCGATCCTGATCGGCGGATTTATCGTATGGTTCCGGCGGAGAAGAGCATAGAAAAGATTGAAAAACAAGGGGACAGAAAGGGGCAAAAAAGTGAAATCGGATAAAAAAAGCAGAAATGCGATCCTTCTTCTTTGTGTACTGGCGGTGTTGCTGGTTTGCTATTTCGCACTGGTAAATTATAATAAAAAGAAAGAAGAAAAGGTAAAAGCAAAAGAAGAACAGGAAACCATTTATTTGACAGACATGGATTCGCTGCAGGAAATCCGTTATGATGCGGGAAACGGGGAAATGCATTTTGCAAAAAAGGATGAAGCCTGGTTGTTTTACGATGACCCGGATTTTCCGTTGAGCCAGAGCGCCGTAAATACATTGGCAAAAAACCTGGGGCATCTGAAAGCATTGCGCGAACTAAAAGATGGAGACACGCTGGCTGATTACGGTCTGGAAGAGCCTTCTTATTGGATCGAGCTTACCGATGAAAACGGAACGGTCACAAAGATTTCCATCGGAAACGCCATCGACAGCGCTTATTATGCAAGAATAGACGACGGCAAAACGGTATACACCGTCAGCAGTACTTTGGTGGATGATCTGCAGACCAGCCTGGAAGAAATGGCAGAGCTGGATATCCTTCCGTCCATCGGAAGCGGAAATCTGGTAAAAGAGACCATTGTGATCCCGGGACAGACGGAGACGGTTTACAGCAAAGACGAAGATGCAGACACAGAGGCAATGGCGGTGATCGCAGGCGGGCTTGGAGCTCTTACACTGGATCAGCCGGAAAACTATTCCGTATCAGCCGAAGAGTTGTCCCAATACGGTCTAGATGAAAATACACGGACGAAAGTGACGGTCGTCTACACAGAAGAAGATAAAGAGCAGACCCTGGTGTTATGGATCGGAAAAGAGACGGAAGACAATAACGTTTATGTGATGCCGGAAGACTCAAAAATCGTATACCGCGTATCGAAAGAGGTTTGCGACAATATCTTAAATCAGAACCAGAAGTAAGAAATTTATAAATCTTTAATTGACTTTTGGATGTAAAACAGAGACAATGAGGGCTGTACAGTTTTATCAAAAGAGAGGATGGAAAGATACAGCATGAGAGATAAGATACAGCGTTTTATGCAGGGGCGATATGGAGTAGATGCCTTTTCGAGATTCCTGATCATGGTGGGAATGGTGTTGGCAGTCATTTCCATGCTGGGGAAATGGACGGTATTTTATATATTAGCCTGGATCCTGTTGCTTTTGGCATATCTCAGAATGTTTTCCCGCAATTACGCAAAACGGGCGGCAGAAAATCAGACCTATCTGAGGCTGGCCGGAAAGCTGAGAGAAAAATGGAACAGCAGAGGAAGACAGGGAACGCGGGATAAACAGTATCACATCTATAAATGCCCGGAATGCAAACAAAAGATCCGTATTCCGAGAGGGCACGGTAAAGTAGAGATCTGCTGTCCAAAATGCGGAAGGACTTTTGTGAAAAGAAGTTAAAGACTTAATGTCTTTTGGAATGTTCATTTTGGCATTGCTGACATTCGTTTTTACCTTTATCAGATAATGTTTTAAGCATAGAAAAACCACCCCGAAACTTTGACCGAGCGAAAGGGAACCCGCATAAATACTGGGAAAAACTAAAAAAAGGTCCACTGGACCTTTTTGTCGTATGCTTGGCAACAAAAAACCCATAACTCCTGTAGTTATGGGTTTGATGCGGAAGAAGAGACTTGAACTCTCACAGGATAAAACTCCCACTAGAACCTGAATCTAGCGCGTCTGCCATTCCGCCACTTCCGCCGACGCTTAACACTCTATCATATTTTCGAAAAAAAAGCAACTATATTTTGAAAAGAAATCTGGATTTTCTGATTTTTATAAAAGTGTCTTTTCCTTTACTATGGATTTAAAAAGTGCTATGCTTTACTAAAGGAGCTGCGCAAAGACAGCGGAGGGAAAGAGAGAAACGGGATGGATATGTATCAACGGCTAAATGAGGTGCTGGTGAATTTGTTCCATGAGGTCAAAGAAAAGGAACGACAGGAGATCATTACAGGTGAATTTCAGGATATTACAGAGAATGACATGCACACTATCGAAGTGATCGGGCAAAACGAGGGATGTACCATGTCGGAGCTCGCAAAGAAAATGAGATTGACGGCGGGAACGGTTACGACCTCGGTCAACGGACTGGTAAAGAAGGCGTATGTAGTTCGGGAAAAGAGCGAAAAAGATCGCAGAGTTGTGTATGTTTTTTTGACAGAAAAAGGAAAATCGGCATTTTTGCATCATGCAAGCTTTCACAAAAGGATGACGGAAGAAGTGCTGAAGCAGGTGGAAGAGGAAGAGTTGCCGGTTTTGGGGAAAATGCTGGAAGGACTGCTCACATTTTTCCGGGAAGGCAGCATGGAGTGTGGATAAAAAGCAGTCAGACGAAAATAAACAAGGTATACAAATAATTATAATACATAGACGCAGAAAGGAAAAAAAGATGAAGGTTTTAATCGTAGTGGACATGCAAAATGATTTTATTGACGGAGCACTGGGTACCAAAGAAGCAGTCGGTATCGTGTCTAATGTGATCCGGAAGATTCGTGACTTTGACGGTGTAGTCCTGGCAACCAGAGATACCCATGCAGAAAACTACATGGAGACACAGGAGGGAAGAAACCTTCCGGTAAAACATTGCATCAAAGGAACAGAAGGCTGGGAGATCCAGAGCGATATTGCTGCTTTGATCAAAGAAGAACCGATCGATAAGCCGACGTTCGGAAGTCGGATTCTGGGAGAAAAATTGGCAGAGCTGAACGAGAAAGAAGCAATCGAAAGCATTACGTTGATTGGACTTTGCACAGATATTTGCGTCATCTCAAATGCAATGCTGGTCAAAGCATTTTTGCCGGAAGTACCGATTTTGGTAGATGCTGCATGTTGCGCGGGCGTTACACCACAGAGCCATGACCAGGCATTGGAAGCTATGAAAGTCTGTCAGGTCCAGGTGATTTAGACGATTGTAGCAGAAAGCAGGGATAAAAATATGTATGAGCAGGAAATAGAGAAGCTGCAGCAGATCATAGATGACAGCAGCCATATCGTATTTTTTGGCGGTGCCGGGGTGTCTACGGAAAGCGGGATCCCGGATTTCAGAAGTGCAGAGGGGATTTATCATCAAAAATATAAAATTTCCCCGGAACAGATCGTCAGCCACAGCTTTTTCATGCAGTATCCGGAGGAGTTTTATGCATTTTATAAAAGTAAAATGATGTTTCTGGATGCAAAGCCGAATCCGGCGCATCGGAAGCTGGCGGAGCTGGAAGCGGCAGGAAAGCTTTCGGCTGTCGTGACCCAGAATATCGACGGGCTGCATCAGGCGGCGGGAAGTAAAACGGTCTATGAACTGCATGGGAGTATTCATCGGAATTACTGCCGGAAATGCGGTAAATTTTATGATGCGGCTTACGTAAAGCAGGCAGAAGGAGTTCCGAGATGTGCCTGTGGCGGAATGATCAAACCGGATGTGGTGTTGTATGAAGAGGGATTAGATTCCGGGGTGATCAGCGGTGCAGTGCAGGCCATCAGCCAGGCAGATACCCTGATCATAGGCGGTACTTCGTTGGTGGTATACCCGGCAGCAGGATTTATCGATTATTTCCATGGAAAGCATTTGGTGGTGATCAATAAATCGGAGACGGCAAAATCGGTACGTGCGGAACTGAGTATCTCAGCACCCATCGGAGAGATCCTGGGGCAGATTAAAGTATATCCATAAAAAAGAAAAAATACCAGATGTGGGAATAAAAACCCATATCTGGTATTTTTGGCTGACATACAACAAAAAGGCCCGGTGGACCTTTTTGATTTTATCCGCGGTATTTTATGTAAGCGATTCCCAGCGCCCGGAAGCACCGCAAGGGAGGATCAGTCCGGAATCTGTCACCGGAAGTCCGATTTCCTGAGAGTCTACAGCACCTCCGTAAGGACGGAGCTCTGTGCTCAGCATATAAGTTAAAACGGCGGGAGCCAATCCGGTGGTGTAAGAGTTCACCAGGAAAAAGAGAGGATCCTTACTTAAAATCTTGGTACAGAGTCGGATCAACGGATGGATCGCATTTTCGATCTTCCAGATCTCACCTTTTGGTCCGCGGCCGTAAGAGGGCGGATCCATGATGATGGCATCATAAACGTTTCCGCGGCGGATCTCCCGTTCCACAAACTTGACACAGTCATCCACCAGCCAGCGGATGGGAGCATCTTTTAATCCGGATGAAACGGCATTTTCCTTTGCCCAGGTGACCATGCCCTTCGAAGCATCCACATGAGTGACGCTGGCACCGGCTGCTGCTGCCGCAATGGTGGCACCGCCGGTGTATGCAAAGAGGTTTAGTACCTTGACGGGACGGCGGGCGGAACGGATTTTTTCAGAAAACCAGTCCCAGTTGACGGCCTGTTCCGGAAACAATCCGGTGTGCTTGAAACTGAAAGGTTTCAGATGAAAAGTCAGATCCTTGTAATGGATCTGCCACTGTTTGGGAAGCTGAAAAAATTCCCATTCGCCGCCGCCCTTTTTACTGCGGTGGTAATGGGCGTTCATGTTCCGCCAGCGTTTATCTGTTTTTGGTGTTTCCCATATGACCTGGGGATCCGGACGGACCAGGATATAAGAACCCCAGCGCTCCAGTTTTTCCCCTTCTGAACAATCGATAACTTCGTAGTCTTTCCATGCATTTGCGATCCACATGACCGGCAGTTTCCTCCTGAAAATAAAATATGATCATAAACCTAAAAGTGCTGGCAGCTCTGACATGGAACGGATGGAAAGCGGCGCATCTTCCACGCTTCCGTATCCGTAAGAAGCCCAGATGAAAGGAATATCGGCTTCTTTGCAGGCTGCGGCATCTCCGGCGGTATCTCCCACGTAAACCACATCTTTCAGACCGTGTTCTTGCATAAGCTGCAAGATGGTTCCGGATTTTGGAAGCTGTGTCTCTGCGAAACAAAGCTGCCCGGAAATGAAAGAAGCAAGGTTTCCGGCTTCCATACAGGTGTCGATATAGCCAAGCTGACAGTTGCTGACGATATAGAGCGGAAGCTTTGCGGAAAGTTCCCGGAAGGTCTGGTATACACCCGGGTAAAAAGGCGCCGGATGTTTCAGCAGAAAAGAGACCTGTTCGTCCAGACAGTGCTGGCCGAGCTGTATTTTTTCGTCCTGCGGAAGATCGCCCCAGAAGCGGTCATAAAACTCTGTGACAGGGCGTCCAAGCATGCTTTTCAATGCGTCTTCTTCTATATGGATCGGATAAGGGGCGTACTTTGCCAAAGCCTTGTTCCAGGAAGCGGTGACCATACCGGCGGAATCCCAGAGCGTTCCGTCCACATCAAAAATAACTGCGTCCATTTCTATACCTTCTTTCCTTTGATCTATCCTGTAGGATTTACCAATGCATCTATTTTATCCGATTTTTCGGGGAAAATCCAGAAAAATCGAAAAAGGGCAAAAGCAGGTTTTGCATGTCAGTGAAATTATTGTTATAATACAGGTTCCGGAAAGAAAACAAAAACAGGAGAACATAGAATGGATATCAATCAGAAATTGACGGAAGAACTGGGAATCAAGCGCTGGCAGGCAGACGCCGCCGTGAAGCTGATCGATGAGGGAAACACGATCCCGTTCATTTCCCGTTACCGGAAAGAGGCGACGGGTTCTTTGAATGACGAACAGCTGCGGAAACTGCATGAACGGTTGCTTTATCTGCGGAATCTGGAGGAGAAAAAGCAGCAGGTGCTGTCCTCCATAGAAGAGCAGGGCAAGTTGACGGAGGAATTAAAACAACAGCTGGAAAAAGCAGAAACGCTGGTGGCAGTGGAAGATCTGTACCGCCCTTACCGCCCGAAGCGGAGGACCAGGGCGACGATCGCAAAGGAGAAAGGATTGGAGCCGTTGGCGGCCTGCATCCTGTTGCAGCAGCTGAACCAACCCTTAGAGGAAGAAGCAAAAGCTTATATTTCGGAAGAAAAACAGGTGGAAACGGCAGAGGCGGCCATCGCCGGTGCAATGGATATTCTGGCAGAAATGGTCTCGGAGGATGCCGGGTACCGTACCTGGATCCGCAACGCGACCATGAAAAAGGGTCTGCTGGTATCTGCGGCAAAAGACCCGGAGCAGACTTCTGTCTATGAAATGTATTATGAGTTCGAGGAAGCACTGGGAAAACTGGCCGGCCATCGGATCCTGGCCATCAACCGCGGGGAAAAAGAAAAGGTTTTAAGTGTGCGTGTGGAAGCACCTCAGGAGGATATCCTGCGGTATCTGGAAAAGAAAGTGATCCGGCGGGACAATTCCTATACGACCCCCGTTTTGAAGGCGGTGTGTGAGGACAGCTACAAACGGCTGATCGCGTCGGCCATCGAAAGAGAGATACGCAACGAACTGACGGAACGCGCGGAAAACGGAGCCATCGATGTGTTTGGGAAAAATCTGCATCAGCTGTTGATGCAGCCGCCCATTGCGGGACATGTGGTGCTTGGCTGGGATCCGGCTTTCCGTACCGGCTGTAAACTGGCGGTGGTAGACGCCACGGGAAAAGTGATCGGAACCACGGTGATCTACCCGACGGCACCCACCACGCCGCAAAAGATCAATGCCGCAAAAAAATTGCTGAAAGAGATCATTCCCAAGTATCATGTGTCTTTGATCTCTTTGGGAAACGGAACGGCTTCCCGGGAATCGGAACAGTTTATCGTGGATCTTTTAAAAGAAATCCCGGAGCCAGTGCAGTATGTGATCGTAAACGAGGCAGGAGCCTCCGTTTATTCGGCCAGCAAACTGGCGACGGAAGAATTCCCGCAGTTTGATGTAGGACAGAGAAGTGCGGCGTCCATCGCGAGAAGATTGCAGGATCCTTTAGCAGAGCTGGTGAAGATCGATCCGAAATCCATCGGTGTCGGCCAGTATCAGCATGATATGAATCAGAAAAAATTGGGCGAGTCCTTAAACGGCGTGGTGGAGGACTGCGTAAACAAAGTGGGCGTGGATCTGAACACGGCGTCAGCGCCGCTTCTGTCCTACATTTCCGGAATTTCCGGTACGATCGCGAAAAACATTGTGGCTTATCGGGAAGAAAACGGAAGCTTCCGCAACCGAAAGCAGCTGCTGAAAGTGCCGAAACTGGGACCGAAGGCTTATGAGCAATGCGCGGGCTTTATGCGGATCTCCGGCGGCGACAATCCGTTGGACACAACGGGTGTGCATCCGGAGTCCTATGAAACAGCAGAAAAACTTTTGAAGAAACAAGGGTTTGAGACTTCAGACATTGTAAAAGGGCATTTGACGGGCTTGTCCCTGACCATTCGTGATTATAAAAAAATGGCGGAAGAGTTGGGAGTCGGAGAGATCACTCTGCGCGATATCGTGCAGGAGCTGGAAAAACCGGCCAGAGATCCCCGAGATGAAATGCCGAAGCCGATCTTGCGGACGGATGTGCTGGAAATGAAAGACCTGAAAGAGGGAATGGTGCTGAAAGGTACGGTCAGAAACGTGATCGATTTTGGTGTATTTGTGGACATCGGAGTACATCAGGACGGTCTGGTACACATTTCCCAGATCACAGACCGTTATATCAGGCATCCTCTGGAAGTGGTACATGTGGGAGACATCGTGGATGTGAAGGTGATGAGCGTAGATCTGCAGAAAAAGCGGATCCAGCTGACCATGCGCGGCATCTGAGCAGATTATATTAAAAAGGATCAAGAAAAAAGCACAAGATAAAAAAGACGGTTGACAAAATGAAAAAACAGCGGTATTCTATGCCCGTAGGAACATAATTCTTCGGGGTCGGGTGACATTTGCAGGATGCAGATGAATTCCCTACCGGCGGTAAAGTCCGCGAACCGTGCAAACGGCCGAATCGGTGACGCACATGCGAATTCCGATACCGACAGTATAGTCTGGATGATAGAAGAAAGTATAGACAGAAGTCTTATTTGAGCTGTTAAATATGCGGCAGAAGATCCGGTAGTTTTTTAACAGGTATCTTACCGGAAACTCAAGATAAGACATGGCGATGCTGATATCCCCCGAAAGTGATTTCGGGGGATTTTTGTTGCCGTGCATCCGGAGGAAGCTGCCAGTGGCAGGTTCTGCGGGTATGGCGACATTAGTTTCATCTTACTTTCTCTTGGCCCTGCAAAAAAGGAAAAGGAGACAAAAGAATGAGTACACAGACAAAAACAAACACAGATGTAATCGCGAAAAAGGAATCGAAAGTCGGCGTAAAAATGCTGGCACAGATCGGTATGCTGGCCGCAGTGGCGGTGATCCTGATGCTGTTTGAGATTCCGCTTCCCTTTGCACCATCTTTTTATGAGATCGACCTCAGCGAGGTTCCGGTTTTGATAGGATGCTTCGTAATGGGACCGTTGGCCGGCGCGGTGATCGAATTTATCAAGATCCTTTTGAATTTTATCATCAACGGAACCATGACGGCAGGTGTGGGCGAGATCGCCAATTTCCTGATCGGATGTGCATTATGTGTTCCGGCAGGTATCATTTATAAAAAATTCCGCAGCCGCAAAGGAGCAGTGATCGGAATGATTTCCGGAACTTTGATCATGGCACTTCTGGGATGCGCCATCAATGCTTTCGTGGTACTTCCGGCTTACGCAAAAGCATTCCACATGCCGATTGAAGCACTGATCGCCATGGGAACCGCAGTAAATCCGGCTATCAAGAGCATGACGACCTTTGTCCTGCTTGCAGTGGTGCCGTTCAACCTGTTGAAAGGTGTGATCGTTTCTCTGATCGTATTCCTGATCTACAAAAAGATCAGCCCGATCTTTAAGGTACATCAGGCATAAAGCCAATCAACATTGATTATGACCATTTTCTAAAAAAATAGCGAAATCCAATTCCCGAATCTGCAATTTCTGGAAACATACATTTTCTTACATCTTCAGGCGGAAACTGGCAAAACTAGTGAAAGCAAGGAGGAAAAAAGAATGTATAGTTTTTTGCCGATTCGGGATATTTATGCCAGGGAGATTCTGGATTCCAGGGGAAATCCTACTGTGGAGACGGAAGTGCTGGCAGGAACAGATACAGTAGGACGATCTGCCGTTCCGTCAGGAGCTTCCACCGGACAGTATGAGGCGGTGGAACTGAGGGATGGCGAAGCGAGATACGCGGGAAAAGGAACAGAGCAGGCGGTCAGCCATGTCAATGCAGAGCTGGCCCGGGTGGTGATCGGGAAAAATGTCCTGGAACAGAGCAAACTGGATCAGGCATTGATCCGGACGGACGGAAGCCCCAACAAGCAAAATTTGGGCGCCAATGCACTGCTGGGCATTTCGATGGCAGCGGCAAAGACGGCGGCGAAGGCATTGAATATTCCGCTTTACCGTTATCTGGGCGGGATCGCAGCCGGAACGCTGCCGGTGCCCATGATGAATGTGCTGAACGGAGGCGTTCACGCAGATAACACGCTGGATATCCAGGAGTTTATGATCATGCCGGTGGGCGCAGAAAGTTTTCGGGAAGGCTTGCGGATGTGTGCGGAGATCTACCATGTTTTAAAAGAAATCCTGAAAAAAAGAGGTTTGAGTACAGCTGTGGGAGACGAGGGTGGTTTTGCACCGGATCTGGCGGACGCGGAAGAGGCACTTTCCCTGCTCTCAGAAGCGGTGGAGAGGGCCGGGTATCAAACCGGAAAGGATATCGTGTTTGCGCTGGACATGGCGGCGTCTGAATTGTATGAGAAAGAACTTCAGAAATATGTATTTCCCGGCGAGAGTAAAATGCGGGGAGAAAAGGTGGTCCGTTCTGCAGAGCAGATCATAGAGGAGCTGGAACGGCTGCGAGGAAAATATCCGGTCTGCTCGGTGGAAGATCCCTTGGATGAAGAAGACTGGGAAGGCTGGAAAAAGCTGACAGACCGTTTGGGTAAACGGATGCAGCTGGTGGGAGACGACCTGTTTGTGACCAACGTGGAGCGGCTGAAAAAAGGAATCCGCCTGGGTGCGGCCAACGCGATCCTGGTCAAAGTCAACCAGATCGGTACGCTGACGGAGGCGGTCTGTGCGGTGGAAACGGCTTTCCGCGCCGGATACCGCGTGATCCTATCCCATCGGTCCGGAGAGACGGAAGATACGTTGATCGCAGATCTGGCGGTGGCATTTAATGCCGGTCAGATCAAAGCGGGAGCGCCCTGCCGGTCAGAGCGGGTGGCGAAATATAACCAACTGCTGCGGATCGAAGAACAGTTGGCAGAAACAGCAGAATATCGGAATCCCTTTCCCGGCTACGGGCAAGGTTGATGAAATTTTCAAATAAAATTTCGAACAGAATTCCAAAAATCTGCGGAAAAGCAATTGAAAAAGTATAGGGAGTATGGTAAGATAACTGTGGTTTATCCGCAGGAGGTGCATAATGGATATTTTAAAAACGATACTTATCATACTTTTTGTTATAGATTGTATAGTACTTTCCGTAATCGTTCTGCTTCAGGAAGGAAAAGATCAGGGGCTTGGAACGATCGGTGGTATGGCAGATTCCTATTGGGGACAGAACAAAGGCCGTTCCATGGAGGGTGCTTTAGTCAAGATCACAAGAGTGTTGGCAATTGTTTTCCTGTTGCTGGCTCTGGTGTTGAACATGGGTATATTCAATAAGTAAAAGAAATGAGCGATCCGTCCTGTTCGTGTAATAGGGCGGATCTTTTTGCATAGTGACGAGGAAATTATGGATCAATCTTTTGAAAAAAGAAAAAAAATAATTTATGAATTTATGTGCGATGCGATCTATACGCCGATGAAGCAAAAGGAGATCGCAATGGTACTGCAGATTCCGAAAGAACAGCGCCAAGAGTTAAAGGACGTGCTGGATGCGTTGGTGGAAGAGGGCAAGATCGAACTGACAAAGCGCGGGAAATACAAAAAAGGAACGGCGGTGCATATCATCGGAACTTATCAGGCGAATGTGCGCGGCTTCGGCTTTTTGCTTCCGGAGGATGGCAGTGAAGATATTTTCATACCGGAGAATGAAAGCGGAGGCGCCTTTCAGGGCGACCGTGTGGAAGCCGTGATCACGGGACTTCGGGAGGGAAAAAGCAGAGAAGGAAAGATCCTCCGGATCTTGGAGCGCGGATTGACCAGAGTGGTCGGAATGTATCAGGAAAGCAAAAATTTTGGTTTTGTCATTCCCGATAATCAGCGGATCCTGCAGGATGTTTTTATTCCGAAGGAATGTACGGGCGGAGCGAAGAACCGGCAGAAAGTGGTGGCAGAGCTGACATCCTACGGC
>CAKRWZ010000059.1 GCA_934418295.1 uncultured Mediterraneibacter sp.
TTTCTCCGAACCTTATCACGGCAGAGGCTGACACGGAAACCAGAGAATCTGTATCGGAAGATTTTGCAGAAGAAAACTTTGTTTTGTCAGAAGGAATGTTCAATGTAGCCGGATTTGGCGGAGACTACGGTGCACACCGTGCCGGTGTGAAGAGTTGGGGAAGCCTGGCGCCGAATACCATCGCATGGATGGGACAGCTTCCGGATATTTCCGTACCGGTCGGAACCCTGGACAAGATCGAGGTAACCACACAGCCGACTAAGACGACTTACAATGTAGGGGATGTATTTGATCCGACAGGCGTGGTCGTAACGGCTTCTTACAAAGCCGGTGATCAGGTGATCACAAAAGAAGTTACCGGATTTACGTATACAAAGGATGCGTTTGCAACATCCGGAAAACAGAATGTAACAATCACTTACAAGCAAGGTAATACGACCAAGACGGTGGATTGTGAAGTAACGGTTGCAGATCTGACAGTGGACAGCATCGAAATCGCAACGGCACCGACCAAAACGGTATACCGTGCAGGAGAGAAGTTTGATCCGGAAGGAATGGTCGTAAAAGCGGTTTACAGTGACGGAAGCAAAAAAGAGGTTGCAGATTATACCTTTGCTCCGGACACCATCGGTGAAGATACGACAGAAGTTGTTGTGACTTACAACGGAAAAACTGCAGCAGTGCCGATTGAATTGAACAAGGTAACGGCGATAGCGGTAACGGCACAGCCGACCAAGACCGAATATACGGCTGGTGAAGTATTCAACACGGCAGGTATGGTTGTAACGGCTACCTATAAGGACGGAAGCACAGCGGAGACGACGAATTACAGTGTGACTCCAAGCGGCAGACTGCAGGCAGGAGATACCGAAGTGACGATCGCTTATGCAGGCGCAGATGTAGCAGAAAATCTGGAACCTGTAAAGATTGCCATCACGGTGAAAGAAGCACAGGAAGAGCCTTATAATTATATTACGACCTATGTTACTTATAGTGACAAAGGCGAGCTGGTAAGCGGAGCAGAAGGGACCTTGTTGTGTAAAGTACCGTTGAAGGTATACGACAGAAACGAAGACGGTCTTTATGATATGAGTGATGTGTTCAAAGAATTACACAGACAGTATTATGTCGGAGGCGTGGATGGATTTGCAGATTCTGAAGGTGGCTGGATCAGCCGTTTCTGGGGCGTGAACACCGGAATGGTTTCCTATGTATTGAACCATGCATGGGTTTACGGAACAAAGACAGCTGTATATGACGGAGATGTAATAGCATTGTATGTATATAGTGATACAGTAGATTACGCAGATCTGTATACTTGGTTTGACGACGATGAATACCAGGTAGATGCCAATACGGAATGCAGTTTTAAAGTAAATGGCTTGAACGTCATGAACAGCAGTGAACTGGCAGCCTCTACAGCACAGCCGAAAGGAGCAACGATCACGGTTTACAATGCAAAAGGAGAAGTGGTAGAAGGACTGTCGGCAACGACAGATGAAAAGGGTGAATTTAAACTGACCTTCCCAAAAGACGGAGACTATACGATCGAAGTCAGCGGAACCTGCAGTTACACCTGCGCCGGATATGGCGGAGGAGCAGGACTTTCCTACCAGGATAAAACAGTCGTACCTACCAGAAGCAAAGTTAAAGTAGGAAACGGCGAAGCATTACTTGGAGATGTCAACGGAGACGGATTGGTAAATCTCAGCGATGCCATTGCTTTGTTGAACAAAGTGACGGCACAGGAGGCAATAGATCTGACTGTCGGAGATATCAATGGAGACGGAACAGTGAATCTGCAGGATGCGATTGCACTTTTGAATCTTGTAACCCAGGGTGAAAATTAAACATTCTGTTTGAGGACGATTTTCCAAAGATTACCGAATAAAGACGAAAAAGATGCCGCAGTATCGGATTTTTCCGATACTGCGGCATTTGTACATATGGAGAAGCCTTACATATGAAAGTTTAAAAGGCGTTTGCCGCAGCACTTACATACCTTCTTTTAGAACATTGTGATCCCGAAGGACTTTTTCGATCACGTTTCCTTTCACCAGTTTCAGAAGAGGTTTTTTCAATGCGTTCAGAGGACCCGGCAGACGGATTTCCAGAGGAGATTTGCCGTCCATCAATTTGACGCTGCTGTCCAGCAGCTCCCGGATATCGTAAACGCTGCCCCAGACTTCCGGCACACCTCTGTCTACTCCCAGCAGGCCATAGACGGCCTCCATAGCGGTACGGACAGAGTATTCAGTGGTGAAGACCGTATCACGGGGAGTCTCGGCAAACTGTCCGAGAAATGCGAAATTGACGCATCCGTCAGGAATGACATCTGGCCGGTCTCCTTTTGTACGCGGCATAAAGAATGCGGTGATATACGGCATCATAGTCGGTACACAGACCGCACTGTTTTCGGCGAGCTCCATGATCTGCTCCTCCGGAACGCCCAGGTGATAGAGCCATTCAGCGGTGATTTCCTTACCGGTACAATCCTTCATAGGCTTTTTGATATAATCACCGGGAACGTCAGTGAAAAGACCGTAAACCCAGACGCATACTTTGTCTTTATCCTGATTTTTAAACTGTCCCTGACGGTTGATGGTCCAGCTTAAAAGCCAGCTGGAATCCTGGCAGCTGACGATTCCTCCGGTTACGACATTTCCGGTGCGGGGATCTCGTTTGCAGATGTCGACAATGTAAGGAATGATCTTGTCATCCAATGTGGTAACGGTAGCAGATTCCCAGTTGGTCTTGGAAATATCGGAGCAGAATTTTTCCGGATGCCCGAAGGAAGGATCCTGGCGTGCGATGTTTTTCCAGAGGCTCCATACGCCGCTGGTGCGGACTTCTGCATCCCCGTTGGGGGCATGGTCCTGGTCGCCGTAAATGGTTCCTTCGGTGCAGCTTCCGTTTGTGACGAAGACCAGATCATTTTCAGTCAGCAGGATCCCGCTTTCTTTTCCTTTTACTTTGCATTCGATGGCAGATGCGATCTTTTTGTCGCCTTCAAACTTAAATACTACATTTGTGACTTCTGTGTTAAACTGAAAATCTACGCCTGCGTCTTCCAGATACTTCTGCATCGGCAGGATTAAGGATTCATACTGATTGTATTTGGTAAATTTCAGGGCACTGAAATCCGGAAGCCCGGCAATATGATGGATGAATCTCTGGAAATACAGCTTCATCTCCAGGGCACTGTGCCAGTTTTCAAAAGCAAACATGGTCCGCCAATACAGCCAGAAGGTAGAGTCAAACACCTCTTCATCAAAGACGTCTTCAATGGTTTTGTCATAGAGATCTTCATCCTTTGTCATGAAAAGCTTCATGATCTCCATACAGCCTTTCTGGCTGAGATTGAATTTGCCGTCGGTATGTGCATCCTCTCCGCAGTTCTTTGTGGCACGGCACAGAGAATAATTGGGGTCATGCTTGTTCAGCCAATAATACTCGTCCAATACGGAGACACCGGGAGTTTCCAGAGAAGGAATGCTGCGGAACAGATCCCAGAGGCATTCAAAATGGTTTTCCATTTCGCGTCCGCCTCTCATAATATAGCCGCGGGAAGCATCATAGATACCGTCACAGGCACCGCCGGCAATGTCCATGGCTTCCAGAATGTGGATGTGGGAACCGGGCATCTGGGCGTCTCTTACGAGAAAGCAGGCAGCAGCGAGAGAAGCAAGGCCGCTTCCTACGATGTAAGCATGTTTGTCATCGACACCTTCCGGTTTTTCCGGATGCGCGAAGGCTTCATAGTTTCCGTTGGAATAGTAGATACCTTTGCTGTTGCGGTCGTATTTTCCGCACTCGGTATTGCGGTAACCGTCATCGGATGCTGTGGCCTTTTCCTCGGAACCGGTGCCAGATCCTGAAAAATTTTCCTTTTTGCCCTTTGCCTTTTTGGCGAGATATATTGCGGTTCCGGTACCGGCTGCAACTGCAGATACAACACCTAAGTTTAATTTTTTCTTTGCCATGATAAAAACCACCTTTCTTTTGAAAACCGATTTGTTATGGTCATAGTATGCGTATTTTTTATGGTTTTCAATTTACAAAAAGGACGAAATGATAAAAATCTTATCATTCGCCCCGATTTGTAAAGATATCTGTCGATATTTGCGATATATTTGTTTTTGGAAAATTTTACGAGTCATGCTTTGTCTCTGCGGAAATAAAATTGCAGATAGAATGCGCAATGCTTCCGTGGACCGTGATGTTGATCTTGTGTGCAAGCTCTACATAGTCCTCTTTCATACCCTGCTTGATCCAGTCCAGCATAAGTCCTACAAAGCTGTATTTGTAAAAGTCTGCGATAAACCGGCGGTCTTCCTCGGAAACATCAGTATTCGCCGCTTTTTCTTCTACCACGGCCATGATCAGATCAGAGGTCAGATGGAACAGAAAGTTTTCGATTTGATCCCGGCTGATGCAGCGATAAGCGTTTAAAATAAAAGGCTTGTTTTCATAGACAGCTTCAAAAATCTGGAGAAGTCCTTCCGCCCAGGTGTCGTAAGTCTTTTTGTCGGCAAGTGCCTGAGTGGCGTCCTCCAGACAAGACCATTCCACTAGGTCATAGATGTCCTTAAAATGGTAATAAAAGGCCATTCGGCTGATTCCGCAATCCTCTGTCAGATCCCGGATGGTGATCTTGTCCAAAGGCTTTTGCAGCATCAGCTTTTTCAGAGAAGCCTCCAAGGTTTGTTTGGTGTGATTATTCATGATGTTTGGCTCCGCTCCATTGGAAAAACAGAAAGTTACAAAGTTTTTAACGGTTTCAGTATACCATAAAAGTAGGTACAGAAGAAGTCCTTTGCCTTTGAGGACTCTTTTTTATGTGAAATGCATGGTCGCAGTGTTCACAAATTCTTCACAAAAAAATTAGCACTCAACTCTTGACATTGCTAATAATAGGTGCTATATTACAACTAGAACAAAGGAAGAGGTAAAAAAAGAAAAGCCTCGGACTAAAGTTCCAGAAAACAACACCTCGGATTTCTCCGATCGTGCTGAAATAAATTATATGTTCATGTGGAAGGAGATATGACTTATGATGATGCCTAGTATTTTTGGAGAAAACTTATTTGATGATTTTATGAATGATTTTGCTTTTCCGGCTTTTCCGGATATCGACAAAACGCTGTACGGAAAACACGCAAAGAACCTTATGAAGACAGATGTAAAGGATACGGAAGCAGGATATGAAGTTGACATTGATCTGCCGGGATTTAAGAAAGATGAGATCCAGATGGAGCTGAGTGACGGTGTGTTGACAGTAAGCGCCGAGAAAGGTCTGGATAAAGACGAAAAGAATAAAGAAGGGAAATATGTAAGACGTGAGCGTTATGCGGGTGGTATGAGCCGAAGCTTTTATGTAGGAAAACATATTACTGAAGAGGATATCCATCCGAAATATGAAAACGGAATCCTGTCCTTTGTTGTTCCGAAAGAAGAGCAGAAAGCAGTAGAGCAGAAAAAACATATTGCCATTGAAGGATGATGGAATCTTAAAAGCAGAGTTCTGCTAAAAGGATGAAATGAAGAAGCATGAGAAGAGCGATCCGGTAAAAATACCGGGTCGCTCTTCTGGGTTTTGTGAAAAGAAAATTATTTTGTTTCTAAAAAAAGAAAATTAGCTTAAAAACAATGCGTAAATGGAAAGAGAAAAATTGCACAAATCGGGATATGCAAACAAATGAATATTTGAAAAAGTAACGAAATCCATAGATAAACATAAAAAAACAATAAAAACTGTATTGACAAGAAATAAACAGAGTGCTATCGTAGCTGTCAACAAAGAGCAAATGCGAAGAGCAGAATAAGGTTGTCAAAAAGGAAATACTTCAGAGAGCGGCCGATAGGTGAAAGGTTGTGTATGTTTTTGATGATTATCCTCTGTGAGCAGTGCACTGAATTCTGAGAAAGATAGTAAGTGTCACCGGTTTTCTACCGTTATACAGAAACTTATTTCCGACAGATCCAAAAGAAAGCAGAAAGAGCTTCAGATGGATAGCAGGAGATGAGATGGAGAGGCCGGAAACGGCAAATAAAGTGGTAACGCGGAAGTTGAACCTTCGTCTTTATAAGAGACGGAGGTTTTTTGTTATTTCCATCTAAAGGACGAAACGCAGAAAATACAGGCTCTTTGCGAATACTTTAGAAAGGGGACGCGAAAAGCGGAGAGAGAAAATGAATGGATTAGTAATTGTATTGATCGGAATTGTGGCATTAGGTGCAGGCTATTTACTCTATGGAAGATGGCTTGCGAAGAAATGGGGTCTGGATCCAAAAGCGAAAACCCCGGCGTATACGCATGAGGATGGAGAGGATTTCGTACCGTCTTCCAAATTTACGGTATTTTCCCATCAGTTTTCTTCCATAGCAGGAGCAGGTCCGGTGACGGGGCCGATTTTGGCATCTGTTTTCGGATGGGTACCGGTTTTGCTGTGGTTGATTGTAGGAGGTCTGTTTTTCGGAGCAGTGCAGGATTTCGGAGCCTTGTATGCATCCGTTAAAAATGAAGGAAAATCGATGGGGATGATCATCGAGAAATATATCGGAAAAGCGGGAAGAAAGCTGTTTATGCTGTTCTGCTGGCTGTTTACGCTTCTGGTTATCGCAGCATTCACAGACATGGTAGCAGGTACCTTCGTCGGAAAAGGTGTGGAAGGTATGGCAAAAGAAACCAGTTATGCCAACTCCGCTGCAGCGTCTATTTCCATGTTGTTTATCGGGGCAGCAGTGCTGTTTGGCCTGATCCAGAAATATGCGGGTAAAATGAATGAAGCAGTCCGTGCAGTGATTGCCATCGTACTTTTGGTAGCTACATTTGCTATCGGGATGAAGCTTCCGATTTATGCGACAAAATCCGCATGGATTTATATCATCATGGCTTATCTGTTCTTGGCATCTGTTTTGCCGATGTGGCTTTTGATGCAGCCGAGAGATTATATGACAACGTTTATGCTGCTGGGCATGATTATCGGTGCGGTAGTCGGCGTGTTGGTAGCGCATCCGTCTATGAAGCTGAATGCTTATAACGGATTTAATGTGGGAGGAAGCTCCTTGTTCCCGACTCTGTTCGTTACCATTGCCTGCGGAGCAGTTTCCGGATTCCACAGTCTGGTGTCGTCCGGAACTTCTTCTAAGACCATCAGTAATGAAAAGGATATGCCGATGGTAGGTTACGGTGCGATGGTCGTAGAATCTCTTTTGGGAATCGTTTCACTGGTGGTTGTCGGTGCAGTTGCCGTAAACGGCACGAAACCGGACGGAACTCCATTTGCTATTTTCTCCAGCGGGGTTGCCGGATTTTTGGAAAAACTGGGACTTCCGGTACAGCTGGCAACAGTCTTTATGACCATGTGCGTATCGGCGTTGGCTCTGACTTCTCTGGACTCTGTGGCCAGGATCGGACGTATGTCTTTCCAGGAACTTTTCTATGGAGACACGACGGATCCGGAAAAAATGCCGGGCTGGCAGAGAGTACTTACCAATAAATATTTCGCAACGGTTGTTACGCTGTTCTGCGGATATCTGTTGACCCTTGGCGGTTACAACAACGTATGGCCGCTGTTTGGATCAGCAAACCAGCTCCTGGCAGCATTGGTTCTGATCGCCCTTGCCGTATTCCTGAAAACCACGGGAAGAACCGGCTGGACTTTATATGTGCCGATGTTTACGATGCTGGCAGTTACCTTTACGGCGTTGATCCAGAAAACCATCGCTTTGGTGACCAACGTGGCAAATGGTCAGGCAACCTTCCTGGTAGACGGTCTCCAGTTGATCGTTGCAGTCTTATTGATGGTGCTGGGCGTGCTTGTGGCATTCAGCTGCCTGAAGAAATTGTTTGGGAAGAAAGAAGTCCAGACTGCGTAAAGAAATGTAAAAATCATAGGATCGTAAAAAAGAGATGTTTACAAGATGATAAGAAAACAGCAGAGCTCCTGAAATCAGGATGCTCTGCTGTTTTTGTAAGAAGGATCTTCTTCTCGGGAAATCTGTTCGAATTCTTTTAATTTTTGCTTTGCCTGCGGACTTAGATGTTTTGGAACATCAATCTGAATCGTCACATAATGATCTCCGTGCAGGGAAGGATTTTGCATCGAAACAATACCTTTGCCTTTCAGGCGGATTTTACTTCCGGACTGCGTTCCCGGTTTGATGCTGCAAAGCACTTTGCCGTCGATGGTGTGCACCAGAACCTCTCCGCCGAAAACGGCTGTGGTAAACGGAATCCGTGCTGTGGTATAGATGTCGTCGCCCTTTCGTTCAAATCCGAGCTTGCTTCCTACGTGAACTTTCAAAAGCAGATCACCGGAAGAACCTCCGCCGATCCCGTCCATACCTTTGCCTTTCAGACGGATACTCTTTCCATCGCTGATACCTGCGGGAATGTGAACCTGCAGATTTTGTACAGCCTTGGTATGTGGATCCTGAAGATGAATGACCTTTTCACATCCGAAAGCAGCATCGTCAAAAGAAATGTTGATTTCGGCGTGCAGATCTTCGCCCTTTTGTCGGAAACCGCCACGGTAGGAGCCGGAATCTGTGAATCCCCTGCCAAAATCATTGCCGTTAAAATCAGTGTTTCCGAAACCGCTTGTGAAGCCGGAATAATGGCGTTGGCCAGAGCTGTTTCTGTGGAAGGAACCGCCGAAAATGTTTTCAAAGATGTCATCCATATTTCCACCCTCAAAATGGAATTCCTGGTAACTTCCGTCAGGACTTCTGTATCCGTAAGTGCCGTTTCCGGCATCGTGGCTGTTATATTGACCATGTGCAAAAGGACCGTTTTCATCCAGGCCGGCATGACCGAACTGATCATACAATTTCTTTTTTTCTGCATCACTTAAGACATTGTAAGCCTCTGTCACTTCTTTGAATTTTTGCTCAGCTGCCTTATCACCGGGATTGGAATCCGGGTGGTATTTTTTGGCAAGCTTCCGATAAGCTTTTTTAATGGCGGCGTCGGAGGCTGTTTTGTCGATCCCCAGCACTTCATAATAATCTCTTTTATTGCTCATACCTGCCACCTCCTGTCAAAAATTTTTTTGAAAAAGTACGAGTATAATAAATAATAGAAAAAATGGTTCATATCGGCCGAAAGAGCAGGGCTGAAAACCAGCGCCTGCTCTTTGGTTGCCAAGTATACTGAAAAGATCTGCTGAATCTTTTTCAGTATAAGATTTTTTATCCCTCAATGGAAATTGTTTTCTTTGCTTCTACTGCGGGTTGCTCTTTCTTTTTCGGGAGATAAAGCTTCAAAACATCATGCTTGAATTCGCCTTTGATGTCTTCCTCCTTCAGTTGCTCGCCCACATAAAAGCTTCTCTGGCAGGAGCCTTCATAACGTTCTTTACGGATGTAACTGCCATCCTTTCCTTTTTCCTCTTTGCCGGAGGCTTCCTTTGCAGCGCTGACGGTCAGACAACCATTGTTCAATTCAGCACTTACTTCTTCTTTTTTAAAACCCGGAAGATCAATGATCAATTCATAGCTGTCTTTCTTTTCTTTGATATCGGTTCGCATCAGATTAGAGACGCGATGCCCATAAAGCTTTCGTTCAGCTTTGCGCTCTGCCTTGTCATCATAAAATGGAAAGTCAAAAAAGTTATCAAATAAATTATTATTAAAAATACTAGGTATCATCATAAGTCATATCCCCTTTCTTTGTTCTATCTGTACTATATCACACGATATTAGCAATGTCAAGAGGTGAGTGCTAAAAAAATCAAATCACCGGAAGTGTCGGACGGCACATTCCGGGCTTGCAGGAGGTTGTCAAAGTCTCGGGCAAGCTCGGACTTTGACTCGTCTCTATAAAAAAAGCAGCCATTCATCAAAGAATGACTACTCAATTATCAGGTGCTATTCTTTTATTCGGCTGCTCTTTCTTCCCCGTCGATCAGATATTCATATGAAACATGAAAGACCTCTGTCAGTGCCTTTAATTCTACATCAGTGACGTATCTCTTGTTTGTTTCGATTCGGGTGATCACATTTTTATCCATATCATATCCTTTTAGTTGAAGCTGGTAAGCCAGCAGCCGCTGTGACATATTGTGTTGACGGCGGAGTTCAACAAGTCTTTTACTGATCAAGTTTTTCTCACCGGTAGATGATTTCGGTTTCGGCATTTTTCTAACCCCTTCTGCAAACAATACGGTCTTTATTGTCTCATTTTTTGCACTTTTTATTGATTTTACACGGGTTTAGAGATACAATCGGTTGTAAAAGTGATACAATAAAGGCATCAGAGATCAGGCAATCACAATTTCAAAAGAGGTAACCTATATGCACCAGGAGGATATCGAAAGATTTGCTTTTTTGTATTTATGCGGGGAACATGATCGCGCGCTTTTGTTAGGAAAAGAAAAGATGTCTTTTTCAGATTTTGAAAGATTGATCTATATTACAGATTTTCTGGGATTAAATAATTTCAGTCTGGAGATTTGGAGCAAATACGCAAAACTATTTAGCAAGCAATTTCGAGAATTGGAAAATTTAAATGTGAAAAGCACTGATACGTCTGTTGTTTCCGGTTATACCGCCTTCAGAACAAAATACGAGACAGAGGGACCTCTGTATGAACGTTGGATTCGAGAATTCCATAAACAGATTCCGGAAAAAAGAATAAAAAAACAATTGGAAGCATATTGGGGACAGTATTTTTGCTGAAACCGGATCTTTTCAATCTATTTCATCATTCTTACATTTTATTCTTCCCACAGAGGTCCCTTAAATGATTTGAATTACATAATTTGTTTGACTTTTTGAAAAACAGGCAATATAATGACAACAAACGAGTAGCAGATAAGCGTAAATCCAGTTTATCAGCTACTCGTTTTTATTTTGCCAAAAAATAAATATCGCCATGAAAAAGTGTGTAGCCTGTCAGCGTAAGTCCAGCTTATAAAACAAGGTGCACACTTTTTTGTGCCAAAAAGAGAGGAGTTAAAATAAAATGGCTGAAAGCAATAAAATGAAAGATATGCCGGTGAATAAGCTGATGATCCAAATGGGAATCCCGATGATCTTATCCATGGCATTGCAGGCGGTTTATAACATTGTAGACAGTGCATTTGTAGGAAATATGAGAGTGGGCAGTGAAGCAGCACTAAATGCTTTGACTCTGGTATTTCCGGTGCAGATGCTAATGGTAGCAGCAGGAATCGGAACAGGTGTCGGAACCAATGCACTTCTTGCAAGGACACTTGGACAGGGAAACAGTAAAAAAGCTGCAAAGGTAGCAGGAAACAGCCTGTTCCTGGGAGTGATTATTTATGTAGTCTGTTTATTGTTTGGTATCTTTGGGGTGAGAGCATATATTTTCTCACAGACACTTGATGCAGAAGTGCTTGAAATGGGAGTCAGTTATCTGCGGATATGCTGCGTGATTTCTTTTGGCATTATTTTCTTTTCATTATTTGAAAAGCTATTACAGGCAACAGGTCGCTCTCTTTATTCTACAATTGGTCAGGTAGTCGGAGCAGTTGTAAATATTATCCTTGATCCGATTATGATTTATGGCATTGGACCGTGTCCTGAAATGGGAGTGAAAGGTGCAGCCTACGCAACTGTAATCGGCCAGGTGGTCTCCGCAGTGTTGCTGTTTAT
>CAKRWZ010000060.1 GCA_934418295.1 uncultured Mediterraneibacter sp.
CCGGCAGAAAAATTGTTCCGGGTATTGCAGGACTCTACCAAATGGGGAGACCGTCAGGATATCCGCACCGTCGGAGATCTGAACGATATGGTGACCAGATATGATATGCAGGATGCGGTTTTGATCCAAGAGGCATATCAGGAGGAAAAAATTGCAGAGATCGCAGGACAGATCGCGGGTCAGCCGGAGATAAAATTCATTCTGATTGCAGGCCCCTCTTCTTCTGGAAAGACGACCTTTGCCCAGCGCCTGGCCATTGAATTGCGGGTAGCCGGCAAAAGACCCCACACGGTCTCGGTGGACAATTATTACGTGGATCGGGAAAAAACGCCAAAGGATGAAAACGGCAATTATGATTTTGAGTGTCTGGAAGCTTTGGATGTCCGGCAGTTTAACGAGGATATGGGTCGGCTGTTAAAAGGAGAAGAGGTGAAAATGCCAACCTTCGACTTTGAAGAAGGACGAAGAAGGTATACCGGAAAAACTATGCAGCTGAGGGAGGCGGATGTATTAGTCATCGAGGGGATCCACTGCCTGAATCCGAGATTTACGGAGAAGCTGGAGGATAAAAATAAATTCAAGATTTACATAAGCGCTTTGACCCAGCTGAATATAGATGAACATAACCGGATCCCTTCTACGGACGGACGACTGATCCGTCGGATCGTGCGGGATGCCCGGACCAGAGGAACGATGGCAGAGCAGACCATTGCCATGTGGCCGTCGGTGAGAAGAGGAGAAGAACAAAATATCTTTCCTTACCAGGAAGAGGCGGACGTGATGTTTAATTCGGCGTTGCTTTATGAGCTGGCAGTATTGAAGCAGTATGTGGAGCCACTGTTGTTCCGGATCGAACGGAACAGTCCGGAATATCTGGAAGCAAAAAGGCTTCTGAAATTTTTGGATTATTTTGTGGGGATTCGCAGCGAATACGTTCCGACCAATTCCCTGCTGAGAGAATTTATCGGCGGAGGGGTCTTTCAGCTGTAGAGATATAGAATGTCCGAGGTACAGAGAGTACCGGAGCATGCAAAGCAGAAAACAGAACGACCATGCAAGGAAAGACGTTTCCGTTACGTCATATCCTGCACGGTCGTTTTCATTGTTGCTAAGCTTACTTAGATTTGATCTCTCTCCACAATTTGTTGTACAAAGCATCTCCGCTCTCACCTAAATACTGTAGAGATTCGCAGTCGGTGAGGGTGTCCAGATCCGGAAATGCGATCTTGCTTTCCCGGAATTCTTTTTCTTCGATCAAAGCCTGTCCTGCGGAGTTCGGAATGGAATAGGTAATGTAATCGAAGTTCATTTTTGCGATTTCCGGACGGCACATATAATTGATGAAGGCTTCTGCGTTTTCTTTGTGTCTGGCGTTTTTCGGAATGACCCAGGAATCGATCCAGAGCATGCTGCCTTCCTTCGGAATGACGTATTCCAGATCCGGATTTTCCATCTGGCAGAAGAGTGCCTCGCCGGAATAGATAACGCCGAGAGCCGCTTCGCCGGCAATCATTTTATCCCGGACTTGATCCCCTACATAAGCCTGTACCAAAGGCTTCTGTTCGATCAAAAGAGTTTTGGCAGCTTCCAGCTCATCCAAGTCCGTGGTATTCATGGAGTAACCCAGATACTTCAGAGTGATTCCCAGAGTGTCCCGCACGCTGTCCTGCATCAGGATGCTGTCGGCGTATTTCTCATCCCAGAGGATTCCCCAGCTGTCCACCGGCTCATTTACCATAGAAGTATTGTAGAGGATGCCGACGGTTCCCCAGAGATGAGGCACCGAATAACGGTTGCCCGGGTCAAATTCTGAGGCGTGGTCCAGATATTCCTGGTCGATGTATTTGATGTTGGGGATCTTATCATAATCCAGCTCTGCCAGCATATCGTTTTCGATCATACGCTGTACCATATAATCAGAAGGGCAGACTACATCATAGGAAATGGCACCGGACTGTATTTTGGGATACATGATCTCATTGGATTCGTACTCTTCATATACCACACTGATGCCGGTATCCTTTTCAAACATTTCGATGGCTTCCGGATCCAGATATTCGCCGAAATTGTAAACGATCACCTGATTATCGCTGTGGATGCTGCTTTTGGCGCCGTAATAGATCCCGCCCAAAGAGATTACCGTCACAAGACAGGCCGGGATGACTCTGCGGAAAATAATGCCGGAGATCCGCTTGCGCTTGGATGCGGTAAGCTTTCCTGCGGCCGTTTTGTTCTTTTCAGGAGACGTATTGATCAGGATCAAAAGTAAAAGGACGGTCAGGAAAAGCAGGGTGGAAAGCGCATACATTTCCGGTTTGATCCCTTTTCTGGATTCTCCGTAGATTTTTGTGGAGAGGGTGTCTACCCCCGGCCCTTTGGTAAAATGGGTGATGACAAAATCATCCAGTGACATGGTAAATGCCAGGAGAAAGCCGGAGAAAATACCGGGCAGGATATCCGGAAAGATCACCTTAAAAAAGGCGTGGGCCGGAGATGCACCCAGATCGAGGGCTGCCTCGTAAGTACTGTTGTCAAGCTGTTTCAGCTTAGGGAGCACACTCAGGATCACATAAGGGATGTTGAAGGTGATGTGTGCCAGCAGCACGGTGGAAAATCCCATGGAAAACCGGAATGCGATAAACAGAAGCATCAGAGAGATACCGGTCACGATGTCTGCGTTCAGCATGGGAATGTTGGTGACAGCCATCATAAAAGCTTTCATTTTTTTTCCAAGCGCCTGTATGCCGATGGCCCCTGCAGTTCCGATGATGGTTGCGATCAGGGCGGAGAGAAGGGCAATGGTCAGTGTCGTGTACAACGCGTTCATGATATCGGTGCTCTGGAAGAGGGAGGTATACCATTTTGTGGTAAAGCCGCCCCATTTTGCACTGGTCCTGGAATTGTTGAAAGAAAGCACGACTAGCGTGACGATGGGCGCATACATCAAGATCAGGATCAGAGCCAGATAGATCCGTTTCAGAGAAGTTTTCATCAGAGTACAGCCCCCTTTCCTTCTTTGTCATATTTGGAGACGATGGCCATGCTGGCGATGATGAAGATCATCAGGACCAGAGAAAGGCCGCTTCCCACATTCCAGTTGCTTCCTTGTTTAAATTCCTGTTCGATGACATTTCCGATCAGCAGGTATTTGCTTCCGCCCAGAAGGTCGGAGATGACAAAGGTGGTCAGAGAAGGAACGAAAACCATAGTGATCCCGCTGATCACACCGGGAAGACTCAGAGGAAATATGATGCGCACCAGTGTCTGCAGCCGGGTGGCACCCAGATCCTTTGCGGCAAAAATAATGTCCCGGTTGATTTTCTGCAAAGCATTATAGATAGGAAGCACCATAAACGGCAGAAAATCGTAAACCATGCCCAAAACGATGGCGCCGGGTGTATTGATCATGGAAGCGGCGGGCAGATGGAAGAAGGAGAGAACCGTGTTGATCACTCCGTTGTTTTCCAGAAGCCGCTGCCATGCCAGGGTGCGCAAAAGAAAGTTCATCCACATGGGCAGAATAAAGATCAGCACAAGAAAGCCGGTCTGTCCCCGCTTTTTCTCCGAAAGGATCAGAGCCAGCGGATAGGCAAGAAGCAGACAAACTAAGGTGCTGATAAAAGAAAGCAGCAGAGCGAGGCCGAGAGCCTTCAGATTTTCCGGTGTGGTGATCTGCGCCAGGTTGCTCCAGGTAAAATGCTTTTTGGAATCCGTCATTCCGTAATAGATGATCATCAGAAGCGGAATGATGGTAAACGCAACGGCCCAGAATAAATAAGGACCGGTCAACAGTCTTTTTTTATTCTTCAACGTTTACGGCCTCCTCATCTTCAGATTCCGGTTTGTTCATGATCTGGATGTCAAAAGGATCTACGTGGATCCCGACTTCTGTCCCTACCGGGAACATATCGGTGCTGTGTACCAGAAGCTCATAGTTGTTTGCTTCCACTTCCATTTCATAATGAACGCCTTTGAAAATCAGATGGGTCACAACGCCCTGGATCGTCCCTTCTCCCGGTGCGACCAGATCGATGTCCTCCGGACGGATAACGGCGTCTACGGGGCGGTTATGTCCGAAACCGACGTCTACACACTGCCAGGTAGCTCCCAGCATTTTGACGACTTTATCCTCCACCATAGTGGCGCGGATGATATTGCTTTCCCCGATAAAATCGGCTACGAAAGCATTCTGCGGTTCATTATAAATATCCTCCGGCGTGCCGATCTGTTGGATATAGCCCTGGTTCATGACGACGATGGTGTCGGACATGGTGAGGGCTTCTTCCTGATCATGGGTCACGTAGAGGAAGGTGATCCCCAGCTCATTTTTCAGGCGGATCAGCTCATACTGCATGTCTTGGCGGAGCTTCAGGTCTAATGCGCCGAGGGGTTCATCCAAAAGCAATACCTTCGGTTCGTTGACGATGGCCCGGGCGATGGCGATACGCTGCTGCTGGCCTCCGCTTAAAGAGTCCGGCATACGGTCTTCAAAACCATCCAGATTGACCAGTTTCAGGGCATATTTGATTTTATCCTTAATGTAGTTTTGACTTTTCTTTTTGATTTTCAGCCCGAATGCAATGTTTTCGGCGACTGTCATATGGGAAAAAAGAGCATATTTCTGAAAGACAGTGTTCAGCTGTCTTTTGTTTGGCGGAAGAGAATTGATGTTTTTTCCGTCAAAGATGATTTCACCGGTATCAGGGGTCTCAAAACCGCCCAAGATGCGCAGGAGAGTCGTTTTTCCGCAGCCGCTGGGGCCAAGAAGTGTGACGAATTCGTTTTCCCGGATATAAAGGTTCAGTTCGTCCAGGACCAGGTTATCGTCGAAAGATTTGGATACATTTATAATATCAATGAGTTTTTTGGGCATATCAGGGCTCTCCTTTTAAGTAAAAATCGGTTAATTTGTCGATGCGGCAGCTCATGTTCCGGAACAGATAGTCTGCCAGTGTGATCGCAGACATTGCCTCTACGACAACGACAGCACGTGCGGCGATCAGCGGATCGTGGCGCCCGTGGATCACCAGGTCTGTCTCTTCGCCGTCTGCGGTGACGGTTTTTTGGGTACAGGAAATAGAAGGGGTCGGTTTGATGGATACAGTGATGCGGATCTCACTTCCGTCACTGATCCCGCCAAGGATCCCTCCTGCGTGGTTGGTTTCTTTAGAAACAACGCCGTTTGAGCAGACAAAAGAGTCGTTGTTTTCACTGCCTGTCGCCCGGGCGGCTTTGATGCCGTCGCCGATCTGTACGGCCTTTACGGCACCGATGGACATGATGGCCTGGGCAAAAGCAGCATCCAGCTTGTCGAATACCGGCTCGCCGAGACCTGCAGGTACGCCAAAGATCCGGCACTGTACCGTGCCGCCTGCGGAATCTTTATGAGACATAAGAGTTTCCAGATAGTCTGCGGCCTGGGCGGCATACTTGGAGTTGGCCATGCAAAGATCGTTTTGCGTAATGGCAGAAAAATCCAATTCTTCTTCCGGGACCGTGATCGGACCGACGGAAGTGGTAAATGTCAGAAAGCTGATGTGCAGCTGTTCCAGTATTTTCAGCGCAATGGCGCCGGCTGCCACACGGGCGGCAGTTTCACGGCCGGAGGAACGTCCGCCTCCGCGGTAATCCCGAAAACCGTATTTTTGGTCGAATGTATAGTCAGCATGCCCCGGTCTGTATGTGAATGCCAAGTTTCCGTAATCCTTGGAATGCTGATCTTCATTATAAATGACCAGAGAAATCGGAGTACCGGTGGTTTTTCCCTCAAAAACACCGGACAAGATATGTACGGCGTCGGATTCCCTGCGCTGCGTCGCAAACTTGCTCTGTCCCGGCTTTCGTCGGTCCAGATGCTTTTGGATATCTTCTTCACACAGAGGAAGACCGGCCGGACAGCCGTCTACTACAGCGCCGCAGGCCGGACCGTGGGATTCGCCCCAGGTAGTCACCCGGAACAGAGTTCCGTAGGTTGATCCGCTCATCTGAAATCTCTCCTTTCTTTTTGATCAAAACTAATTACTAATTATATAAGATGTTACAATAACTGGCAATCCTTAATTTTCAATGAAGACGGGAACGGGGCGGGTTTTTTGCTGTACATTTAAAAAAAAACGTATTATAATGAACGCAGCTATTAGGTCTAAAGGGAGTAGGATATGGACAATCAAGAGAAAAAGAAGATAGATAAACCGTCAAAAGACAAAAAAACAGACGGGAAAGTGCCCGTAAAACGGAGACCGAAACCGCCGGTACCGGAGAAAAAAAATACGGAAGAAAAGCCGGTGGAAAAGGTTGAGAAAACAGAGAAAAAGGCTGCATCGGAGAAGAAAAAGCCGGAGAAGAAAGCCGCCGGAAAAGAAGGTCAGCATGAAAAAGCCGCAGAGCAAAAGCCGGAGAAAGCGAAGAAGCAAGATGGCGAAAAATTGGAAAAAGAGATACCGGCGCATTCTGAAAAAATTAAAAAAAGGAAAAAGAAGAGTAAAACCTCTGACCAAAATCTGGACGATGATCTTATACTCGTGTCTGATGATACAGAAGAAGTAACAGAGGTCGGAGAAACAGCAGAGACGAGGGAAGCTTCCGAAAAGAAAAAAACGGGCCGGGGGAAAAAGGCAGCGATCATCATCGGATCGGTATTTGGTGCACTGGCGCTTCTTTATCTGGGAGCAGCTGTGTTTTTCATGAGCCATTTTTATTACGGAACGATGATAAACGGCGTCCGCTTTTCCATGAAGACGGCAGCAGGCGTGGAAGCTTATTTTGAACAGCAGGTAAAGGATTATAAGCTGACAATAGAGGAAAAGGATGACGTAGAAGAGAGTATTACCGGCCAGGAGATTTCTCTGGAATACCACAAAGGGGAAGAAGTGGAGAAGGCGTTGAAGGCGCAGAATCCGTTTTTGTGGCCGAAAGTATTCTTTCAGCCTTCTGCAGCCGAAGTAAAGATCGAGGTATCCTACGATCAGACTGCTCTGGAAGAAAAAGTGAAGAATTTGAAATGTATCACGGAAGTGGAACAGACGGAATCCGTGTCTGCGCAGCCAAAATTTGACGGAGAAAAATTTGTGGTGGAGCCGGAGCAGATCGGAAAGAAAGTAAACCAGGATGTATTGATAGAAAAAGTGAAAGAATACGTTTCCGGATTTCAAAATAAGTTAAATATGGAAGAAGAGGCGTGTTATACGTTCCCGAAATACACTTCGGATTCACCGGAGGTACAGGCGGCCTGCGATAAAATGAATGAATATTGTCAGGCAAGTATTACTTACAGCATGGGCTCCAATACGGAAGTGGTGGATAAGGCATTGATCTCCACCTGGCTGACCTGTGATGCGGATCTGAATGTGACCTTTCACACAGATGCGGTCAATCAGTATATGGCAGAATTTGTCCAAAAATATAACACGGTGGGAACCACACGGCAGCTCACGACTCCTACCGGAAAGACGACGCAGGTAAGCGGCGGAACTTACGGGTGGAAGATCGATGAAGCGGCGGAAGCACAGGCGTTGATTGCCAGCATCCAAAACAAAGAAGTGACGACGAAAGAACCGGCCTACACCCAGACGGCAGCCAGCCACGACGGTGCAGATTGGGGAAATACATATCTGGAAGTAGACCTGACAGAGCAGCATGTGTGGTTTATTTCGGAAGGAAATGTGGCTTTTGAGGCCAACGTGGTGACCGGGCTTCCGACACCGGCCAGACAGACGCCGGAGGGAGTCTACGATATTTTGGAAAAATTGCGGAATAAAACGCTCCGGGGTGAAAAACGGCCGGACGGAACTTACGAATATGAGACACCGGTCAGCTATTGGATGCGTGTGACTTACCAGGGTGTGGGCTTCCACGATGCGACCTGGCAGCCTTATTTCGGAGGAGACCGCTATAAGACAAACGGTTCCCACGGATGTATCAATATGGCTTACAATGATATTGCGACGATGTATGAGATGGTACCGGTGCGCTGCCCGGTAGTTATGCATTATTAAAAAGGTCCGCTGGACCTTTTTGTCGTATGCCGGATAACTAAATAAAGACATAAAGGAAGGAAACTATGTATCGGATTTTAAAAAAAGAAGGACGTGCAAAAAGAGGAAGACTGACGACGGTCCATGGTGTCATCGAAACACCGGTTTTTATGAACGTCGGCACGGCAGCTGCGATCAAGGGAGCTGTATCGACGGATGATCTCAGAGGGATCAAGACCCAGGTGGAACTGTGCAATACCTATCATCTCCATGTGAGACCGGGGGATCAGATCGTGAAACAACTGGGCGGTCTCCACAAATTTATGAATTGGGATAAGCCGATCCTGACAGACTCCGGAGGGTTTCAAGTGTTTTCCCTGGCGAAGCTGCGAAAGATCAAAGAGGAAGGCGTCAGCTTCCGTTCCCATATCGACGGCAAAAAGATTTTTATGGGGCCGGAGGAAAGCATGCAGATCCAGTCGAACCTGGCGTCTACCATTGCGATGGCTTTTGACGAATGTCCGTCCAGTGTGGCAGATAAATCATATATGCAGGCTTCCGTGGAGCGGACGGCGAGATGGCTGGTGCGCTGCAAAGAGGAAATGAAGCGGCTGAACAGTTTGCCGGATACGATCAATCCGCATCAGATGCTTTTCGGGATTAATCAGGGGGGGATCTATGAAGATATCCGGATCGAGCACGCAAAGGAGATCGCAAAGCTGGATCTGGACGGATACGCGGTAGGCGGCTTGGCTGTGGGCGAAAGCCATGAAGAAATGTATCACATTCTGGATGAAGTGGTGCCATTCCTTCCGGAAGACAAGCCTACTTACCTGATGGGTGTGGGAACACCGGCTAATATCCTGGAAGGGGTGGAGAGAGGAATCGACTTTTTCGACTGTGTTTACCCAAGCCGGAACGGACGTCACGGCCACGTTTATACCAACCATGGAAAGATCAACCTTTTTAATGCAAAATATGAATTGGACCAAAGCCCCATCGAGGAAGGATGCGGCTGCCCGGCCTGCAAAAGCTACAGCAGGGCCTATATCCGCCATCTCCTGAAAGCAAAGGAAATGCTGGGAATGCGCCTGTGCGTGCTGCATAATCTCTATTTTTACAATACGATGATGGAAGAGATCCGGGATGCACTGGACGCAGGAAATTTCCGGGAATATAAAAAGAAAAAACTGGAAGGAATGGAAGCAAAATAGGGAAAAGACTTGCAGGATCCGAAAGTTTTGTGTATGATGGATACAATGTATTTTTGAAAAGCAGAGAATGATAATCATTAGGAGGACAGCGTATGTATGGTGTATTAGCGGCAGGTGCCGGAACGGGCAATATCATGCTGATTGTAGTTTGGGTCGTTATTTTGGCAGGTATGTGGTTCTTTTTGATGCGTCCGCAGAAAAAAGAGCAGGAAAGAGTAAAAGCAATGATTGCCAATATGGAGATCGGAGATACTGTCTTGACGACAGGTGGTTTTTACGGAGTGGTCATCGACATTACAGATGAGGATGTGATCGTAGAATTCGGAAGCAATAAAAATTGTCGTATCCCGATGAAAAAAACAGCGATCGCACAGATCGAAAAACCGGATGCTGAATAAAAATGCAGTAAAGCGCTTCCTTAGGGAAGCGTTTTCGTTTGCTGTGATTATGACGTGAAACCCCACGGTTTTATGCTATTTTTCATGCATATTTTTCTGCGCTAAAGTCTTGAAACTATGCAAAAAATAGGGTAATATGGGGAATAGTATTCAAAATGGATGGAAGGAATAAAGTTATGAGTTTGAGGATCGGAATCATTAAAGGCGACGGAATCGGACCGGAAATCGTGACAGAGGCAGTGAAGGTTCTGGAAAAAGCGGGAAAGGTTTTCGGGTTTTCCTGTGAGTATGAGCATCTTCTCCTGGGAGGAGCTTCAATTGACGTGTATGGGGTACCATTGACGGAGGAAACCATCGAGGTTGCAAAAAGCTGTGATGCAGTTTTGATGGGCTCTATCGGGGGCGATGTGAAGACATCCCCATGGTATCAGCTGGAACCATCTAAAAGACCGGAGGCAGGTTTGCTGGGGATCCGAAAAGCACTGAATCTTTTCGCAAATCTCAGACCGGCTGTTCTTTATAAAGAGCTCAGCGGTGCATGTCCTTTGAAGGAGAGCATTACCGAGGGCGGATTTGATCTGATGATCATGCGGGAGCTGACCGGCGGACTGTATTTCGGAAAACGTTCTACAGAAGAAAGAGACGGTGTGCTGACCGCAGTGGATGAATTGACTTATAACGAAAACGAGATCCGCAGGATCGCAAAACGCGGTTTCGACATTGCGATGAAGAGACGGAAAAAAGTGACCAGTGTAGACAAGGCAAATGTGTTGGATTCTTCCAGACTTTGGAGAAAAGTTGTGGAAGAGGTAGCAGCAGATTACCCGGAAGTAGCACTGGAGCACATGCTGGTGGACAACTGCGCAATGCAGCTGGTAAAAGATCCGAAGCAGTTTGACGTCGTTCTGACGGAGAACATGTTTGGGGATATCCTTTCAGATGAGGCAAGTATGATCACCGGTTCTATCGGTATGCTGGCTTCCGCCAGCCTGAACGAGACGAGCTTCGGCCTGTATGAGCCAAGCGGCGGATCTGCACCGGATATCGCAGGCAAGGGAATCGCAAATCCGATCGCAACGATCCTCTCCGCAGCCATGATGCTGCGTTACAGCTTTGACATGGATCAGGAAGCAGAGGCAATCGAAAGAGCCGTTTCCGAAGTGCTGCAGAGCGGATACCGCACTATCGATATCATGTCAGAAGGCATGACACAGGTGGGAACAGCGGAGATCGGAGATCTGATCTGCGACCGGATCGTCAATATTTGAGAAAATAAGCGGAAGATAAGATAGAAAAGAGGTAAGGAAAATGAGAAGTGATACAGTTAAGAAGGGAATGCAGCAGGCACCGCACAGATCCCTGTTTCACGCACTCGGAATGACACAGGAGGAAATGGACAGACCATTGATCGGGATCGTCAGTTCCTATAATGAGATCGTTCCGGGACATATGAATTTGGATAAAATCACAGAAGCCGTAAAACTTGGGGTTGCCATGGCAGGCGGAACACCGGTAGTGGTACCGGCGATCGCAGTCTGTGACGGTATCGCCATGGGACATATCGGCATGAAATACTCTCTGGTTACAAGAGATCTGATCGCAGATTCTACAGAAGCACTGGCAATGGCACATCAGTTTGACGGAATGGTCATGATCCCAAACTGCGACAAAAACGTGCCGGGTCTTTTGATGGCAGCAGCCAGAGTCAATATCCCGACGATCTTTGTCAGCGGCGGACCGATGATGGCCGGCCACGTGGGAGGAAGAAAGAGAAGTCTTTCCAGCATGTTTGAAGCGGTAGGAGCCTATGCGGCAGGTAACATGACAGAAGAGGAAGTCTGTGAGTACGAAAACAAAGTATGTCCGACCTGCGGTTCCTGTTCCGGTATGTATACCGCTAATAGTATGAACTGCC
>CAKRWZ010000061.1 GCA_934418295.1 uncultured Mediterraneibacter sp.
CGGCTCTGCCCATTTGTAACTATTCACAAATCTTATATCAGTTTTTAACGTTTACACAAAACTTGAAACGGTCTCGGGGCATCGGTTAACACCTGTTGTTCCAACACTTCCCCGGCTTCTAACCTTTTGGCTGATAGCGCATATTCGACACATTATACACCGTCACAAAGGCTTTCGGATCTTCGTGAGTGATAAAATTCATCAGCTTCTGATACTCCGTCTTATCGACGATCGTGATGATCTCGTTTCTTTTCCGAAAATTGTACGCGCCTGTCGCCTCATAGATCGTCGCTCCGCTGTGCAGATCTTCTATGATAAATTTGCGCAGCTCTTCTTCCTTTTCCGTGATCACACAGACCCGCCGTTTTATATTGTGGTCAAAAATGAAATGATCCAGGACCATCCCATTAAAATAGGTTCCCAAAACGCTTAGAACTACTGTTTTCTTGTCGTAGACCAAAGCTGCTGAAAGCGCCACGCACATGCCGGATACTGACATAGCTTTTCCCAGCTCCATGTGCAGATACTTATTCATGATCTTGGCTACGATATCCAGCCCTCCGGAGGATGCATTCCTGTTAAAAAGAATACTGAGACCTACGCTGACCACCAAAATATAGCAGAGTACATCCAATTCCTGACTGTCTGTCAGCGATTGAAAATTCGGAGCCAGCTTTTCAAAGACACCGATAAACAGTGGAAGCATAATGCTTGTATACACCGTCTTTGCGCCAAATTCCCGCCCGCATGTAAAAAATCCGATAATCAAAAGTACCACATTTAGCATCATCGTGATCGCCGACAAGGGAAGCGGCACAAAATTTGACAACACAATGCCCAGTCCCGAAATACTGCTGACCGACGTATGGCTCGGCACCAAAAAGAAATAAACGGCCGCCGCAATGATCCCTACCGCCCAGGTCAAAATCGCCACCTCTTTTATGATATTCCAATAGTTGAATTGTTTTTTCATCGTTCCGATCCTTTATTCTACTTTTTTATTTACTTGGCAACAGCGATAAAACGAGAGGCTTTTCAGTCTCTCGTTTCCATTAACACTAATTCTCCGCTTTCGTATGTGATAATAACCTTTTCCTCTTGGATCTGATTGCTGACACACAGGCTGTCGTAAGGCTCCAGTTTATGATCTGTCAACGGATATTTTGCTCCGCTGATGCAAAGATGCTCCACGGCTCCTCCCAAGGGAAACAGCGAAAAATAATGTCCAAAGGCTTCTGCTTTTTTTAATTCTGTTTTTTTACCCAACAGACGGATCCGATTGTTTCCGTCCAAAAGGACCGCCTCCACACCTGCATCTTTTGCGATCTTCAGAGACTGTACATTTCCCCACACGTGGTCCAGCCGGGTACCCGTCCCGCCCAGGATCAAAATATGCTTTTTCCCCTTTTCGATGGCCAGCCGGATCGCATTTTCGGTGTCTGTAGCATCTTTTATCGGATTGAATTTATAGATCGGAAGCTCCGTCTCTTTTTCATAATAGTCCAAAACCTCCGGCGCAAGGCTGTCAAAATCACCCAAAATCACATTCGGCAAAATACGGTGTGCATGCAAAAAAGAAAGTCCGCGATCCACTCCGATCAGATATTCTGTATTTTCATCTTTCAGAATCGGAAGAACCACTTCTTCTTTTAAGGTTCCTCCGCTTACGATCACCGTCCATTTATTCATAACGCTGTAAAATCTCCATAAACTCCCGGGTGTTCTGCGCGGCATCTCCCCGGAAAACTCCGGAGCCGGAAACGATCACGTTTGCTCCTGCTTCCAGCACTTCTCCTACGTTATTCTGATAGATTCCTCCATCCACTTCCAGGTCGGCATTGCTTCCGGCCGCATCCAGCATTTTACGGACTGCAGAGATCTTATCCAAAGATTCCGGTATAAATTTCTGCCCGCCAAAGCCCGGCTCTACACTCATGATCAGGACCAATTCCAGTTTTTCCAGATAAGGCTCCAGCGCTTCTGCCGGTGTGCCCGGTTTGATGGACAGTCCGGCTTTCATACCGCATTCATGGATCGCATCCAATGTCTTTTCCACATCTTCACAGGCTTCCAGGTGTACCGTCACCAGATCGGCCCCTGCTTCTTTGAACTCTTTCAGATAACGAATCGGCTCTGTGATCATCAGATGTACATCCATCAGCTGTTCCGTACAGGAACGGATGGATTTCAGAACCGGCATTCCAAAAGAAATGCTGGGCACAAAAATGCCGTCCATCACATCAAAATGCAGATATTCCGCGCCGTTTTCCTCTGTCTTTTTGATCTCCTGTTCCAATTTTTTAAAATCTGCCGCCAACAAAGACGGAGACAGTATATTTTTCATATTCAGTACCTCTTCTTTTCCTGGATTTCCTGATAAAAATCCACATAGTTTTCATATCTTATTTTATGGATCTTTCCGTCTGCCACAGCCTGTTTTACTGCACAGTCAGGTTCATGGATGTGACTGCAGACCTGGAACCTGCATTTCCCTTCATAGGGTAAAAACTCCCGGAAACAGTACTTTAGTTCTTCCTTTTCCATATCATTTATATAGAAGGAACTGAATCCCGGGGTATCCATGATAAACGAGCTTTCTGCCGCCAAAAAAGATCCTCCGGATCTTTCCGTCGTGTGCCTGGCAACGCAAAACAGCTCACTGTGCCGCGTTGTATGTTTTCCTCTGTCGATCTTTCGGCTGATCCCGCCGGTCTCCATATCCGCTTCCGGGGACAACAGATTGATCAGAGAGGATTTGCCAACTCCAGAGGGTCCTGCAATCACCGTCGTTTTTCCTTGCAGAGCTTCCAAAACCTCTGAGACATTTTCCTCACGACGCGCGCTGGTAAAAATCAACGGATAACCGCAAGCCTGGTAGATTTCCCGGATCTCCTCCATCTCTTCGGCATTTGCAAGATCTTTTTTATTAAAGCAGAGGACCACCGGTATTTCCAGTTGTTCCATCATCACCAGAAACCGGTCCAGCAGATGAAAATGCGGCTTTGGCTTCGTCACGGCAAACACGACCAGCGCCTGATCGATATTGGCTGCTGCCGGACGGATCAACGCATTTTTTCGCGGAAGGATCTTTTCCAGGTTTCCTTTCTTTTCCTTTTCATCCAGAACCTCGATCTCCACATTGTCGCCCACCAGCGGCTTCTGATTATCTTTTCTGAAAATCCCTTTTGCCTTACACTCATAAACACCGGATCCTGCTACGCGAACGTAGTAGAATCCGGCAATTCCTTTTACTATCTTTCCTTGTATCAATTGGTCTTCTCCGTCAATTTCCGCTATCTATCGGTGCCTCCGGGCCTTTACTGATCGTATAACCCACTTTGGTACCTGCCTCTACCTGGCTGCCCGGTGTTGCTGTCTGTGAAATGACATAACCCGCTGAAACGGTATTGCTGTAAGCATAATCTACCACGCCGATATCCAGACCTGCATTCTGGAGTGCTACTGCCGCATCGTCACCGTATTTCCCGGTCAATGTCGGAACAACCACCAACTTCGTCTTTGGTCCCAGGCTGATCACATAATCTACGCTGGTTCCCTTGCTCACCTTTTTACCGGCCTTTGTGCCCTGGGAGATTACCTTGCCCTGCGCCACACTGTCACTGTTCTTTTCTGTAACATTTCCGCTGGAAAGCCCCCGGGCAGACAGCTCGGCTTCTGCCTGCTCCGCTGTCATATTCTGGAGATTCGGAACCTCCACTTTTTCTTCACCCATGCTGACTTTCATGGTGACAACGGAACCTTTTTTTGCCTTGCTTCCAGCCTCCGGATTGGTGGAAATAACCTTTCCTTCATCCACATCATCACTGTAACCAGCCTCAGAATCTACCACAAAGCCTGCATCTTCTAACATCTTTTGGGCTTTTGCCTCATCTCTGTCTTTTACATCCGGGACTTCGATCTCTTCTTCCGTCTTTCCGCTGCTGATCACCAGCTCGATCTGTGTATTTTTATCTACTTTCTCGCCGTCTTTCGGATTCTGGGACATAACATATCCCTTTTCGTATTTATCCGACTCTTTTCTGGATTTGATCGTGTAACCAAGTCCCTTTTTGTTCAGAGCTGCGATGGCCTCCTTCTCAGTCATTCCTACCACATTTGGGACTTCCACGGAATCTTCTGTAGTTTCTGCGTTGGAAGACGGTCCTACTTTAAACAGACCCGCTGCCTTTCCGATCAGGATCACTGCCACCAGGGCAATAATCACTGCTACCACGATCATCAGGATCTTCATGACTTTCGCCATCTTTGGATTTACATCCTCATCTTCCTGATCTTTTCCCCTACGGCGGCCTCTGCCTTCATACTCATCGTCATCATACTCATCATCGCCGTAATCGTCATCATCATAGCCGTCGTCATAGTCATCATCGTATTCGTCATCGTCGTAATCATCATACTCGTCATACTGATCTCGTCTGTTCGGCTTTCTGTAAAGACGCTCCATATCATCATCCGTAAACAGGACGGTATCTCTTCCTGCAGCCGCAGCCGCAGAAGAAATACGGACAAAATCTCCGTTCGGTTCTACCAGGGCCCGTTTCAGATCACGCAACAGCTCCTGTGCATTTTGGTATCTGTTTTCCGGACTTTTCTGTGTACATTTTATGATGATCTGTTCCAGGGCATAAGGAATATCCCGCACCTCTCTCGAAGGGAGAGGAAGCTCCTCCTGCAACTGCTTGATCGCGATCGAAACCGTGGAATCCCCATCGAAGGGAACATGCCCTGTCACCATTTCATACAACGTAATACCCACGGAATAAATATCGCTTTTTTCGTCGGTCACACCGCCCCGAGCCTGCTCAGGGGATGTATAATGTACGGATCCCATCACGTTTGCACTGATGGTATTGGAGGATGTCGTCGCCCTGGCGATGCCGAAATCCGTCACCTTTACTTTTCCATCTTTCGAAATAATAATATTTTGCGGCTTGATATCACGATGGATGATATGATGCTTATGTGCCGCTTCCATACCGGTCACCATCTGGATCGCAATGCTGATGGTCTCCTTCGCCGATATCCGACGCTTCTTTTCTATATAATCTTTCAGGGTAATACCGTCTACCAGCTCCATGACCATAAAATACAGTCCCCGGTCCTGACCGACATCGTATACATTGACTACATTGGGATGCATCAATCCCGCTGCCGCTCTTGCCTCGCTGACAAACTTGCTCACAAATACCCCGTCAGAGCGATAATCACTTTTTAATACCTTGATCGCCACAAGCCGGTTCAGCTTATGGTCTCTCCCCTTATAAACATCCGCCATACCGCCGGAGCCGATCCGCTCCAGAATCTCGTAACGTTTTCCCAAAAACACGCCTGATTTTAACATATACTTACCTCACCCACCTCAGGGTCGATCAAGATCACCCCGATGTTATCTGTACCTCCGTTTTCTTTTGCCGAAGCGATCAGTGTTTCTGCCGCCTCCACAACATCCCTGGCCCCCTGTACAATATGGAAAATCTCTTCATCTTCCACCATATTGGTCAGACCGTCTGTACACATGACGATTTTATCTCCCTTTTTCAGTCTGTGTTCATAAAAATCTGCTTCTACCTCTTCTTTTGCACCGATCGCCCGGGTAATGATATTTTTATCCGGATGGTGCTTTGCCTCCTCCGGCTTGATACCTCCCAGTCTGACCATCTCTTCTACCAAAGAATGATCTTTGGTCAACTGTACGATTCCGTTGTTTATCAAATACAACCGGCTGTCCCCTACATTTGCAAAATACATCATATGGTTTACGATCGTTGCAGCAACGATCGTCGTTCCCATACCCTTCAGGCGCTCATCTTCTCCTGCCACGCGTACCACTTCGTGGTTGGCCGTCTGGATCGCCTGGAGTAAAGCCCTCTCCACGTCTTCCTCTTTCAGGCGCTTCAGCACCCTGGTCAACACTTCAACCGTGAATTTGGAAGCATAATCTCCTGCCTGATGACCGCCCATTCCATCCGCAACTACAAACAAGTTCGGAAGATTGCCCAACGGTTTTTCGGAAACATATACATAATCTTGATTTATTTTTCTCACCATGCCAACGTCTGTTGCCGAATACGTTTTCATTCCGTCATCCTTTCCTTGCCTCTGCATCACTGTGCCTGAGCTGTCCGCAGGCCCCGTCGATATCCGAGCCCATTTCTCTTCTTATAGTAACATTTATTCCGCTTTTTTCAAGTTTATTTTTAAATTTCCGGGCACTTTCGCGACTCGGTCTTTTGTAATCCCTTTCCTTGATCGGATTCACCGGAATCAGATTTAACAGGCAATTTCGATTTTGCAAAAGCCGCGTCAACTCTTCCGCATCTTCCGCTGTATCATTCACTCCCTGAACCAAGCTGTACTCATAGCTCATCCTGCGGCCGGTCTGCTCAAAATAGTTTTCGCATGCCTCCATTACTTCTTCCAGATGATACCTGTTTGCCACCGGCATCAGGGCACTTCTCTTTTCCTGGGTGGCTCCGTGTAAGGACAAGGCTAAAGAAATCTGAAATTTTTCTTCCGCCAGGCGGTTCATCTGTGGGACCAGCCCGCAGGTAGACACAGTGATATTCCGCTGACTGATATGTAATCCGTGCTCATCCGACAACATCCGGATGAATCCGACTAAATGCTCATAATTGTCCAGGGGCTCTCCGGTCCCCATCACAACCACATTGGAAACCCGCTCTCCCATGATCCTTTGGATCCGATATATCTGAGAAAGCATTTCCGAAATTTCCAGATTCCGATCCAAGCCGCCCAAAGTGGATGCACAAAACCGGCACCCCATTCGGCAGCCTGCCTGGGAAGAGATACAGACAGAATTACCGTATTTGTATTCCATCCACACACTTTCTACCCTGTTTCCGTCTTCCAGCTCAAATAAAAATTTGTTGGTGCCATCCTGTTTGGAAGTCTGGCGGCGCACCATGCTTACCTTCGGGATCTTATAGATACCGTTCAATTTTTCCCGCAGCTGTACCGAAAGATTGGTCATTTCCGAAAAGTTCTCTGCCCCTTTTACATGGATCCACTCATAAATCTGAGCGGCCCGGAACTTCTTTTCCCCGATCGTTTCCATTTCCTGCTGCAATTGTTTGAAATTCAATGAAACAATATCTTTCATTCTGTCTCCGTTTCTTTTCTGCTTTTTCGGATAAACTTTGCCAGAAAGAATCCGTCACTGTTATGGATCCCCGGCAAAAGCTGAAGCATGCCGCCCTGCTGCACATCTGTTTGCAGCTCCTGCGGCAGCGCTTGTGTGATGTTGCACCAACCAAACTCCGGATGCGTTTCTAAAAACCACTCTGCATTTTTCTCATTTTCTGCGGTATGGATCGTACAGGTGCTGTAAAGTAACATTCCGCCCGGCTTCACATATTCTGCCACCGCGGAAAGGATTTCTCTTTGCAGCGCTGCGAGTTCACAGGCTGATTCCCGGGTCATCCGATACCTGAGATCCGGCTTTCGCCCCAGAACACCCAATCCCGAACAAGGCAGATCCGCCAGCACCAGGTCCGCCTTTTCTTTCACAGCCTCATCAACTATCCTGGCATCCCACTGCTTCGCCGAAACATTGGAAAATCCGGACCGGGCAATGTTTTCCTCTAAAATCCCTACCTTATATTCCGTCAGATCCCTTGCCTCTACCCGTCCGTTCTCACCCAGCAGTTCTGCCAGATGCAGCGCCTTTCCTCCCGGAGCGGCACAGACATCCAGTGCCAGGAACTGTTCTTTTGCCTTGTCGTTTTCCCGCTTACCGGCTGCTCCCAGCGCCACCTGGCCTGCCAGCATGGAGCTGATATCCTGCACAAAAAACCATCCTTCCTGAAATCCCGGAAGCCGCTCCAGAAGATCAAATCCGGAAATGCAAAAAGCATAATCCAGATAAGGATGTGCTTCTACTTTTATCCCGGAAGATTCCAATGCTGCTTTCAGCTCTTCCGGCGTCGTCTTCTGCAAATTACAGCGGATCGTTATCGGTGCTTCCTCCTGGAACGCCTGCAGCATCTTTTCCAGCGTTTCAGCCGAATAAGTCTCCATCCACATCCGGACCAGCCATTCCGGAATCGAATATTGCACAGACAGACGCTTCTCCGGCTCATTTTCCCCGGGATAAGAAATCTGATCCAGCCCCTTCACGATGCTCCTGAGCACACCGTTTACAAATCCTTTCAGCCCGGAAAACCCTTTTTTTACCGCCAGCTTGACCGCCTCGTTACACACTGCATGGGCAGGCACAGAATCCATATACTTGATTTGGTAGACCGACATTCTCAGGATCCCTCGGATCACCGGTTTCATTTTTCTGGTTTTTGTCTTGGAAAACTGATCGATGATATAGTCCAGCTCGATCAAATGCTCCAACGTCCCCTCCGTCACTCTTGTGATAAAGGCACGCTCTTTTTTTTCCAAATATCTGTATTTATTCAGGACATCGCGCAGCACCAGATGGCTGTAGCCGCCTTTTTCCGTGATCTCCAGCAAAACTGCCAGCACGATCTCCCGCTCGCTGATTGTCTTATTCGCCACGCCGGCGTCCTCCTATTGCGATCAGGCGGAGCAGCTGTAAAATCGATGCCGCCGCGCCGGCTACATACGTCAAAGCTGCCGCTTTTAATACCTTTTTCGTGCCGGATACTTCTTCTTCGTTGAGCATTCCGGTACTTTCCAGAATCTTGACTGCCCTTCTGGATGCGTTAAATTCCACCGGCAATGTCACCAGCTGGAACAGCACCGATGCAGAAAATGCGATGATCCCCAGATGGATAAACAGCATGGCGGATGAACTTTGGATAAACAATCCGATGATGATCAGCGGCCAGGCTGCCATTGAGCCAAAATTAGCTACCGGAACCAAAGTCCTGCGCAGTATCAGCGGAAAATATCCCGTCGCATCCTGGACGGCATGGCCGCACTCATGGGCAGCTACTCCTACCGCCGCCACCGAAGACGCCCCATAGGTAGTGTCTGAAAGCCGCAGCACTTTCGTCCTGGGATCATAATGATCCGTCAGGTTTCCGGACACCCGTTCCACGCGCACGTCATAGATCCCCTGGCTCCTCAAAATCTGCTCGGCTGCCGTCTGCCCTGTCAGGCCGCTGTAATTTCGTACTTTAGCATAACGGTTAAATGTGGTATTGACCCTGGCAGAAGCCAGCAGACAGATCACTGCACCAATGAGCACTAAAAGATAAGTATTGTCGTAATAATAATAACCTCCCATTTCGGAAGCCCCCTTTTCAAAGAATGTCGCTTTATTGAAGCTTGATACCTTCCTGCAGATGATATCCCCGCAGGAATTCCCCCGTTCCCATTCTCTTCTTTCCCGGAATCTGTAATTCCAGGACTTTCAGCTGTCCTTTTCCGGTCTGTACAGAAAAACTTTCTTTTTCCACTTTTGTGACCGTACCCGGACTCTGTTCTGCATCCTCTTCTGAAACTTCTGCCATCCAGATCTTCATAGTCTTTCCATCCCATGTGGTATAAGCGCTGGGCCAGGAATTTAACCCTCTGACCAGACGCTCCAGTTCTTCGGCAGGTCTGTTCCAGTCTATTTTCCCCAGATCTTTCGTCAGCATGCGGGCATACGCCGTCTTTGATTCCCCCTGGGGTTCAAAGATCGCAGTTCCTTCTTCCAGTGCCTGCAGAGTCTCCACGCAGAGAGCCGCACCGACTGCCGCCAGCTTATCGTGAAGGCTTTCCCCGGTTTCATCCGGCAAGATCGGAACCTCCTGCTTCAGGATCATATCCCCGGTGTCCAGACCTTCGTCCATCTGCATAGTCGTAACCCCTGTTTCCTTTTCGCCGTTTATGATCGCCCACTGGATCGGAGCCGCTCCCCTGTAATCCGGCAGAAGAGACGCATGCACATTGATGCATCCGTAAGGCGTCAGCTCCAGGATATCCTTCGGCAGGATCTGGCCGAACGCGGTCACCACGATCACATCCGGTGCGAGCGCACGCATCTCCGCCTTCAGCGCCTCATCCTTCCGGATCCGCTCCGGTGTCGCCACCCGGATCCCGTAGCCCTCCGCCGCGATACGCACATCACTCTTCTGTGCCTCCCCATGCCGTCCCTTCGGACGATCCGGCTGCGTAATCACCAGCGGAATCTCGTACCCCGCCTTCACCAGTGCATCGAGCGTCGCCACCGCAAAATCCGGTGTTCCCATGAAAATAACCTTCACCTCATACCTCCATTACTCGAAGTCCTCGAGCTCCTCCTCGTCGAGGCTCTCGTACTCTACATCCTCGAGCTCCCCCTCGACCTTCGAGGTGTAGAGGATACCGTGCAGGTGGTCGTTCTCGTGCGCCATCGCACGTGCGAGCAGGCCCTCACAGTCGAAGGCATACGGCTGCATGTTCGCATCGAGTGCCTCGACGTGCACCTTCATCGCTCTCGTCACCACGCCCTGCTTGCCCGGAACGGACAGACAACCCTCGTCACCGGTCTGGGTCTCGTCGCCGATCGGGGTCACCGTCGGATTGATACAGATATAGCGCTGACCATCACCGATATCGATGACGAAGAGCTGACGAAGGATGCCGACCTGCGGAGCCGCGAGACCGACGCCGTTCGCCGCATACATGGTTTCAAACATGTCGTTGATGAGGTCGACGGTACGATCCGTCACCGCCTTCAGCGGCTTACACTCCTTCTCCAGAATCGGGTCTCCAATTTCACGAATGGTTCTTAATGCCATAATACTCTCCTAACTACTGTAAATCATAATTTAACAGCACGAGTCCGCGACGGTCGTGCTGACGTACACGTTCGGTAAAACGATCCCGTAACCTGATGATTATATCATGGGACGGGTGTTTGATATAGACGATTTTTCGATAGACGTCGTTGATCCGGTAGACCGAGGCCTCGAGCGGACCGATCAGCTCCGCACCCTCGGCACTGCAGTCGAGCTGGAAGCCCTCCGCCGCAGCGGCACTCACCATGGAGAGAAAGTCCTCATCCTTGCTGGCGAGCTGGATCGTCATGAGGCGCTCCGTCGGCGGATAGCCCATCAGCGTCCGGAAGCGGAACTCCTTTTCGTAGAAGGCCTTGTAGTCCTGCCGCTTCGACAGCACGATCGCATAGTGATCCGGCTGATAGGTCTGGATGATGACCGTACCGGCCTGCGCACCACGTCCTGCCCGCCCGGCTGCCTGGGTCAGCAGCTGGAAGGTGCGTTCCGAGGCCTTGAAGTCCGGTGCCGAAAGATTGAGGTCCGCAGCGATCAGCCCGACGAGGGTCACATCCGGGAAGTCATGTCCCTTGACGATCATCTGGGTACCGATCAGGATGTCGGCCTGGT
>CAKRWZ010000062.1 GCA_934418295.1 uncultured Mediterraneibacter sp.
ACCAATGAGATTTTTGAGGCGGACTATGATTTTGCAAAAGCAAAAACAGCTTATGTTTTCAAGACGATGGTGGATCCGTTTATCGGAAAATATTCCTTTATCAAGGTTTGCTCCGGTGTTCTGAAAAAAGAAGACGTTCTTTACAATGCACAGACAGAGTCTGAAGAAAAGCCGGGTAAACTTTATACCATGGTCGGAAACAAACCGGTGGAGGTTGCAGAGCTTTTTGCGGGAGATATCGGGGCTATCGCCAAGCTGAACAATACCCGCACAGGCGATACCCTTTCCACAAAAGCGACACAAGTTATATTCGGAAAAACAGAGTATTCTGTACCGTATACTTATATGAGATACGTGGTAAAGACAAAAGGAGAGGAAGACAAAGTTTCTCAGGCATTAGCAAAAATGATGGCAGAAGATGTGACGTTGAAAGCGATCGTGGACAGTGAAAATCATCAGTCTCTGCTCTATGGTATGGGAGATCAGCATCTGGAGATTTCAGCCAGCAAGCTTCTGACAAGATATAAGGCGGAGATTACATTGGAAACGCCGAAGGTTGCTTTCCGCGAGACGATCCGCAAGAATTCAGACGTAGACACGAAGTACAAGAAACAGTCCGGCGGACACGGACAGTACGGTCACGTTAAAATGCGTTTCGAACCATCCGGTGATCTGGAGACTCCATATATTTTTGAAGAAGAGGTCGTAGGAGGAGCCGTTCCGAAGAACTATTTCCCGGCAGTGGAGAAAGGACTTCAGGAGTCTGTGGGTAAAGGCCCTCTGGCCGGTTATCCGGTAGTAGGTGTGAAAGCCGTACTGTATGACGGATCTTACCATCCGGTAGATTCTTCTGAAATGGCGTTTAAGACGGCTACGATCCAGGCCTTCAAAAAAGGATTTATGGAGGCTTCCCCGGTATTGCTGGAGCCAATTGCTTCCCTGAAGGTAACCGTTCCGGATGATTACACCGGAGATGTGATGGGAGATCTGAACAAGAGACGCGGACGTGTTCTGGGAATGAACCCCATCGCAGGCGGCAAGCAGGTGATCGAAGCAGATATTCCGATGACAGGATTGTTTGGTTATTGCACTGTTCTGCGTTCCATGACAGGCGGACGCGGAACCTACGAGTACCAGTTTGCACGTTATGAGCAGGCACCGGCAGACGTTCAGCAAAAAGAAATCGAAGCGAAAGCGGCAGAAGAATAAAAGACATTGACGGATAAAAGCGGCCGGATCCTAAAAAGGATCCGGCTTTTCAGCCGCCTTCAGATTGTACTTTTAAAGGAAAGGTGTTATAATGCCCCATGTATTGAACAGTCTTTGGCTTTTTAGAAGTCTGTAAAAAGAATGAGGAAAAGAAATGCAAATAGTAATCATAGGGGACGGAAAGGTCGGCTACAAGCTGGCAAAGCAGTTTACAGAAGAAAATTTTGACATTGTCATGATCGACAGCAATGCCAAAAAGTTAAGAGAAGCGATCAATAAACTCGATATTTTCTGCGTGGTCGGAGAAGGAACAAGCGTAGAGGTGCAAAAAGAAGCAGATGTAGACCATGCAGACCTGGTTATTGCCTGTACGTCTATGGACGAGGTAAACATGCTGAGCTGCTTGGTGGCAAAGCGTCTGGGGGCTAGGCATACCATTGCCAGAGTGCGCAATCCGATCTATTACCAGCAGATTGATATGCTCAAGGAAGATTTGCGTCTGAGCATGGCAGTCAATCCGGAGTTGATCGTGGCCAGGGAGATCGCCAGAGTCCTGATCTTCCCGGATGCCAGCAGGGTGGAAACTTTTGTGAAGGACAAGGTGGAGCTGGTGGAGTTTCCACTGGCAGAAAACAGTGTGCTGGCAGGTTTGTCGTTGAAAGAGCTGTATGCGAAATACCAGATTCAGGTGCTGGTGTGCGCAGTGGAGCGCGGAAAAGAGGTTGTGATTCCGGATGGAGATTATGTGCTCCAGGAAGGGGACCGTCTGCGTGTGACAGCATCTCATCAGCAAATCGAAAAATTCATAAAAAACTTTGGACATCATAAGCAGAAGATCCGTAAGGTTTTGATCTGCGGAGGCGGGAGAGAGGCCTATTATCTGGCAAAGCAGCTGCTGCTTATCGGCATGCAGGTCAAAATCATTGAAAAGAAGTATGAACGCTGCGAAGAGCTTTGCGAGTTGCTGCCCAAAGCAACTGTCATTTGCGGGGATGCGACAGATCACGATCTGCTTTTGGAAGAGGGAATCAGGGAAGCAGATGCATTTATTGCGTTGACTGGAATGGATGAAGAAAACATTATTATGTCCCTGTTTGCAAACAGTCAGGATGTTTCGAAAATTGTAGTAAAGGTCAATGAAGAGCGGCGTATGGAGATGGTAGAGGAGCTGGGAATCGACAGCGTGGTTTCCGTAAAAGGCTCTACGGCAGAGACCATTTTAAGTTATGTCAGGGCACGACAAAATTCAGAAGGAAGCGCCAATGTCGAAACACTTTATCAGCTGGTGGATGAAAAGGTGGAGGCGCTGGAATTTTTGATCCGTGCTGAAGCAGAGTATACGAATATCCCGTTGAAAGAGCTGAGAACAAAACCCAACAATCTGATAGCCTGTATCGCCAGAAACGGACGGATCATTATTCCGAACGGAGAGGACTGCATCCAGGTAGGAGACAGTGTGATCGTAGTTACGATGGAAAAGAAAATACAGGATATTAAGGATATTTTGCTGTAGATTTTGAAAGAAGACAGCTGGAAAGAACTGCTGTCGAGAGATTGATGGGGGATACAGATGAATCTTAGAATGATCGTATATATTCTGGGAAAAATGCTGGGGGTAGAGGCGGCGGTACTTTTAATTCCGGCATTTGTTTCAGCAATCAACAACGGAGAAGATTATCAGGCTTTTCTGCTGACCAGTGCGGTGCTGGCTCTGATCTGCTTTTTGACCGCCAGAAAGCGGCCGAAGGATTCTACCATTTACGGAAAAGAAGGACTGGTGATCGTGGCGGTGGCCTGGGTTTTGTGGTCCCTGTTCGGAGCGCTCCCATTTACACTTTCCGGAAGCATTCCAAATTACATAGATGCTTTTTTTGAAACGGTGTCCGGCTTTACGACGACGGGATCCACGATCCTGCGGGAGATCGAAAGCCTGCCAAAAGGCATCCTGTTTTGGAGGGCATTGACTCATTGGATCGGCGGAATGGGTGTGCTGGTCTTTGTTATGATGCTGACCTCTTTGGAAGACAAAAATGCCATGCATCTGATGCGGGCGGAAGTCCCGGGTCCGGAGGCAGATAAGCTGGTACCGAAGGCAAGAAATACGGCAAAGATCCTTTACGGGATGTATTTCGCACTGACGGTACTGGAAGTGATCTTCCTGCTGTTCGGAAAGATGAACCTTTACGACAGCATTGTCCATTCCTTCAGCACGGCGGGTACCGGAGGATTTTCCAACTGGAACAACAGCGTGGCGCACTATAACAGTGCCTATATAGACGGTGTGATCACCGTGTTTATGATTTTGTTCGGTGTGAATTTCAACATCTATTTTCTTTTACTTTTGAAACAATTTAAAGCAGCTTTCCATAACGAAGAACTGAAAGCATATCTGGGGATCATCGCAGGTTCGATCGCTGTCATCACGGTAAATATCCTGAAGATCTACGGAAATCCGCTGAAAGCTTTCCGCTATGCATCTTTTCAAGTGGCTTCTGTGATTACAACCACCGGATTTTGCACGGCCAATTATGATCTGTGGCCGGAATTGTCAAAATGTATTTTGCTGGCGATCATGGTTATCGGCGCATGCGCCGGTTCCACGGGAGGCGGTATTAAAGTGTCGAGGCTTTTGATCCTGTTCAAGAGCGTGAAACAGGAGATCAAACGGATGCTGCATCCGAAAGCTGTTACCATTGTCCGGGTAAATGGAAGAAAAATCAGTGATGAGACTATGCATGGTGTATATAATTACTTCATTTGTTACATATTGATCATAATCGGATCAGTATTGCTGGTTTCCTTCGATAATTTCAATTTTGAAACGACGTTCACAGGTGTGCTGACGACGATCAACAATACGGGACCGGGATTGGCTATGGTCGGACCGGTCGAAAATTTCGCGGATTTTTCCTGGTTTTCAAAGCTGGTATATTGTCTGGATATGCTGGTGGGAAGACTGGAAATATTTCCATTCCTGCTCCTGTTTTCTCCCAGCATGTGGAAACAGAAATTCTGAGAGGGAAGCAGAGCACAGACGGCAAATATAAGGAGAGACATTTATGAAAAGAAACAGGATCCTGCTTACGGTCGGATGTATTTTGGCGATCGGCATCTACTATTATGTGACACTTCCGGCATTAAATATCCATTCTCCGGAGCTATGGAGATTCGTATTTGTGATGGGAGTAATCGCTGCAGTACTTTATGCGGTAAAGCATAAAATGACCCGGTATGAATTGAAAAAATCAAAGGCGATGAAGGGATTCGCGCTGGGTCTGGGAGCGCTGGCTGCCTGCTATCTCGTCGGAAGCCTGCTGTCTTCCCCCATCGTCAATGCGAAAAAATATCAACGGCTTTTGGAGGTAAAGGAAGGCGAATTTACCAAAGATATAGAGGAACTTTCTTTTGACCAGATCCCGCTTTTGGACAAGGATTCCGCGGAGATCCTGGGAAACCGGAAAATGGGAAGCATGGTGGACATGGTTTCACAGTTTGAGGTGGACGACCGCTACAGCCAGATCAACTACAAGGATCAGCCGGTGCGGGTTTCACCGCTGAAATATGCGAATCTGATCAAATGGTTCACCAACCGGAAAGAAGGAATTCCTGCTTATATCCGGATCGATATGGCGACCCAGAACACCGAGCTGGTAAAGTTGGACCAGGGAATGAAATATACCACCAGCGACCATTTTAACCGGAATATTTACCGGCATCTGCGTTTTTCCTATCCGACTTATATTTTCGATGAATTGAGCTTTGAGATCAACGACGACGGTGTTCCCTACTGGATCTGTCCGGTCCGGAAATACAACATCGGGCTGTTCGGCGGCGAGACGGTGGGAAGAGTAGTCCTTTGCAATGCCATTACCGGAGAGACGGAGGATTATGATATCAAAGATGTGCCGGAATGGGTAGACCGTGCATATTCTGCAGATCTTCTGGTGGATCTGTATGATTATTACGGTTCGTTGAAGCATGGGTATTTTAACAGTGTTCTGGGACAGAAGGATTGCCTGAAGACTACAGACGGCTACAACTATCTGGCCATCGATGACGATGTGTGGGTTTATACCGGCGTGACCAGTGTCAGCGGAGACGAGTCCAATGTGGGTTTTGTCCTGATGAATCAGAGAACCATGGAAACGAAATATTATAAAATAGAGGGTGCAACAGAGAGCTCGGCCATGTCCTCGGCAGAGGGGCAGGTACAAAATCTTAAATATACGGCAACCTTTCCGTTGCTTTTGAATATTTCCGGGGAACCGACGTATTTTATCGCGCTGAAGGATGATGCAGGACTGGTGAAGAAATATGCCATGGTCAATGTGCAGAAGTATCAGATCGTAGCCATAGGCGATACGGTCAGCGCCTGCGAAAGTGCGTATACGGATCTGATGTATGTCAACGGGATCAAGGCGGCAGAGGATAAGGAAGAAAAAACCGTGCAGACATTGAGCGGAAAGATCACGAAGATCGCACAAGGTGTGGTAGACGGGAATTCCCATTATTACGTTATGTTGGAAGGATCCGATGAGATCTTTGACGTGTCAGTGGTAGACTTTATCGATATCATCCGTTATTCACCGGGAGATGAGATCACCATCGAATATAAGCAAGGCGTTTCCTATCAGGAGGGAGAAGGATTGAATACAGTCTTGTCCCTGAATGGGAAAAAAGCGGAAGAGAAAAAGGACGAATAAGAGTTATAGAGTTATAGGACTAAAAAAGAAGTGCCACACAATTACCGAAGCAGGTGATTGTGCGGCACTTTTGCTGTCGCCATGCATTCCGTTCGGAAGAAGCGGTAAAGCTTATTGCACTTTGCTTCCGTCGATAGTAACAGTAAGATGTGCTGCATCCATGCTGTTTTTGTTTGCCCACAGCTTGGAACCGGTGTTTTTGCCGTCAGCAAATCCGTTAACAGTAGCGTTTTTAACAGTCAGGGTATAGGTGGCGTTGTAATCGTTACCGATTTCAATCGCTGCTTTTCCGGCTGCGCCGTTTTTGCGATCGTTAAAGGTACAATTGTTTACAATAAGGTTGGTGGGGTTCGCTTCGGTTGCCTGACCGTAGAGCAGGATCGCTTTTCCGTTTGTGTTGAAAGTACAGCCATCAAATTTTACGTCTGTGCCGCCCCAGGTCCAGATAGAATACTGATTATCCATGTTATTCTCAAATGTACAGTCAATGAATGTAGCCTTTCCGTACAGGGTCAATTTGCCTTTGATCGTACAGTTTTTATAGGTGAGTTCATCTGCAACGATACCGTCATAGCTGCCTTCACCTGCCTGAATGGTAAGGTTCTGGAAGGTGAAAGAAGAGCCGCGCTGATAGTTCAGCTGGCCGCCTTCAGCGCTAACAGCATTTGTAATAACGTCTACAGTCTGGCTGCCGTTACCGACAAACGTGATATCGCGGGATTTGTCCCCTTCGCTTGCGATTCCGTTGTCAAGTGTGATCGTTTTGGCTGTCGGAAGTGCAATGGTAGCTGTTTTGTCAGTAGCGTTTGTGATGATATCGTTTACTTCAGACTGGTCATTTGCAACAACCGGGTATGCAGCATCTTGATCGTACTGATTATCTTTAGAATCGTTTTCATAAGTGTACTGAGTAGCTACGACGGTGATACCGATTCCTTCGAGGGACAATCCCTGATATTCATTGCCGGCTTCCTCTTTCATTTTGCCGGAGATGGTGATCAGGCCGGTTGATTCGACTGTTTCGGAATCCTGATTCGGAGTTGTGCCCTTCGGCAGCAAAACACCTTCCCAGCCTGCAAGAGGCGTTTTAGTTTCTCCGTTTTTAATAGTGAAATCGATTGCCTCCAACAATTTTGCATCGCCGTCAACGCCGTTGATGGTCACTTTATACTTCAGTGCAAGATTTCCCTTGTTTACAATCTTAAAAGAATCCAGATTAAAAGTTGCACCCGGTTCCCAAAGAATGTTTTCACTGCCATTGAAATCCCGAAAACTGAGGGTTTTGCCGTTGAGTGATTTATTGTTTGAGTCAACAATGTCTACGTCCAGTGTTCCGGACTGAATTTTGTTTACCGCAGTGCTTGCAGTGTCGGTAAACCACGCAAAAGTGGTGCCGATGAGCATTGCGATGCACACAAAGAGTGAAAGTGCGCTGGATACGAATGCCCGTTTTGTAGATTTGCTGTTTGTCATTGTCTGTTTACCTCCTTACTCTCATATTTTGCAATGACAATATGTAAACACCGGTTTTACAGTGATTACAATACTTAAGAAATATTTGTTCAATAATCAAATTCATTATAACATTATTTAATAAAAAAGGTGAGAAAAGTTACTAATTTTTTACAATTTAAGAAAAATTATTTTTAGGCAGGATGCATTTAATTCGTTGCATGTCAAAAAACCGACTGAAAGGAAACTCCCGACAGTCGGTTTTAAAATTCATACTGAAACGATATGAAATTGTCAGCAGATCGGCTTTATACGGACTGCAGCATCTTGCAGTCAGAAAAGTCTACGTTTGCCATTTCCTCAAGTTTTGCGCTGAGGCTGATGTAGATCTCGATCTCGTTTTCGTCAGAGATCTTTTTCAGGAAATCGAGAACCTTCGGCAGATTATCGATGGAAACGTCTACCTGTTTCAGAAGTCCGTCAATAAACAGATGCTCTATATCATGGTTGCCGGCAACCATGCCGTACAGAAAGCCTTTGAATTCATCAACATTCTGGATGTCTTTGTAATCGTCCATGCAGATGGCACGGATGCTGAAATCCACGCTGTATGTATCACGATGACTCTTTTTGATGAGAACCACGTTTCCGTTTGATACTTTTGCCGCCTGATTCGCTAAATCGATCATTTGTTGTGTTTTACCGCTGCCCTTTGGGCCTGTCAATACATTTACCATGGCAAAATCTCCTTTAACTGTTATTGGGCGGATGATACTTCCTAAAAATGGAAGCCGACCGGCGGATAAAAGCGCCTGTTTTAAGACTTCCGGGAAAATCACCACCCGGTAAATTTTATAGGTTTATTATACACCAAAGCGGACTTTGGAACAACCATAAAAAGCAGAGTTCATAAAAATATTAGAGTTTTGAAGGAGACCGGAAAAGCGCTTGACTTATTTTAACAATCTTCTTATAATAGGGAAGAATATTGCAAAAACGATGAAGAGGATCAGTAAGAGACTACCGTTTTCAGAGAGCTGCCGGCAGGTGTGAGGCAGCAGCGTAAACTCCCAACTCCCCTCTGAGTTCTTCTGCTGAACATATCCGTTTTGAGACAAGGCGGAGACATAGGCGGAAGCGGGTATTCCCGTTATAGATCATGAGTGCATCCGTCAGGATGAATAAGAGTGGTACCACGGAAAACAGAAAGTCTTTTCGTCTCTTTGTTGAGAGAAGAAGGACTTTTTTTATTCAAATCTGATCTCGGTCAGAGCGAACAATAAGGAGGATGGCAAAATGGCGCCGAAGATTGTTTACAATCACAAAGCAATTGAAAAGAAATGGACAGAAAAGTGGGCAGAGAAAACCGTAAATCCGAAGGTGGATGACAACGGAAACAAAAAGCAGAAATATTACTGTCTGGACATGTTCCCCTATCCGTCAGGAAACGGACTGCATGTAGGCCACTGGAGAGGCTACGTTATCTCAGACGTTTGGAGCCGGTATAAACTGCAGCAGGGCTATTATATCGTGCATCCGATGGGATGGGATGCTTTTGGACTTCCGGCAGAAAACTATGCTATTAAAATGGGAGTGCACCCGGCGAAATCCACAGCGGAAAACATTGCAAATATCAAGAGACAGATCAACCAGATCGCAGCATTGTATGATTGGGATATGGAAGTAAATACTACGGATCCGGATTTCTATAAATGGACCCAGTGGATCTTTGTAAAAATGTTCAAAGAAGGTCTGGCTTATGAAAAAGAATTCCCGATCAACTGGTGCCCGTCCTGTAAGACCGGTCTGGCAAACGAAGAGGTCGTAAACGGAAAATGTGAGCGCTGCGGCGCAGAAGTGACCAAGAAGAATCTCCGTCAGTGGATGCTGAAGATCACCGCTTACGCAGACAGGCTTCTGAATGATCTGGACAAGCTGGAATGGCCGGAAAAAGTAAAGAAAATGCAGACAGACTGGATCGGAAAATCCTATGGCGCAGAGGTCAACTTCCCGGTGGAAAACAGCGAGGAAGCCATCACCGTATACACCACCCGTCCGGATACCCTTTACGGTGCAACCTTTATGGTACTGGCACCGGAGCACAAGCTGGCAGCTTCTCTTGCCACACCGGATCGCAAAGAGGTGGTTGAAAAGTATATTTATGACGCATCCATGAAATCAAATGTAGATCGTATGCAGGATAAAGAGAAGACCGGTGTGTTTACCGGAAGCTATGCCATCAATCCGCTGAGCGGTCAGAAAACACCGATCTGGATTTCCGATTATGTGTTGGCAGATTACGGAACCGGCGCCATCATGTGTGTTCCGGCTCATGATGACCGTGACTTTGAGTTTGCAAAGAAATTTGATATTCCGATCGTACAGGTAATCGCAAAGGACGGAAAAGAAATTGAAAATATGACAGAGGCCTACACAGAAGCTTCCGGAGTGATGATCAATTCCGGCGAGTGGAACGGCATGGAATCTGCAGTGCTGAAAAAAGAAGCACCGCATATTATCGAGGAGAGAGGCTTCGGAAAAGCAACCGTAAATTACAAGCTGCGTGACTGGGTATTCTCCCGTCAGCGTTACTGGGGTGAGCCAATCCCGATCATCCACTGCCCGAAATGCGGCAATGTACCGGTACCGGAGGAAGAGCTTCCGCTGCGTCTGCCGGATGTAGAGTCCTATGAGCCGACCGGCACAGGCGAGTCTCCGCTGGCAGCCATTGACGAGTGGGTAAATTGTACGTGTCCGGTGTGCGGAGCCGCTGCAAAGAGAGAGACAAACACCATGCCTCAGTGGGCGGGATCTTCCTGGTACTTCCTGAGATATGTGGACAACCACAACGACAAAGAACTGGTTTCCAGAGAAAAAGCAGATGAGATGCTTCCGGTAGATATGTACATCGGCGGAGTAGAACATGCAGTACTGCATCTTCTTTACTCTCGTTTCTACACCAAGTTTTTGCATGATATCGGCGTGATCGATTTTGATGAGCCATTCCATAAGCTGTTCAATCAGGGAATGATCACCGGAAAGAACGGTATCAAGATGAGTAAATCCAAAGGAAACGTGGTATCTCCGGATGACCTGGTAAGAGATTACGGATGCGATTCCCTGAGAATGTATGAACTGTTCGTAGGACCGCCGGAGCTGGATGCAGAGTGGGATGACCGCGGAATAGACGGCGTGAACCGTTTCCTGAAGAGGCTTTGGAATCTGCTGATGGAAAGCAAAGAAGCCAACGTACAGCCGACCAAAGAGATGATCAAGCTGAGAAACCGCCTGATCCATGACGTGACTTCCCGTCTGGAAAGCTTTAGCCTGAACACCGTCATTTCTGCTTTTATGGAATATAACAACAAATTCCTGGATGTAGCAAGAAAAGAAGGCGGTATCGATAAAGAAACACTGGAAACCATCGCCGTGCTGCTTTCTCCGTTTGCGCCGCATTTTGCAGAAGAAATGTGGGAGCAGCTGGGACACGGTGAGACCGTATTCAAAGCCGGCTGGCCGAAACATGACGAAGCTGCCATGAAAGATGACGAGATCGAGATCCCGGTACAGATCAACGGAAAAACAAAAGCCGTGATCTCCATTCCGGCAGACATCTCCAAAGAAGATGCCATCGCACTCGGAAAAGAAACACTGGGCTCCAAACTGAGCGGCAATGTGATCAAAGAAATTTACGTTCCGAAGAAGATCATCAATATCGTAATGAAATAATTTGAGAGAAATTCTCACAACAGAATAAAGTGCTTGGAAATATTGAAAAGTTCGCTTAAAATCAAGGTTTACAGACATTTTTC
>CAKRWZ010000063.1 GCA_934418295.1 uncultured Mediterraneibacter sp.
AAGCGGATGATGGGAGAAATATTCCGATTATGACTATGGGACCGATCTGTATTGCTCCAGAATTGAAAAGACAAGGATATGGAAAAATTTTACTGGATTATTCACTTGAAAAAGCAGCGGAGGTTGGCTGCGGTGCAGTCTGTTTTGAAGGAAATATTGATTTTTATGGGAAAAGTGGATTTAAGTATGCAAGTGAATTTGGAATCCGTTATCACGGGCTGGAAGCTGGTCAGGATGCGTCTTTCTTTCTATGTAAAGAACTGATCCCGGGATATTTGAAGGGGATTACAGGAGAATATGAGACACCTGCAGGGTATTTTGTGGATGAAAAAGAAAGTGAAGAATTCGATAAGATGTTTTCTTATAAAGAAAAGAAAAAACTACCGGGACAGTTATTCTGATTTATGCGAACTGCGCATTTTATATTAGGAGCTGTATTGCCTTGGATGGGATTGAATATTGCAATTTGATGAGTTTTTCTTGTTGCCTGTTTATGCAGTGATCGGAATTGGTTATTCAACACACAGCACGGAAAGCACATAAAATATATTTAAACAATTTTATAGCCGGATGGGTTTGAATTTCGCAGATCAAAGGATTATAATAATTAAGGAATTTCGAACATTCCATGAAAATTCAGGTAAAAGGCAGGTGAACAGGATGGACAGTTGTGATGGTCATGGGCGAAGTAAGCGCACAGGATGGAAAAGGGACAACAGTTCATTCTGTTTGTTCGTTGCTATGCATCCGGAGGAAGCTGCCGATGGCAGGTTCTGTAGATATAGCATTTTTCATCCTGTATCCCATTTGAACATCCATAATTGAATACTTGAAAAAGCAAACGTGTGGAGGAGAACGATTTGGTCCTGCTTTACATATTTGCGGAAGAAAAAGGATGAGGAGGGCAAAAGAGATGGAAGATACACAGGATTATCAAGAACATAAAGATTATAAATCTGAAATTCTGAATATCATAAGAAGCAATGCTTCTCCGGGGATCATGAGAAATAAATTGGAAGATTATCATGAGAATGATCTCGCAGATGTATTCCCGGAGCTCTCTGTTGCGGAAAGACGGAAATTGTGCCGGATCTTGGATCTGGACATGCTTGCGGATATCTTCGAATACATTGATGAAAAGCAGGCGGCTGAGTATCTGGATGAGATGGATGTGCGTAAGGCGGCGTCCATTCTTTCGGGAATGGAGACAGATGCGGTGGTCGATGTACTGCGGATGAGTCCGAAAGAAAAAAGATCACTTTTATTGGAACTCATGGATGATGATGCCAGAAAAGATATGGCGCTCATCGCAGCGTTCGATGAGGAAGAGATCGGCTCGAAAATGACCACGAATTACATTGAGATTCGTGAAAATCTTGCTGTGAAACAGGCCATGAGCGAATTGGTAAATCAGGCTGCCAAAAATGATAATATCACCACTATTTTTATGGTGACAGAGGATCACACCTTCTACGGAGCGATGGATCTGAAAGATCTGATCACTGCAAGACAGGATACGTCTCTGGAAGATCTGATCGTGACATCGTATCCATATGTATATGGTCATGAATTGATCGATGACTGTATTGAAAAATTGAAAGATTACTCGGAAAATTCGATTCCGGTGTTGGATAATAACAACAAACTGCTGGGCGTTATCACATCCCAAAGCATCGTAGACCTGGTCGACGATGAGATGGGAGAAGATTATGCAAAGCTGGCCGGTTTGACAGCGGAAGAGGATTTGAAAGAACCACTTTTGGAAAGTATGAAAAAGCGACTGCCGTGGCTGTTGATTTTGCTGGCTCTGGGAACTTTCGTGTCTTCGGTCGTGGGCGTATTTGAAAAAATCGTCAGTCAGCTTACGATCATTATGTGTTTCCAGTCGTTGATTCTGGACATGGCCGGAAATGTCGGTACCCAGTCGTTGGCTGTGACGATCCGGGTATTGATGGATGAGTCGTTGACCGGAAAACAGAAGGTAGAGCTGGTCTTCAAAGAGATGAAGATTGCGTTGTCAAACGGCACAATTCTTGGAATTTTATCTTTTCTCGTATTAGGATTGTACATTGCATTGTTTAAGGGCAAGACTTGGGCGTTTGCCTATGCGGTGTCAGGATGCATCGGATTATCTTTGACACTGGCTATGGTGATTTCCGGTGCAGTCGGAACACTGATCCCGCTGTTTTTCAAGAAGATCAATGTGGATCCGGCGGTAGCATCCGGTCCGCTTATTACAACGGTCAATGACCTTGTCGCAGTTATAACTTATTATGGACTTTGCGGAATGTTGCTGGTCGGGGTCCTGCATCTGGCAGGGTAACTGCAGAAGAATCATAAAGTAAATGAGGAGATACAAGAAGAAATATAAAACAGAAACATGTTCAGAGTCGGTCAAAGGACCGGCTCTGATTTTAAATTGCCAGATATATGACAAAAGATCTGGCGGGGATTATTGATTTAAGGGATAAAATCGAATATAATAGAGTGAACTCTGTTTATAGCATATGTAAACGGACATCGCTTATTTTTTAGAAGAAACATTTCCGATGATAAAAGCAAAACAGATTACAAAAGGAAAGAGGGAATCTTATGAAAGAAATGATGGAAATCCGTTGGCACGGACGGGGCGGCCAGGGCGCGAAAACTGCCAGCCAGTTGCTTGCCGATGCGGCGTTTATGTCAGGAAAATATGTACAGTCTTTTCCTGAGTACGGCCCTGAAAGATCCGGTGCACCTATTACAGCATATAATCGCATCTCGGATACACGTTGTAGTATACATAGTAACATTTATGAACCAGATTATGTAGTAGTGGTGGATGAAACGTTGTTGGAAAGCGTGGATGTGACCGCGGGATTGAAAAAAGAAGGTGCGATCATCATCAACTCCGAAAAGTCAGCCAGTCAGTTAAGGCCGCTTCTGAGAGGATATGAAGGCTGTGTCTATACTATTGATGCGGGTAAGATTTCCAGAAAGCATTTGGGAGCATATTTTCCGAATACCCCGATGCTTGCGGCAACTGTAGCAGTCAGCAACTGTGTGGACAGGGAGGCTTTTCTGAAAGACATGGAAACTTCTTATCAGCATAAATTTGCAAAAAAACCACAGGTGATACAGGGCAATCTGGACTGTTTGGAAGAAGCGATGAAGGAGGTTAAGTCAGAATGAGTAAAAAAGCAGCAGATATAAATGAACAGATCGTTTGGCAGGATCTGACTTACGGATGTGAAATTTACGAGCCGGGAACCTCCAGACTGACCATGACAGGCGAATGGCGTTCTAAAATTCCGCTCTGGGATGAGACAAAGTGTAAACAATGTCTTCTTTGCACTCCTTTTTGTCCGGATTCCAGTATCCCGGTCAAAGACGGAAAAAGAAGTGAATTTGACTATGATCATTGTAAAGGATGCGGCATCTGTTATAAGGTCTGTCCTTTCCAGGCAATTGAATGGAAGGAGGTACACGAATGAGTATTCGAGACAGATTATCAGGAAATGAAGCCATTGCAACGGCAATGCGTCAGATCAATCCGGACGTATTCGCCATGTTTCCCATCACGCCGTCTACAGAGATACCGCAGTACTATGCACAGTATGTGGCAGACGGAAAAGTGGACACAGAATTTATCTGCGTAGAAAGTGAACATTCCGCAATGTCGGCATGTATCGGTGCAGAAGCGGCAGGATGCCGAGCCATTACGGCTACCTCTTCAGCCGGACTTTCTTATATGAATGAAGTGCTTTATGTGGCAGCATCCGCCAGATTACCACTTGTGTTGGCGGTATCCTGCAGGGCGCTGACAGGACCGATCAATATCAACCATGACTATTCGGATTCCATGGCGGAAAGAGATTCCGGTTTCATCCAGATTTATGCGGAAAACAACCAGGAAGCATACGACAATTATCTGCAGGCGCATCGTATCGCAGAAACAGCGGATGTGCGGCTGCCGGTTATGATCTGCGAAGACGGATTTATTACCTCTCATGCAATCGAAAACATTGAACTGGAAGAGGATGAAGCGGTAAAAGCGTTTGTCGGAGAATATCATCCGGAAAATTATCTTCTGAAAGAGGAAAATCCGTTGGCAGTGGGGCCTTATGGAGTGTCCGGATATTATATGGAAGCCAGAGTGGCACAGGCAGAAGCAATGAAAAATGCAAAGCATGCCATCAAAGAAGTGGCAGCAGATTTTGAAGCAAAATTCGGCCGTCACTATGATTTCTTCGAAGCGTATCAGATGCAGGATGCGGAGATGGCCATTGTGTTGATGGGATCCAGTGCCGGCACGGCAAAAGCAGCCGTGGACGAATTGAGAAGTCAAGGTGTAAAAGCCGGTTTGATCAAGATCCGTGTATTCCGTCCGTTCCCGGGAGAAGAATTGGCAGAAGCCTTGAAGCATTGTAAAGTAGTTGCTGTGTTGGACAAGAGTGAAGGGTTTAGCGCAAACGGCGGACCGCTGTTTGCAGAAACGGCATCTGCCATGATCAATCTGGAGCAAAGACCGAAAATGGTGGACATTGTGTACGGCCTTGGCGGACGTGATTTTACGGTAGACCATACAAAACGCGTATTTGCGAGACTGCAGAAGATTCTGGATACAGGTGAGGTAGGACCGATTTATTCACACATGGGACAGAGAGACTTACGGGAGGAGGTACAATAAAATGGCATATAATTTGAAAGAACAAATGAGCAAAGAAGAGCGGTTTGAAGCCGGTCACAGATTATGTGCGGGATGTGGTGCCGGAATCGTATGTCGTGCCATGATGAGAGCAGTTGATCCGGGAGATAAAGCCGTGATCTGTAATGCGACGGGGTGTCTGGAGGTGTCTTCTTTCCAGTATCCGTATACGGCGTGGAAAGATTCGTATATCCACACGGCTTTTGAAAACACATCGGCGACGGCTTCCGGTGTGGAAGCGGCATATCAGGCTATGAAGAAAAAGGGAAAATTGAATCAAAACTTTAAGATCCTTGCCATCGGCGGTGACGGAGGAACCTATGATATCGGTTTCCAGTCCCTTTCAGGAGCTCTGGAAAGAGGACATGATTTTACCTATTTTTGTTATGACAACAATGCTTATATGAACACCGGAACACAGCGCAGCTCTGCGACACCGAGATATGCATCTGCGACAACCACTCCGGCAGGCGTGGAGTCGGTCGGCAAAAAGCAGGTACAGAAAGACCTGACACAAATTGTTGTAGCCCACGGCTCACCGTATGTGGCGCAGACCACATTGCTTGGGACTATGAAAGATTTTCAAGAAAAAGCCCACAGAGCGATCTATGAGCCAGGCCCTACATTTGTGAATGTGTTGACGCCATGCCCGAGAGGATGGCAGTATCCGGCAGAAATCCTTCCGGAAATCTGTAAGCTGGCGGTAGAAACCTGTATCTGGCCGCTTTATGAGGTGGTAGACGGAGAATATCGTTTGAACTACGAGCCAAAGAAAAAACGTCCGGTAGAAGAGTTTATGAGACTGCAGGGAAGGTTCCGCCATTGTTTCAAACCGGGAAATGAATGGACGATCGAAGAAGCACAGAAATATGTAGATGAGAAATGGGAAGAATTGCTGAAGCGTTGTAAATAGGTTTCGTAAGCAGGTCATGACCTATGTAAGTTATGAGAAAGGTGTAAGTTATGGATAATACTATTTTTACAAATACACATATTTTGTCGTGGTTACAGTATTTTGCACAAAACGCAGAAATTGATCTGGAGCATGTAAAGATCTTGGATATTACCAAAAAAAATAAAAACCTGATCCCTACAGTGGAATCCCACAAAACCGTTTTGGTATTTACAGAGGCAGGACATCCGGATATTTTCTATCGAATGTTCAACGCGGGGCTTGGGGAATGCCTTGTCATATACAACGAAGGAAGCGAGCCGGAAGGGGAAATCAAACAGAACAAGGTATACGATATGATCAACCGAGGGATCAATGCATCTGCCGGTATGCTGATCATCAATCCACATGCACGCAATACTATTAAATTCGGTATGAGCAACAATGCATTTGTAACAGGTTCCGTCCGTTATGTGGGAGCAGAGATCCGAGGGATCATCCTCGGGAAAATGCAGATTTCCGAAGGAAAAAATCTGTGTATTATCTCGGGAGAATCGATCGCGGTTGAAGCAGCCATTATGAACGGAGAAGGAACCGTGATCGCAGTAGAGTATAATCATAAAGACCGGGCTACCATGGAAGAGAATGTCAGCCAGTTTGGGCTGAATAACGTGGAGATCATCGATCATGTGGATGACGAAAGCATAAAAAATCTGCCGGTTCCGGATGTGACGATGCTGGTGGCATCTGCCAGTATGGAACAGGAAGTGGAGTGCCTGTTAAAACGAAATCCAAATATGGAATTTGTGGTTTACACGCTGGACTTCCAGGTGGCAGCAGGCATGAAAGCTTTTTGTGAAAAAATGGGAATCGGAGATGTGGATGTGATCCAGGTGGAAGTTTCCAGACTGAATTCGAAAAATGGATTCGAATCCCAGCCGGCACCGTGGATCATCACGGGAAAAGCAGGAGAGTAAACAAAGAATGCTGCTTTTCCTCATCCTTACAACAAAATAAAAAAGGTCCAGTGGACCTTTTTTATTTTGTCTGATAAATTTTATCTAATACATCTGCCGGATCTAGAAAGGCAATTCCCGTCCTTCTTTGATCCATTCTCTATATTCTGCCGTTGCGGCGAAAAGAACATCGCCGGAAGAATTGATGGCGGTTTCCAGAGAATCCTGGATCACTCCGATGATAAAACCTACGCCGACTACCTGCATGGCGATATCGTTGCTGATGCCAAACAGGGAACATGCCAGCGGGATCAGAAGCAGAGAACCTCCTGCTACTCCGGAAGCACCGCAGGCTGCCAGCGTTGCAAGGACGCTTAAGACGATGGCGGTCGGGATATCTACGGAGATATGCAGGGTGTTGGCAGCAGCCAGTGCCATGATCGTGATGGTGATGGCAGCTCCGTCCATGTTGATGGTTGCGCCCAACGGGATCGATACAGAGTAGATGTTTTTATCCAATCCCAGCTTTTCGCAAAGCATCATATTGACCGGAATATTGGCAGCGGAGCTTCTGGTGAAGAAGGCGGTAACGCCGCTTTCTTTGAAGCAGCGGAATACCAGCGGATAGGGATTTCTGCGCAGACAGATGGCAGTGATCAGAGGGTCTACGATCAAAGCGACACAGAGCATAGCACCTACCAGCAAAAGCAGCAATTTTCCGTAATCTTTGAAAATGCCAAGTCCGTTGCTGGATACGGAAGAAAATACCAGGCCCAGGATTCCGAACGGGGCAAGATTGATGATCCATTTTACAATCTGTGAGATTGCATCGGACAAGTTGGAAAACATGAGTTTTGTGTTGTCGGATGCCAGTTTTTTTAATGCGATCCCGAGCAGCAAAGCCCAGAAGAGGATACCGATATAATTGGCATCGATCAAAGAAGATACCGGATTGGCAACGATCTTGTTCAGCAGTGTGCTGAGCACTTCAAAAATACTCTGCGGTGCATTTTCTGAAACGGTCTCGGAAAGCTTCAGAGTGACCGGAAAGGCAAAGCTTAAAAAGACTGCAACTACAGCGGCAAGAAGGGTGCTGAGCATGTACAAAAAAATGACCGTCCGAAACTGGTGTTTGACGCCGCCTTTTGCATTTGCCAGAGAACTGGCAACCAATATAAAGACGAGGATAGGTGCGATTCCTTTCAAGGCGCCGACAAATAAATCGCCAAGAATGGAAATTGCAGTTGCTTTTGGGCAGACTAACGCCAGGATGATACCGATGACGAGTCCGATTGCGATACGCAGGATCAGACTGATGTGATTCCATTTGTAAACTAGTTGTTTCAATTTTTTCCCTCATTTCCTAAAGTATTTGTTTTATTTTATCATATAGTGGTATTATAAGGAAGTTGTTTCTCAATGCTTTTTTCGGGAGTAAAGTTTTGCCAGACCGTCTTCGTCGGTTTTCTGTTCATAAAGAAATTTTGCCTTTCGATGGACGTTGAGTCCGCCGGGTAATACACCGGTGACGGAAAGTGTGGACATCTTTTTGGTTGATGCAGAAAAGAAAATCATCGTCGGAAGCACAGAAAAGAATATGAAAGGAAAAGTAAAAGTGTTTATTTTCGGTATACCTTCAGAACGGCTTCTTTGATGCAGTTGATATAAATCTGGTGTGCTTCTTGTGTCGGATGGGTATCGTCACTTACGAAATATTCATTGTGGTCGTTACTGATGGCATACCAGTCGATCAGATAGGTGTTTGCAGTAGCATTTACAAAGTCCCGGATTTCTGTATTGTTGGAGTCCTGCCATGAAACATGAGGTGCTCGCACGGTAAAGATGAAAAGCGGCAGGTCCGGTCCCATCATTTCCCGAAGACGGGGAAGCGTATCATAAAGTAAACCGTTAGAACCGAGTGCTAAGATCACACCGTCACCATTCCAGCCATGTTCATTGACATAGGCAGGATAGAGACTCAAAGCTTCAGTAGCCTGACGGCTGACGGAAGCATCACAGATGCTGTTCGGAAATGCAGCGTAAAATTCGTTGGCAGATCCAAGGGCAATGGAATCACCCAGCAACAGCAAGTGGAGGCTTTGAAAAATTTCCTCGTCTGTCCGTGTGTCTTTTGGGGTGTCTGTACCTTTAGAAGAATCAGAATCGTCAGATGCAGCCGGATCGCCGGAAGTGTTTTCAGATTTTGAGCTCAAAGCATTCTTTTTCTCTTCCGTCATCTTTTGGACTGTTTGTGCCTGTTTCTGTAATTCTTCCATATCCTTTGAGACGCTCTGTCCAGGCACGAAGATCACACAAAGCAAGGCAGCGATATATGGAAAAAGAGCACAACAACCGACGGCCAGGCGTTTGCCGGTCGCTTTTTGTTTTTCTTTTTGCTCTTTTTTCGTCCCAGGCTGGGTCTTGGAAATGCAGAAAGATTTTCCGATAATGCCGTGTCGTATAGGTGTTTCGACCAAACGGTAGGAAAGCTCGGATAAAACAGCGGTAATCGCCAATTCAGCCAGCAGGATCGTCCAGTTTGTTTTTACCCCGTTGCTGAGTAAAAGGATGACGGGATAGTGCCAAAGATAAATGCCGTAAGATCGTTCTCCGATCCATCTCAGCGGAGGAATGCTTAAAATACGTCCCAGAATGCTCTGGGGCTGTAAAAGACAAAGAAGGACAAAAGCAGCGAGAACAGAAGTCAGAAGCTGTCCTCCTTTGTAAAGGAAGCTGCTGTAGCCTTCGATGGCATACATCATAAACAAAAGTCCGCAAAGGGACAACATGCCGATGCAGTCGTAAAGCCTGGAATGGTGGTTTTCGGCTGTTTCTTTCGGAAGGATAAGAGCCAGAAAAGCCCCGATCAGTAAAGAGAAAGCACGAGTGTCGGTCCCGTAATAAACGCGGCTCGGATCCGTTGCCGGATTGAATAAAACCCACATAAGTGTGGCAGAAACTGCCGTTAATCCCAGGGTGACACCTGCCGATACCAGTTTTCTTTTTTTGCATTTCGACAGCAAAAGAAGCAGCAATGGGTATACCAGGTAAAACTGCGTTTCGATGGCCAATGACCAGCAATGGGTTAGGGGAGACGGGACCCCTGCGTTCTCAAAATAAGACACGTTGTGAAAAATCTGCCACCAGTTATTGTATCCCAAAATAACGGATAAAGCATCGGTGCGGGCTTTTGTAAAAAGGACACGATTGCAGAGGGCACTGACCGGGAGCAGTAAAGCAAGCATCGTAAAAACAGCCGGAAGCAGTCGGCGGAAACGACGCATCCAGAAATTTTTCAGGTCAATAGTTTCTGTTTTTTCAATTTCTGTCATCAGGATATGGGTGATCAGATAACCGGAAATTACAAAAAACACAGTGACGCCCAAAAGACCGCCCTTTGCAACGGGGAGCCTTAAGTGATAAGCAATGACCATCAAAACGGCAATTGCCCGAAGACCGTCAATCCCATCGATATGTGCTGCAGATTTTTCTGTTGTATGAGCCATGTTTTGTTCCTTCTTTTCTATAGAATACCGGAAAACATTATAGCATAAAAAAGCAAGTAAATGATTTTTTACGGTCAAGTTGTCGGATTTTATCCTTTTGTGTAGAAAGTTAATCTGTTTTGGGGGTTTCATTTACTTATGTTTCCCGAATAGGTACAATAAAAAACAGAATCTGCATTCTTTTTGAAAAAGCATCAAACAGGAGGAACCGAATGAAAGAAGAGAAAAAACAGATATTGGGACATGTGATTGCCTGTGGCACACAGATCATATGGGGAGCGACCTTTGTTTCGACGAAGGTGTTGTTAAAATATTTTCTTCCGGTGGAAGTTTTGTTTACAAGAGTAGTTTTGGCTTTTTTGATGTTGATTTTGCTGTATCCGCATCAGTTAAAGCTGAAAAATAAAAAACAAGAGCTGGTATTTGCAGGAGCAGGGTTGTTTGGACTTGTTCTTTATTTTATGCTGGAAAACACAGCGTTGACCATGACTTATGCGTCTAATGTGGGAATCATCGTGGCGTGTGCGCCTTTTTTTGTGGCAGTTGTAGTCGGTATTTGTTTTAAAAATGAAAAACCGAAGCTCAACTTTTTTATCGGATTTGCTATAGCGATCATCGGAATCGCTATGATCAGTCTGAACGGGGCAAAAAGCTTAAATCTGAATCCGGCAGGAGACGGGTTGGCGTTTCTGGCAATGATCTCCTGGGGCTGCTACTCGGCCCTCGTCAAAAAGATTGGAGAATGGGATTATCCGGTAATGGCGGTAACCAGACGGATCTATTTTTACGGAATGCTCTTTTTAATACCGGTGCTGATCGGACAGGGAGCTTCTTGGGATGTTTCTTTACTGAAGAAACCGGAAGTGGTATTAAATTTTCTTTTTCTCGGTATCATGGCGAGTGCCATCGGATTTTTTTGCTGGAATCAGGCAACAAAATGGATCGGAGCGATCAAAACCAGTGTATATATTTATGTATCACCCATCGTAACTCTTGTGTTATCCATCTTTGTTCTGC
>CAKRWZ010000064.1 GCA_934418295.1 uncultured Mediterraneibacter sp.
AAAAGCTTTTGGGTGAGTAAAACGGTATAAAAACAGATCGGAAAGAGTCTGTGTAAATAAAAAGAGCTGCGGCTTTACTGAGATGAGTTTCATCTGGTAAAGCCGCAGCTCTTTTGTAGTTGTTTGGTACTTTCGGTGATCGAAAGGGCGCTTATACGACCTGCCCGCGTATGATGGCGCGGATGCTGTCATAGAGGTAAGGCTTTAACTCTTCAAAACTGACAGGATCATTTTCCAGGATCGTACTGAATGAGGAAGAACCGGCCAGTTCCACGATGAGAAATACCATAACATCCGGATTTTTGAGTTTTATGTCAGAATGTTCGGGCAGCAGTAACCGGGTAAAGGTATCCGCATTCCAGTAGGATGCGGTGTCATCTTGTGATAATGCCTGGCTGAAGATGCCCCAGCTGAGATTTTTGGAAATAAATTTCAGCACGGGTGAATTTTTCCGCAGCTCTGACAGGACGTAATCTACGATAAAAATTACGCGGTCTTCAAAGACCGGGATGTCCTGGGAGAGGAGGGCATGATAGGCATTTTGAAACAGCTTTTGGGCGGTCCGTGCGATCAGCCTGTCCCGTATGTGATACTTGTCCTTAAAATAGAGGTAAAAAGTTCCTTTTGCCACACCGGCCTTCTGCACGATATCGTGGATGGAGGTTTTGGCAATCCCCTGATTGAGAAACAGGTCATAGGCGCTCTGGCATAAAGCTTCCAGTTTTTGTTGTTTGTTCTCGTCAACCTTTCCCATTTTAAGGCTCCTTTCTGATTCGCTTTTCTCATTATAGTTTGAAAATGACTGAAAGTCAATTTTTTTCTAAAAAATTATTGACTTATGGTCATTTTTGTATTATAGTACTGCATGAGTTAAAAATGACCGCTGGTCAAAGAATTGGAGGAGGCATAATTTATGGGAAAACTGGGAAAGAAAATCGTGAAGTACAGAGTAGCCATTTTGATCATTGGGCTGTTGCTTCTGATTCCTTCAGCTCTCGGTTATCTGAAAACCAGAGTAAACTATGATATTCTTTATTACCTGCCGGACAACATCGATACGATGAAGGGGCAGGATATCCTGATGGAGGATTTCGGTAAAGGTGCTTTTGCGATGGAAGTCATCGAGGGTATGACGGAAAAAGAAGAAGCAGACGTAAAAGCAAAGATCGAGAAAGTGGACGGGGTCGCAGATGTAATCTGGTACGATTCCATCGCAGATCTTTCGGTACCGATCGAAGCGTTGCCGGATAAGATTAAAGATGTGTTCAATACAGACAATGCAACGTTGATGGCGATTTTCTTTGATGATACGACATCCGCAGACAGTACGATGGATGCAATCACAGAGATCCGGAGCATTACCAATAAACAGTGTTATCTGAGCAGTATGTCGGCAGTCGTTACCGATGTGAAAAATCTTTCTGAAAGAGAAACTCCGATTTATGTGCTGATTGCAGTAGTTTTGAGCTGCATCATCCTGGCGGTTTTTACAGACTGTTGGATTCTTCCGATCTTCTTTATGCTGAGTATCGGAATGGCAGTCATATACAATATGGGAACGAACATATTCCTGGGAGAAATTTCTTATATTACAAAGGCGTTGAGTGCGGTCCTGCAGCTGGGTGTCACGATGGACTATTCCATTTTCCTGTGGCACAGCTACCAGGATAAGCAAAAAGAGTTCCACGGAGACAAGGAAGAGGCCATGGCAGCAGCCATCAGCGACACATTCTCTTCTGTAGTCGGAAGTTCCACCACTACAGTGGCAGGATTTATAGCACTTTGCTTCATGAGCTTTGCCTTAGGTCTGGATCTGGGAATCGTCATGGCAAAAGGCGTCGTGTTCGGTGTGATCAGCTGCGTAACGATCCTTCCGGCATTCTTGCTGATCTTTGACAAAGCGGTTACGAAAACGACACACCGGGCAGTAATGCCGAAGATGGAAAAGCCGGCAGAGTTTATTACAAAGCATTTTAAAGTGTTCGTAGTTGCTTTCCTGGTGATCCTGGTACCGGCCTTCTGGGGGTATAACAATGCGGAAGTTTACTACAATTTGGATGAAACGCTTCCGAAGTATCTGGACAGCGTAAAATCAAACGCAAAACTTTCAGATGAGTTTAAAATGAATGCCACAGACATGGTGCTGGTCAGCGCAGATATGAAAAGTAAAGATGCAAAAGCGATGCTCAGTGAAATGAAAGAAGTAAAGGGCGTCAAATTTGCACTGGGGCTGGATAGCCTTATCGGCTCCGGTATCCCGCAGTCGGTGATTCCGGAAGAATTGACAGAAACTTTAAAATCCGGAAACTGGCAGTTGATGCTGGTGCAGTCGGAATACAAAGTTGCAACGGACGAAGTCAATGAGCAGTGTACGACGTTGAACAAAATCGTGAAGAAATACGACAGCAAAGGAATGCTGATCGGAGAAGCTCCTTGTACCAAGGATCTGATCACGATTACAGACAAAGATTTCAAAGTCGTCAGTGCAATCTCCATCGTAGCAATTTTCATCATCATCGCACTGGTATTTAAATCGATCTCATTGCCGATCGTCCTGGTAAGTGTCATCGAGTTTGCAATCTTCATCAACCTGGGAATTCCGTATTATACCGGAACGAAGATGCCGTTTATCGCGTCTATCGTAATCGGAACCATCCAGCTGGGAGCCACTGTCGATTATGCGATTCTGATGACCAACCGCTATAAGAGAGAGCGTATCGCAGGACGGGATAAACGGTTCGCTGTCAAGACAGCGCTTTCTGCATCCATCCAGTCGGTTATCGTATCGGCTTTGGGATTCTTTGCAGCAACCTTCGGTGTAGGACTTTATTCCGATATCGACATGATCTCCTCGCTGTGTACCTTGATGGCGAGAGGCGCGATCATCAGTATGCTGACGGTTATCTTGATCCTTCCGTCCATGCTGCTGGTATTTGACAGACCGATCTGTGCCACCACAAAGGGTATGACAGGGATTTACAAAAAGAAACAGTCAAAAACAGCGGAAGCTTAGAATATCACGGCAGAAGCAGTTGAAAGAAAAAATATAAAGTTGGTTTTGAATCGTATAAAGCAGGAGGGATTTCTATGAAAAACAGAGAATACAGAGTATTGGTCGCAATGGCAATGACAGCATCCCTGGTGATGGGAAGCCTGGGTGCAGTTCCGGCGACTGCATATGCAAAAGATACACAGACAAAGACGGAAAGCACTGCCGAGGCAGGTGCAAAGGTGGAAAACACTACAAAAAGTACCGCAAAGAGTGACAGCAAGGCACTGAAAGATGAAACCGTGTATGCAAAGATCGACGGAAGCGGTACCGTGAAAAACGTGATCGTTTCTGATGAACTGAAAAATGTAAACGGCGAAAGCCAGATTGAAGACGTTTCTTCTTTGGATGACATTGAAAACGTAAAGGGTGATGAGGAGTTCAAACAGACGGCAGATCAGCTGAAATGGAGTTTGGAAGGCAAGGATATCTGTTATCAGGGAACCACAGACAAAGAGCTGCCGGTGGGTGTCAAGATCACCTATGAGCTGGACGGAAAAGAAATCTCCGCAGCAGAGCTGGAAGGAAAAAGCGGACATCTGAAGGTTTGTTATCAGTATGACAATGCAACAGGCGAGGACGGAGCCTACACACCGTTTTTGATGGTGACTGGACTGGTCCTGGACGGAGAAAAATATACCAACGTACAGGTGACCAACGGAAAAGTCGTTTCCGATGGCAGCCGCAGCATTGTGATCGGCATGGGACTTCCGAAATTGCAGGAAGAGCTGGGGACAGACGCTTTGGATATCCCGGATTCTTTCGAGTTTGAAGCAGATGTGACAGATTATGAAACATTGGAAGGTATCACCATCGCCACAAACGAAGTGTTCAACGAAGTCGATACAGATAAATTTGACAGCCTTTCCGATCTGCAGTCCTCTATGGAACAGCTGCAGAGCGCTTCCCGGCAGCTGGTAAGCGGCTCCGGAGAACTGGCAGCAGGTCTGGATACCCTGCTTTCCTCTTCCGGAACCATGGCAGACGGGATCCATCGTCTGGCAGCAGGAAGTACGACGCTGAACCAGGGCGAGACAGCATTGGCAAAGGGAACGGCTGCCATCAGCGAGAATCTGAAAACAGCTTCCTGGTCTGTAAACGGACTGCTTCTTCCGGGCGCCGTTGAATTGGATCAGGGCGTGGATCGATTTCAGGCAACTCTGCAGGCACAGGTGCCGACGCTCCTTGGCAGTCTGCAGGACATGGAATCAGGTCTGACCCAGATCAAAACAGGAACTTCTGCTGTCAGCGCTATGATCAGCACCGGAATCACAACAGAAGACGGAACCAAACTACCGGCTCTGAAAACGACGGCAGATACGGCAGCAAGCGGCAGCGCCGCATTGGCTGGAACCCTTGCCCAGAAAGCACAGGGTCAGGGCACCGGTATCAAAGCAGTAGATTCAGTGGTAACAGCAGGCAGCACGAAGAATGCACAGGATCAGCTGACAGCCTTGCTTCAGACAGAAGGCCTGACAGAGGAGCAGAAACAGACGATCCAGAACGCCATTGCCAGCCTGCAGGCAGCGGATGCCAGTGCAGCACAAGCAGCAGCCACAGTAGAGCAGCAGCTGGCAGCAACCTCCATTTCCCAGGAGGATGTGCAGAATGCGACAACGGCAGCCACCGCAGCCGGAACTACCAGCCAGGTACTGAATACCCTGGAAACAGTTGCAGCCAATACAGACAACGGTGTGGCATCTGCCATCCAGCAGACACAGCAGGCCAGTGCAAAGATCACCGATGAGAAAACCGGCCTGATCGCACAGCTCAATGGTGGCATCAAGCAGTTGAAAGCCGGAACCACTCAGATCCGTGCAGGTCTGGAGGGCGAAAAAGGTCTGGCAGCCGGTTTGAGTGAATTGGCAGCCGGTGCAGAAGAGGCGGCAGCCGGAACGGCAACCGCAGCCAGTGGAGCAAGCGAGCTGAACAGCGGACTGGTCACACTGGAAAACGGAACAGGAACTCTGATCAGCGGTGTAGAACAGCTGGACGCAGGGGCAAAGACGTTAAACGAGGGCATGATCCAGTTCGACGAAGAAGGAATCGAAAAACTGGTCAGCGTATTTGACGGCGACATCAACGGACTGCTGGATAAGCTGAACGAAATGATGGATGCATCCAAAGCATATAAGAACTTCTCCGGAATTTCTGACCAGATGGACGGCAAAGTAAAATTCGTCTTCGTGACAGAATAAACAAAAAGATAACCACATATTCTCTGTAAAATACAGGCGGGCGTTTCCCTTGCGGAAGCGCCTGTTCCGTTTTGCCGGCATAAAATGGGAAATCCCCGTATTTCTGCTGTTTTTTCGGAGAAAACTTGACTTTTCCATGGCCCTTATGATACAATGTTCCAGCGAATGGAAGCAGGCTTTTTTTTTATGCCTAAAAATCAGATGGGGTCGCAGCCATCAGAAACTATTAAAATGTAGTGTAAAGCGAGGTGGAAGTTGTGCGCACAAGAATCACATTGGAATGTACAGAATGTAAGCAGCGGAATTACAACATGACGAAGGATAAGAAATCACATCCGGAACGCATGGAGACCAAAAAGTACTGTAAATTCTGTAAATCACACACACTGCACAAAGAGACCAAGTAGTTTGTGAAAGGAAGTGGAAATATGGGAGATAAAAAGGATACTGCTAAGAAGAAAAGCTTTTTTGCCGGACTTCATGCAGAGTTCAAAAAAGTTATCTGGCCGGATAAAAACACACTTGCAAAACAGACAGCGGCGGTCGTTGTGGTATCAGTGCTTTTGGGAGCATTGATCTCAGTTGTCGATGTGCTGATGAAGCTTGGAATCGACAAAATCGTGCAGTTATAATTGGAGAAAGGTGATTATATGTCAGAGGCAAAATGGTATGTAGTCCATACGTATTCGGGTTACGAAAACAAAGTAAAGGCAAACATTGATAAGACGATTGAAAACCGGCATCTGGAGGATCAGATCCTGGAGGTCCGGGTTCCGATGCAGGAGGTCGTTGAGCTGAAGAACGGTGTTCAGAAGGCCAGTCAGAAAAAGATGTTTCCGGGCTATGTCATGATTCATATGATCATGAATGATGACACCTGGTATGTGGTACGAAATACCAGAGGCGTGACCGGATTCGTCGGTCCGGGATCCAAACCGGTTCCGCTGACAGAAGAAGAGATGCTGCCTTTGGGCGTTGAGCACGAAAAGGTAGTGGTAGACTTTGCCGAAGGTGATCTGGTCACAGTTGTGAGCGGTGCCTGGGAAGGTACGGTAGGCGTGGTACAGTCGCTGAACGAGCAGAGACAGAGCCTTTCTATCAATGTTGAGTTGTTTGGTCGAGAAACTCCGGTAGAACTGGGGTTTGCAGAAGTAAAGAAAATGAACTAATTTCAAATGTGGGAGGAATGAAGATTCCGCCAATACCACAAGGAGGTAAGTAAAATGGCAAAAAAAGTCGAAGGTTATATCAGATTACAGATTCCTGCTGGAAAAGCAACACCGGCACCACCGGTTGGTCCTGCACTTGGACAGCATGGTGTAAACATCGTTGAATTTACAAAACAGTTCAACGCAAGAACAGCAGATCAGGGAGATCTGATCATCCCGGTTGTTATCACAGTTTACAGCGACAGAAGTTTCAGCTTCATTACAAAGACACCGCCGGCAGCAGTGCTGATCAAAAAAGCCTGCAAGATCAAATCCGGTTCCGGTGTTCCGAACAAGACAAAGGTTGCTACGATCACAAAAGCTCAGGTAAAAGAAATCGCAGAGACAAAAATGCCTGACCTGAATGCAGCTACTATCGAGACAGCCATGAGCATGATCGAAGGAACATGTCGTTCCATGGGTATAACTGTTGTAGAGTAAGACGGATCGTTACCTTATCAATGAAGTGAAATCAGTGGGAGGGGCAAGAACCCGCCAATACCACAAGGAGGTTAAGAAAATGAAACGAGGAAAGAAATATATCGAAGCTGCGAAGCTGGTAGACAGAGCAAAATTATACGAAAAAGAAGAAGCAGTAGCACTTGCAAAGAAAATTTCATCAGCTAAATTTGATGAGACGATCGAAGTTCATATCAAGACAGGATGTGACGGACGTCATGCAGATCAGCAGATTCGTGGAGCTGTTGTACTGCCGCACGGAACAGGTAAAAAGGTTCGTATCCTTGTATTTGCAAAAGATGCAAAGGCAGAGGAAGCAAAAGCAGCAGGCGCTGATTTTGTAGGAGGAGACGAGCTGATCCCGAAGATCCAGAACGAAGGATGGCTGGATTTTGACGTTGTTGTAGCAACTCCTGACATGATGGGTGTTGTCGGACGTCTCGGACGTGTACTCGGACCAAAAGGTCTCATGCCGAACCCGAAAGCAGGAACTGTTACAATGGACGTAACAAAAGCGATCAACGAAATCAAAGCTGGTAAAATCGAGTACAGATTGGACAAAACCAATATCATTCACGTGCCGATCGGAAAGGCTTCCTTTACCGAGGAGCAGTTGGCGGACAACTTCCAGACGCTTATTGATGCAATTATCAAAGTAAGACCGGCAGCTCTGAAAGGTCAGTATCTGAAGAGTGTTATCATAACACCTACGATGGGACCTGGAATCAGACTGAACCCAATGAAACTTCAGTAATTGCGGAAATAAAAATAAATCGCGAAAATCAAAAGATCCCGGAATTGTATTTCGGGATCTTTTTGCATGGCGAAGTAAAAAAACATTGACAGAAGATTATGATAATGCTATGATAATCGAGTGATTAGCTGCCGAAGACAGCAGGTGCCGCAAGGCATAAGGCTCAGCCGCCTGCCGAGGAATGCAAGATTCATATGATGGATTTGTACCTCTGTGTCTTTGCGGATACAGGGGTTTTTCATTTTTCCTTGTGGCAGTTGTTTCAAATAATACAAGGAGGTGTACCAGAAAGTGGCAAAAGTTGAATTAAAACAACCAATTGTACAGGCTATTGCAGAAGAAGTCAAAGATGCCCAGTCCGTAGTTCTTGTAGACTACCGTGGAATGACGGTTGCACAGGATACTGCACTTCGTAAAAAATTCAGAGAAGACGGTATTTCTTACAAAGTATACAAAAACACGATGATGAAGCGTGCGTTTGAGGGTACAGAATTTGAAGGCCTGGCAGATTATCTGGAAGGACCAAGCGCAGTTGCAATCTCAAAAGAAGATGCAACAGCACCGGCAAGAGTTCTGAGCGAATTCATGAAGACCGTACCGGCTCTGGAGTGGAAAGCGGGCGTTGTAGAAGGTAAAGTATATGACGCGGCAGCACTGGCAGAACTGGCTAAGATCCCGGCAAGAGACGTGCTTATTTCCAAGTTGCTTGGAAGCCTGCAGTCTCCGATTACAAACTTCGCCCGCGTATTGAACCAGATCGCAGAACAGGGTGGAGAACCAGCAGAGGCAGAAGCGCCTGCAGCTGAAGAAGCACCGGAAGCAGAGTAAAATTTTGACAGATAAGCTGTCAACATCAAAAATGAAATGAAAAATGGAGGAAATGAAAATGGCTAAAATGACAACTGCTGAATTTATTGAAGCAATCAAAGAGTTATCAGTATTAGAGTTAAATGACCTTGTAAAAGCATGTGAAGAAGAGTTTGGCGTATCTGCAGCAGCAGGCGTTGTAGTTGCAGCAGCAGCCGGAGACGGCGCAGCAGCAGCTGAAGAGAAAGATGAGTTCGATGTAGAGCTTACATCTGCAGGAGCTTCCAAAGTTAAAGTTATCAAAGTTGTTCGTGAGATCACAGGACTTGGACTGAAAGAAGCAAAAGCACTCGTTGACGAAGCTCCGAAGGTAGTAAAAGAGGGCGCTTCAAAAGCAGAGGCTGAGGAAATCAAAGCAAAACTGGAAGCAGAAGGCGCAGAGGTTGTCCTTAAATAATTTGCTTACCGCTTAGAATGAGAGGGAAATGAACGCAGCTGCTGCGTTCGAGGGACATATGTCAGAAAAGAGGATCGTAGATTTTCCGAAAAGGAATCTGCGGTCCTCTTTTCATATTGCCGGGCATAGGGCAAAGAGATTCGGGGACCTTTTTTGGAATGGAGATTATTGGCATTTATTTTATTACAAATGCACAAATTTTTTGAAATTCTGCGTAAAATGGCGAGTTATGTTGCTGAATGAAACGAAATTATGATATAATAAATGCGTTTTATTAGATGGCACGGAACGGTGGTACGGAAAAGTGCAGCATATCAATTGTGTTTCAAAAAAGGAGTAAAAGAATGCAGAAAAGAAAATGGGGAAAAGCGTTATTAGGCTGGCTTATGTGCCTGGTACTTTGTGTGGGATACATACCGTCTGTCGCAGAGGCGAAGGATGCGCCAACCGGTGTTTGGTCAGATTATGCGGCGTCTGCGTTTGCGGGCGGAAGCGGAACGGCGGCAGATCCTTGGCAGATCGCAACGCCGGAGCAGCTGGCGAAGCTGGCAGCGGATATCAATTCGGGTGTGGTGTCCGAAAGTCATTCCAATGAGCATTTTGTATTGACAGCGGACATTGATCTGAGTGCTCATCGTTGGATCCCGATCGGAAGCGGAGACAGTATGGGAAGTTTTCATGCGTTTTGCGGATATTTTGACGGAAACAACAAAACCATCACAGGACTTTATGTAGATGAAAGTCAGGAAAAATACAGTGCCGGCCTGTTTGGAAACTTTACAGGGCGGGAACTGAAAAATCTGACGGTGTCCGACGGGTATGTGAAGACAGAATGTGATTCGGACAGCAAGCAGTCTGCCGGGATCTTGATCGGATCTGCAACACAGGGATACGGTGTGACGATTTCCGTGACCAATTGTAAGGTGTCCGGAACGGTGGAGAGCGGCTCTGCACGTACCGGAGGCTTTATGGGATATAACAGCTATGGAACTTATGAGAATTGTTCTGCGAATGTGGAGGTCAAAGGTTACGGTGTAAGCGGCGGCTTTGTCGGAGAAGATTTTAGCGGAACCTATCGGAATTGCACGGCAAAAGGAACGGTCAATGGGTCCTGGAGCGTCGGTGGCTTTGCGGGGATTTTGTTTTTTGAAAGTAAGGCAGATACATGTGCAGCTTTCGGCAAGGTTACGGCAAGTGACTGGAACGCCGGCGGTTTTGCGGGGTATGTGGAACAGGGCGTCCAGATCAAAAACAGTGTGGCTTTCGGGGATGTGGAAAGTACAGTTGACGGCTGGGCTCCAAAGGCCGGCGGCTTTGCAGGAACAATCGATGGAAACAGCGAAGCTGTCAGCGTTGCAAACAGCCATGCAGCAGGAAAAGTAAGCATAAAATCGGGAGATGCCGTTGGCGGATTTGTTGCTGCGCAGCCCGGAAATCAGACACTGACGGGAAATTCCTTTGATCAGGAGAAGAATCCGAAATTGGCAGCATCTCCGGATAAAGAGCTGGGAGCAGAACAGGTACAGGCCGGGACAACGGCAGAGGTGCTTGCAAATATTTGTGAAGACTATTACGGCGGGCATGAATGGGATGAGAATATGACGGTAGACAAAGAGCCTACCTGTACAGAGCCGGGCGAGAAATCGTTCCATTGTAAACGATGTGACATTTCCGGAGAAAAATTGCCGCTGGATCCTGCCGGACACGATCTGAAGCTGGTAAAAGAAAAACCGGCGACCTGTACGGAAGACGGCACGACGGAATATTGGCTCTGCGAGACCTGCCATAAAATGTTTGCGGATGAGGCGGCAGAAAAGGAGATTTCCGCTCCGGAAATCATAAAGGCAAAAGGTCATACTTTCGGAGAATGGAAGGTGACGAAGCAGCCCACCAAGACAGCAAAGGGCGAAAAGCAGAGAGTGTGCAAGGTGTGCAGCTATACAGAGAAGCAG
>CAKRWZ010000065.1 GCA_934418295.1 uncultured Mediterraneibacter sp.
AAGACGCTTCCACTTTCGACTTTCTCTCCCGCTTCCGGATATGCCGGATTCGCCGGATCCAACTTGTAGCCTTTGTATTTATCTGCCGGCGTCGGGATGCCGCTTTCCGCGATGGCGATCTTTGCCGGGTTATCGTTGATCCAGGCATTGCCGTCTACCGTAATGGCATCTGCCGTCTGCTCCACACCATCCAATGTGTATTTCACCGTATAATTGGTTGGCTGAGTCTGGCTGTTATCTTTTACATAATAAATAGTAATTATTTTATTTTGATTTGCCGCAACAGTATAACTGCTTTCACTGGCGGAATCATATTTGTAGCCGGCAATGTTTTTGGCATCTTTTTCCCCGAATGTCAGTGCCGTTCCTGCCTGGTAAAGATTTCCCTGGCTTGAATCTGCGATCGCTGCACCGGTTGCCTTATCTACATATTGAATGGTGACTGTTCCGTACTTGTTTCGGATCGTCATGGACCCGTCCAGATGTAAGGTTCTCCATCCCCCTTCTTCGATAGCCGGTACATACCCGTCAGCACCGTTCGCCCAGCTGACGTTGTTAAAAGTAATATCATTGATATTGATCGAAGTGTTGTATTCGTGTACGAAGCTGCCGCTTTTGACTGCTGCCACTACCGTGCTCAGACTCGGTGTGGAAAACGGCCATGTGTATGTTCCTGAAACATCCACATATCCCAATGTATACCAGCCGGATCCGTTCAGCACCAATCCTGCTGTGCTTCCGGAAACTTTTGTGTATACGTATACACGGGTGGTGGCCGCCAGCGGTTTTACCTCATTTTTATTGGCATATACCGCAATTTCGCCGTCACCGGCTTCTTCCATTTCTTTTTCAAGCTGTTCCGTTGTTTCTTCCTGAACATTGCTTTCTTCTTTTATCGCCTCTTCAGATTTCGCAACTTCCTCTGAAACCTCATTTCCTTTTTCCGTCTCTTCTGTCTGTGCTTTCGTTGCCGCCAGGCTTTCCTCTTCGCCCAGGGCCAAAGCTTCTACAGGTGCGAATGAAATCATCATACAGACCGCAAGCAATGTTGCTATAATTTTTCGCGTCTTCATCTTATCCTCCTGTTCCTTCTGTTTTTTTCGTTCTATTTATCCTGAATCGCTTTATCTGTCAGCGTGCGAACATGGTTTCCAGCTGGATCAGCAACTCCAATACACTGCGAAACGTTGCTTCCGTTCCAGCCTCTATACAACGTAATCTCCCCTGCCAACTATAATTTTGCCGAAAAAGTATGCCCAGCTCAAAATCGGCCAACTCTGCTTTGAGAACGGGTTTGGCCGGCACCTCATCCCCTGCCGTATCCATCCATTCTTCCAGCAATACCACCAATCTGGAAAGGCGTGTGAATTCTGCTTTTCGGTTTAACGCAAAACTTTGTACCGTTCCGCAGATCGTATCATCCTTCCCGACTTCTGCTGTCAGATAAAATGTATTTCTCCCTATTGGCATCATCCTGTTTTCTCTCATGCTGCACATCGTCTCTTTCATTTAAAATATCAATATCTTGAGGATTCCATCCTCCACTTTATTCATTATTTTACGCAGCAGGCTATGATTTCGCTATGATTTGAAAATTCAGCCGGTTTTTTCTGAAAAAATTATATTTAAAAACCCTCTTTCCCAGACATTCCTTGTCCGGAAAAGAGGGTTCTTACTCCCTAAAACTGCTTGGCTTTTATTCTTTTGAAAAATCGAGTATCCGCTGTAGCTCGATCATTTTAAAACGAAACATGGCTTTTGTTTTCGGAAATCTTCGATACAGATTTTCACGGATCCGCGAAAAGATGGACTCCTCATCCTGTGGCTGTGCGCTGGGCAGCAACACCCAGAATTGACTGGCGCCCAGTTGTGTAAAGGGATCCCCGCCCCGCAGGCAGTCTTGCAGCGTCAGCTTCATCTGCTGCATATACACTGCATTTTTCTCCGGCTGCGTTTCCCAGTCTTCCAGGCAAAGCATCAAAAGCTGCGTCGGTGTATTATTACGCCGCATCGTACGAAGCTGCAGCTTTGTAATTTCCCGGAATGTCGTGTTGTCACAGCAAAAGGCTGTATTGTCACCGCTGTCTTCCATCAGAAACGCCCTCAGCTGCTCTTCATCCATATCATTTCCGTAAATCTGCTGGATCGCCGCCCGTTTTTCCGTTTCCATCTCCGGTGACGGAACGACTCCATATTCTTCATCATAAAATTGCCGCATCCGCTCATAATGTTCCAATGCCCTCTGAGGCTGCATATTGTGGATCAGTGCCCGCATCAACAAAATGCTGAACTCTTCTGCCATCGGATCCATTTGTACCACTCTGGTACACAGCAATACCACATCCTGATAGTTTTGCATTTCCATCAACACATGTGCCGTCTTTTTGCAGATCCTGAAATATAAAGACCTGTAATAGGTGTTCAAATTGACACACCACAGCTCCGACGCCGCTTCCGGAAGAAAATCTCCTTCGTAAAGAAGGATCGCTTCTTTGGCGATTTTCTGAAATTTTTTCGGGTTCTTCTCCGCCATCGCCTGTTCTACCAGTTTTTCAAACACGTCTGCGTCAAACCAAGTATCCCGGTCCGGTGCCCAGATATAGCAGCCATCTTCGTGACGGATCAGGCCTTTTGCATCCGTAAATCCCAGTGCTCCCAGGGAACTTCTGGCACGGCTGGCATTGTTCTGCAGCGTACTTACCGGATTACTGCTCCCGCTTTCCGGCCAAAGCAGATCAATCAGTTCCTGTGCAGAAACGCCCCGATCCCGGTGTATGATCAAATAGGCCACCAATGTCCAAAGTCTGCTGGCCCGTCCTGCCAGGTTTACTTTTTGAGGTTCTGACATTCCTTCTTCCTGCAACGTAAATTGTCCAAGCATCTTCACTTTTATTTGCGGATATCCTCCCATCGTCCATTCCTTTCCTTATTGTTTGCCATAAAAATTTGCTTGCTCTTTCACTGATTATTTCGCGAATTCACAGTTTTAGTCAGAAATCACACATGTATCGTAAAATAAAAGTGAAATTTTATTCTGTTTAGTTCTCCTTCAGCCTTCGGCTGACGAGTTCATAATTATTACAATATTCCAACGCTGTTTCTGCCGTAATCTTTCCTTCTCTTACCAAATCCAAAAGCGCCATATCCATAGTCCGCATTCCCTGTGCACCGCCGCTGGCAATGGCCGATTCCAGCTGGTGGGTCTTGCTCTCCCGAATCATGTTGCGGATCGCCATGGTCATATACATGATCTCAAATACCGGCAGTGGTTTTCCATCAATATCCGGTACCAACTGCTGGCTGACCACCGCCTGCAGCACCATTGACAACTGCAGTCGAATCTGCGGCTGTTGTTCCGGCGGGAATATATCCACGACCCGGTCTATGGTATTGACCGCCCCGGTCGTGTGCAGACTGGAAAGCAAAAGCTGCCCCGTCTCTGCCGCCCGCATGGTCACTTCGGTCGTCTCCCGATCACGCATTTCTCCCAGCAGGATCACATCCGGGCTTTCCCGCAGCGCACTTCTCAAAGCCGTCACATAGCTGGGGCAATCCATCGGGATCTCCCGCTGGCTTATGATACATTGATCATGCCGATGAACAAACTCCACCGGATCTTCCAACGTCAAAATGTGGCCGCTGCGTGTATGGTTGATCTCATTAACGATACAGTTCAGCGTTGTAGATTTTCCGGATCCTGCCCGGCCCGTGATCAGTGCAATGCCGTTTTTCAGCTGTGCGATCCGCATGACCTCCGGCGGAATATGCATTTCTTCTGCCGTCGGCACACCAAAGCGGATCACCCTTACCACCGCAGCAATACTGCCCCGCTGATAATACAGATTCACACGGAACCGCGCCACTCCCGGCAACGCGAAAGAAAAATCGTCATCCGTCTGTTTTCCGTTGACACAAAAAGCTTCCCTTTGTGCCATCTGGTAAATGCCGGACGCAAAATCTAAAGTGTCCTGAGGGGTCCAGCGCCCCTCTTCTTCCAATCGAAGCTGCTGTCCGTTTACTTTATAAGTCAGCGGAAGCCCTGCCACGACGAAAATATCCGAGGCATCACATTCCACTGCTTTCTGCAAAATCTGTTTTAAATTGATTTCCATTGGCTAATCCTCTTTTCCCTGCCACACTCCCTGGTCATCCGTTTCTGCTTCCCATTGCCTGCTGCAGCTCCATTGACGAATCTCATATTTGCCGTCTTGTGCAGTCAGGCGGATCGTCAACTGCATCTCGCCGCTTTGCAGCTGCGTCGAAAGCTCTTTATCAGTTGCTTCTGTATTTTGCGGAAGGTCGCCTTTTCCGTTCAGATAAGCATCCGCTTCTGCCAGCCACTGCTGCCCTTCATTTTGACACCGGTTCAGCCGCCGGATGTATTCCCCGTATCGCCGGGCCGTACTCTGATCCGCTTTGGCCGTTGCCACCGTCAAGACTGCAAAAACAGACATACACAGCATGACCACCGCAAACAGGACGGACACACTGCCGATCCGAAACTGTTTCGCTCCCATATTTAATCCTCCTGCGGCCGATAGACCGTACTTTCCAACTGATAAACCGATTTTTCTCCTGCTTTTCCGGCTGATATCGTCACCTTACACATTGTTCCGTTCTTCTCTTCTGTCATTTTCGTTTCAAAGGTCACACAATAAACACCTTTTGCTTTTTCACAAGACTGAAGCTGCCGGTCAAAATAAAGTGTTTCCTCATCTTCCGGCATTTCCCCGGAACGAAGCCGTTCCGCCTGACTGCGGCACAGCGAAACCGATGCATTATAGATCTCTGCTTCACGGCTGGTGGCGTCCGCCCGCACAAACACACAGGCCAGGACCCCGCAGCATATCACAAACAGTAGTACAAACAACAACAGGGGTCCCGTAAAGCTCAGGCGGTGTGCCGTACTTTCCTGTTTCTCACTTTTCATCTCCGCCACCTCCCGGACACCAGATGGAAGCGCTCTTCCCATCTGCTTCCACACGCAGCAGCTGCTCATTTTCCCACTCTGCCGTAAAGCTCTCTGTTTCACAAAGCCGTTCTGCATTTTGCGGATCCATCGGCAGCTCTGTCCGTGTAAATTCTGTATACAATCCTCCGTCATACAAGTACACACGCGTCTCGTAGTTACTGTTCGTTTCCCGCACACAGACTGCCGTTCCTTCCGGGCCGCTTCGCAGCTGCACATTGTCCCTTCCTCCGCAGGAAGCGATCTGCGTCTGCACAAAAGACAGGGCGCTTCGCTCCCGTATATGTTTATTTTTTGCTTCTGTCACCGTTGCATAGCTTTGTGCTCCCGTGACCGCTAAAACCAACAATCCGCAGATCAGCAATCCATACAGGATCAGCAGCATAAAAGAAGTGGTCTGTTGCTTCTTCATCCTTTACTCTCCCCCTGCACCAGCACCTGCACCTCCGGCAGCTGATTGGATGCAAACACTTCATAAACGATAATATAATTGTCCTGGTTTACAGTCAGTCCATAGTTTTGGATCAGATAATCCAAGCTTTCCGGATAAGCACCTTCCACCGTATAGCATTCTACCGCACTCCTCAGCACAGCTTCCCGCACAGCCTCCCGTCCGCCTTGCCGGACATTCTGACGGATCCCCGGCAACAAGGCCAACGCCGCTATCAACGCCAGCGCAAACACTGCCCCATAAACCCATTTTCTCCATTTTGCCATCAAAAGTACTCCTCCGTTACCCGATCACATTCCGCTTAAGATCCCCAAAAGCGGCAGCATCACGCTGAGCAATGTAAAACCTACCGCCAGCGTCAGATATCCGGTCAGCACCGGTTCTATGCAATCGATCACGCCGCACAATGCGTCCTCTGCCTCCTGTCCCAGCCGATAAGAAACCATTTTCATCGCCTGGGGAAGCTGTCCGCTTTCTTCTCCGCTCAACAACATCTGGCCATATAATCCCGGCAGCACCCTCCGGCGTACCAGAGACTGTACCAGCATCGTTCCCTGATCCATGTCATCCCGACAAGTCTCCAATATTTTCTTCAATTCTGCATATTGTGTCTGCTGCAGGCAAAATTCCAGCGCATTCATTTCAGAAGCGCCACTGGACAACAACGTAGCCGCCGTCCCGGTCATCTGTGAAATTTCCAACAAACGGATGGCATGACGTGTAAACCGGCTGCGCTCCATAGGCCGGCGCAGCTTGTCACGCCCCTGCGGTGTTCGCATCGTCAGCACCAGCGCCAACAGTCCCAGCCCAATGACTGTCGATAAGATCAAACTGATCCATCCGACAATCCGGGCCGCCGGCACATAAGCAAAGGAAGAGGCTTCCAAGCTTCCCGCAACACTGCCGTAAACCCGCATGAACATCGGGAGCACCCCGAAAACCAGCACTGCCAGCACCACACACATCAACAGTATCAGCACCAACGGATACACCACCGTGCTGCGCATTCTTTCATATAATCGGTTCTGCCAGTCATAATATCCCGCCAGATGTTCCATCGCGTCATCCAAACGACCGGAAAGTTCTGCCGCCCGAAAAACTTCCAGTGTATATTCTGGAAACATGCTGGTTTCTTTTGCCGCTTCAGCAAAGCTTTCTCCGCATGCCAGCGCCTGATCCATACTTGCTGCAACGCGGCGCAGCTCCGACGAAAATTTCTCGTTCTTTTCCGCATAGACACCGATCTCTTCCTGCGCAAAAAGTCTCATGGCTTCCTGTATCGACACACCGGAATGCAGCATCATGGCAAGGCTGCCGCAAAAAGTACTCAACTGCTTTTCTGAAAAATATGTTTCAGCCATGCTTTCCTCCTTAATAAACGTACCTGGTTGTATATTGATTCTCTTCCAACTGTTTTTCAGACATTCCCCCGGCGGCAAAGGTGATATCTACCCGCTGCCACTGCTTCGCATTTACCTGGATCTCCGCTGTGATCCAGCCCTGATTTTCCAAGTAAAAACTGTTCCACGCATGATACGTGCTTTCATTTACATAACCCGTGATGACCTTGCACGGAATCCCCATACTTCGCAGCATCGCCGCTGCCAGGCTGGCGTAATCAAAACAGATTCCCTTTCCGGATGCCAATGTCTCATCCGGGTTCGGCAGATATCCGCCCTCGACACTTTTGGCTTTTTCTTGATCGTATTCGATCTCCTCTACCAAAAACTGGTATACTGCCGATGCCAAATCACTATCCGTAGCGCAATCTGCAGCCATCTCTTTCGCTTTCTCCACACATTTTGAATCTTGCGTATATGAAACAATCTGGCTGGCGCGCAAAAACGGTTGAAATTCATCGCCCAGCGTCACCTCTCTTGTCTCTGTCCAGCTGCATGTATATTTTGTATCTTCCACCTGTTCCATCAAACGAAATGTATAAGAGCCGTCTCCCATATTCAGCGGGAAAAACACGGTTGTTCCATCCCCCGGCAGATCGTAGCTGTATTTTTCCTCTCCACAGGATATCTGAAATTTCAGGCGCGTGCTTCCGGAAGCCCTGACTCCTACAATCCCCTGTTTCAGTTGAGACAGATCCGCCTGGACCGCTCCGCTGTCCACTGCCTGATCCTCATGAAATTCGTTTGCACGAAATTCCGGAATCTGATAACTTCCCTTTTTCTGATCGGTCTGATTCGCCGGCTGCCCGGAGGCACAACCACACAAAAGCGCTGCCGCCGTCAACAACGCCGTCAAACGGAATATTCGGCTTTTCTTCATGTTCTCCGTCCCTTTCTTCCGGTTACTGCCGCCCCCTTTTTTGCAAGCCTTACCTTACGCACGGGCTTTTCGTTGCAATAACCACGGAGTGCTCCACAATAGACATTATTGTAAAAAATTATATGACATAATGGTTTTAAACGCAAGTGAGCGCCAACAATATATGTGAAAATACAGACAATTTGGTTTAAAATACATCAATATACAATAATAGAAGCCGGTTTCCCGACTCCTACGATCTCTGTTTTCTATACAATTTTTTCTATGCAACTCTCTTTATGTAGCTTTTCAGCCAAGTTTCTCTGCAATTTGGATCAATTCTCTCTCAGAACACAGAGAACTTTCATACGGATACATTTTGCCGGCCTTTTCAAACTGTGCTAAAATCCCCGCTGCCTTTTCCGGATTTCTTTCCTGCAGCAAAGCATATGCGTATTCTGTACGAAAAATCTCCAGAGAATTTTTCATCTGCTTCATAAAGCGTTTCTGTTCCTGACTTTGCAGTTCTTCCAACACTTCTTTTCGGTTTTCTGTGATCAATTCCACATACATCCGATCACATACCAAAAGCCCCCGGTACAATCCGGCTATCCCACTGTCGATCTCCAACAAATGCGCCATCAGCCGATCTGCCTCTTCAAATCGTTTTTCATCCATCAACCGATTACAGTACAGGACTCCCATTACAGCGGTCATACTGTTTTTCATTCCTTCATCCGACGGAAGCACAAACCATTCTTTCGGCATATCCTTTAACCGCATGCCCTTTGCAATTTCTTCGTTTGCTTTCAACTGTACCCAAAAAGACCGCATCGCTTCCGGATCCCGAGCAAGAGCCATCGCGTTATATCCGTCATTATCAACCGCACCCATCCGCATCGGCACCCCGTTTAGAACCGCCGATGCAAATCCGATCACCGCAAAAAACAGGAAGACCGTTGAGACGAAAGGACTCCGTTGTAACAAAATACAAAGAAGTAAAAAGAAAACACCTGTTATTGCATTCATGATGGAACCGCCAAAATTGTACAGTTTGACCGGTATCTTTCCGTCCTTCATATCCGGCGGACACATTATGCACTGTCCGCCCGTTCCCGCAAGAGAATACCGGCAAAGTTTGATCCTCCCCTTTTCTTTCATCCACATGAAACTAAAAATGCGGAACGAACTGAAGCGATACCCGGACAACAGACCAAACACCAAGTGTCCTGCCTCGTGGATGATGGTTTGCAGGATCACACCTATATAAATAGAAAGAAACAGAGTTGCCGCTCTCAAAATGTTTTCTCCCATCGGCCGCTCTGCCCAAGCTGCGCCTACCATATCCCGTCCGATAAAATAGCCACAAAAGCCTCCGATTAACAAAACCACGAACGTTGCTACAAACGGCTGTCCGCCGGATTGCTTTTTCTTTGTGTTTTTATTCATTTCTTTGTACTCTCTTTCCATACCGAACCACGTTTCTAATAAATTAATTTGTGATTTCAAAACTTTTGTTTGCTATAAAGACTGTCAAGCGGATATTCCTTTCTTTATATATAATCATATCAAGATTATTATGAGAATTTCCCCACATTCACCTGTTCCAATTTTGTCTGCCATATCACCGCTCCAATCCATTACTTCTTAGTTATAAAATGTGAATGCATGCGTTCACTATTGTCCCAGCAAAACTTTATCACTGTTCCAACTGCTGTTCAACCAAAACTTTTTCCATTATACAGTGCAAAATAAAAGAGACTTCACTCACCATGAATGAAGGCACTATATACCTCTCTACTCACCAGCGGCAAGTTGAACGGTTACCTTGCTAACATTGACCAGCAAGCAGAAGAAACGTTCTCTCGGCTGGTAAAACAACTTGCCTTTTTGCACTTGTTATGATATTATTAGTATGTGTACTAATATGCTTGAAGGGGGTAGTATATTTGCGAAGAGACAGCAGTGAGACAAAGAGAAAAATACTGACCGTGTGCGTCCGTCTCTTTTTGGAGCAGGGATATAAAAACACCTCTGTCAGTCAGATTGTGGACGAAGCAGACGTGGCAAGGGGAAGCTATTTGAATCTGTTTCCTACCAAGGACAAGATTTTGCTGGAATTGGTGGAAACAATGTTTAGCGGTCAATTCGATGTGGCAAGGAGCATTGCAGACAGCAAGTTGCCACCGGTTTACGCATATGCGGTGGAAACGGCGCTCCAACTGACACTGACTGAACTGAATGAGAACCTACGGGAAATCTACATTGAAGCCTATTCCCTGCCCGACACATCGGAATATATTTACCTGCATACCACGGCAGAGCTGAAGCAAATTTTTGGTGAAGATTTTCCCGATAATACCGAGAGCGACTTTTACGAGATGGAAATCGGCACGGCGGGACTGATGCGCAGCTATATGGCGAGAAAATGTGAT
>CAKRWZ010000066.1 GCA_934418295.1 uncultured Mediterraneibacter sp.
TCGGGGTGACAGGATTCGAACCTGCGACCTCCTGGTCCCAAACCAGGCGCTCTAGCCAAGCTGAGCCACACCCCGTCTTCCACGTTCATACGTACACTTGCTACACTTGCGACGCAGACATTATTATATAACAGGGATTTTAAGTTGTCAATAAAAAAATAAGCTAGTTTTGTCATGTTTAAAAAATTTTTTTGAAAAAGAAGAAAAAAAGGAATCTTAATTTAAAAAGCTGTAAAGCAAAAAAAGATTATGATAAAATAAAAAGTAAAGAAAAAGGCAGAACAGAGGTGCGAAGCCAAGAAAAGAAAGGAGAGTATTATGGGACTTATCAGAGCCGGACTTGCGGCAGCCGGAGGAACTTTGGCTGATCAATGGAAAGAGTTTTTCTATTGTGAAGCTTTGGAGAAGGAGGTCTTGGTCAGAAGAGGCTATAAAAAGACGTCCGGTCGTTCCTCCAATAAAAAAGGAAACGATAATATCATCACAAGCGGATCCGGGATCGCCGTGGCAGACGGACAGTGTATGATTATCGTGGAACAGGGGAAAATCGTAGAGGTATGCGCGGAACCGGGAGAGTTTACATATGACGCTTCCACAGAGCCCAGCATTTTTTCGGGAAGTTTGGGAGAGGGACTTATGGAAACCTTCCGGACGATCGGAAAGCGTTTTACTTATGGCGGAGATACGGGAAAAGATCAAAGGGTGTACTATTTTAATACGAAAGAACTTGTGGAAAACAGATTCGGCACACCGAATCCGATTCCGTTTCGGGTGGTAGATTCCAAGATAGGACTGGATATCGACGTTTCGATCCGCTGCTCCGGTATATATTCCTATAAAATCGAAGATCCGCTCTTGTTTTATGCAAATGTATGCGGAAATGTATCCGATGAGTATACCCGCGATGAGCTGGACGGGCAGCTGAAGACGGAATTTATCAGCGCATTGCAGCCGGCGTTTGGCCGACTTTCTGAGCTGGAGCTTCGCCCCAATCAGATTGTGACCCACAATACAGAGCTGGAAAATGCTATGAATGCAGCGTTGTCTGAAAAGTGGGGTGCACTTCGCGGATTGAAGGTGGTCAGTATTGCCCTGGGCTCTGTTACGTTGCCGGAGGAAGACGCAGAGCTGATTAAGCAGGCACAGAGAACGGCGATTATGCGGGATCCTACGATGGCAGCGGCGACACTGGTAGGAGCACAGGCAGACGCCATGAAGGCAGCGGCATCCAATGAAGCAGGAGCAATGAGCGGCTTTATGGGAATGGGCATGGCCATGAACAATGGCGGTATAAACGCTCAGAATTTATTTGAGGTGGGGCAGCAGCAAGCAGCTGAAGCAAAGGAAACACAAGCAGCTCAGACAGTAAGCCAGGCACAGCCCCAGACCCGGGCGGCACAGCAGGAAAGCTGGACTTGTGCCTGCGGAGCGGTCAACACCGGAAAGTTCTGTTCAGAATGCGGACAGCCGAAACCGGAAAAGAGTGAGTGGATATGCTCCTGCGGAGCGGTCAACACCGGAAAATTCTGTCAGAACTGCGGTTCCCCAAAACCGGCAGGCGGACCGAAGATCTGTAAAAATTGCGGCTGGAAGCCGGAAGATCCGAACCATTCGCCGAAGTTCTGCCCGGAATGCGGAACTGCTTTCCAATAAAAACCATAGTATAAAGTAAGAGCGTAAATAAAAAACAGACAAATCCTTTTGTAATGAAAAGAGATACGAAGGGGAGAGGAGGAGAATTTTGGGAGATATACAAGAATATAAATGTCCTTGCTGCGGCGGAGCGATCGCTTTTGACAGCACTTTACAGAAAATGAAGTGTCCGTACTGCGATACGGAATTTGATATGGAAACGCTGAAGGATTATGATGAAAGTCTCGGCCAGGAAGCAGCAGATGAGATGGAGTGGGAGCAGCCCACAGGAAGCGAGTGGAAAGAAGGAGAGACTGACGGGCTTCGAACCTACGTCTGTAAATCCTGCGGCGGCGAGATTGTGGGAGATGCTGAGATGGCGGCAACATCTTGTCCGTTTTGCGGCAATCCGGTAGTATTGATGGGGCAGTTTACGGGAGACCTGCGGCCGGACTATGTCATCCCCTTTAAGCTGGATAAAAAAGCAGCAAAAGAAGGCCTGATGAAGCATGTTTCCAAGAAACCGTTGTTGCCGAAGGTGTTTAAAGACCAGAATCACATTGACGAGATCAAAGGAATTTACGTGCCGTTTTGGCTGTTTGATGCAGATGTACAGGCGAATATCCGGTATCGTGCCGAGTCAGTGCGCTGCTGGAGTGACAGCGATTATGATTATACAGAAACCAGTCATTATCTGATACACCGTGGCGGAACAGCCGAATTTGAGCAAGTTCCGGTGGACGGCTCTTCCAAGATGGAGGATACGCTGATGGAATCCATTGAGCCTTTCCGCTTTTCAGATGCGCAAGAATTTCAGACAGCTTATCTGGCAGGCTATCTGGCAGACCGCTACGATGTGACGGCAGAAGAAAGCATCGGGCGAGCCAATGAGCGGATCAAACGTTCCACAGAAGAAGCGTTTGCAGAAACGGTTACGGGATATTCTGCAGTGCAGGTAGAAAACAGCAATATTCGCCTGCAGAACGGAGAGGCAAAATATGCCATGTATCCGGTGTGGATGTTGAATACGAATTGGAACGGAAAGAAATATACCTTTGCAATGAACGGACAGACCGGTAAATTCGTAGGAGATCTTCCGATTGACAAGGGCGCGGTCATGAAATGGCTGCTGGGGTTGACGGCAGGCTGCGGTGTTCTGGCCTACGGTGTCATGTTCTTACTGCGGATCATTGGAATTATATAAGGAGGAGAATGAGATGAAAAGAAAACGTTTATCAAAGCTGGTTATTTTCTTTTTGAGCCTTTTCCTGCTGTTTCCGGTGAAAACGGTGTTGGCAGAGGAAGAGAATATAGATGATATTTCGGATCTGGTTTATCCGAGACTTTTGGACGATGCCGGTCTTTTGACGGATGCAGAAGCAGCCGAGCTTTTGAATCAGCTGGATGAGGTCAGCGAACGGCAGAATTTTGACGTGGTAATCATCACAGTGGACAGCCTGGGAGACGAAACCGCACAGCAGTTCGCAGATGAGGTTTATGAGGCCTGCGGATATGGCTACGGAGAGGAACACGACGGGATTTTGCTTTTGATCAGCATGGAGGATCGGGACTGGGCCATTTCCACCACCGGTTATGGGATCACAGCGTTTACACGCTCCGGACAGGAATATCTGGTCGATCAGTTCAAACCAGATCTTTCGGATGGAAATTATTTGAAAGCGTTTCAAATCTTTGCGGAAAAAAGTGATGATTTCCTGACCCAGGCAGCAAACGGGGAGCCTTACGGAAAAGGAAACATGCCTTATATTCCATTGTCCTGGCTTCACATCGTGATTGCGGCAGGTATAGGTCTGCTGATCGGAGGCATTACCGTCGGGGTGATGGCCGGAGGCATGAAATCTGTAAGAAGACAGGCGGCGGCTAAGGATTATCTGCGGGAAGGAAGCCTGAACCTCACGGACAGCAGGGATGTGTTCCTGTACCGGACATTGGATCGGAGAGAACGGCCGAAGGAGGATGACGATCATTCGGATGTGCACACGTCTTCTTCGGGTACGAGCCACGGAGGAAGCAGCGGAAAGTTTTAATTGAGCGTTGTAAACCAAAAAGGGGTATGCTATAATCAAACAGCGTGAGTATGCGGCTATGGCGGAATTGGCAGACGCGCTGGTCTTAGGAGCCAGTGGGCAACCGTGTGGGTTCAAGTCCCACTGGCCGCACTGTTTGATAAGAAGGCGTAAAGGACAAAAATTATCAATAAGCGAAAAGCTCTTGAATTAAAAAAAACAAAGGAGTAATATAAAAAAACATCTACTAGAGACAGATGTTTTTTTATATTACAAAATTCGTATATTTACATCAGGAGGTTGATAAAAATGAAATCTGTATGGGGACATTTAGGGATTTTTGCAGGAGGTCTTCTTTTTGGGACGGCCGGAATCAAAATCCTGGGAAGTAAGGATGCGAAAAAAGCATACGCACACACGACAGCTGCAGTGCTTCGCATGAAAGAAAATGTAATGACAACGGTTACGAATATCCGGGAGAATGCGGATGACATTTTGGCAGATGCAAAAGACATCAATGCAAAACGTGATGCCGAAGAAGTGGTTGAGGATATTTCCGAAGCAGCTCAGGAGACAGAAGAATAAAGAAAATAACGGGAGCTGCTTTACAGGCGGCTTCCTTTTCTTTGGAGGCAGGCTATGAAGTGTAAGATTTTACATGAATCCGGCGGAAGACTTCGGGTGCATCTGGATGTCAGACATATGACGTTGGAGCAGGCAGATCTTTTGGAGTATTATCTGCGGGATTCGAAAGAACATATAAAAGAAGTAGTGGTATATGACCGAACAGGAGATGCGGTTATTTACTACCACGGGGACAGAAAAGAAGTGCTGCTGCTCTTATCCAGATTTTCTTTCGAGGCAGCAGAGAAAGCAGACCTGGTGCCTGAGCATACATCACGGCAGCTGAACCGGGAATTTGAAGACAAGTTGGCAGGCGTGATCATGAAACGTATTCTGTTTAAAGCGTTTCTCCCGCAGCCGATTTCTTCTGTGGTGACGGCGGTGCGCTCGGTGCACTATCTGAAGAAGGGGTTGGTTTCGCTGCGGCACAAGAAACTGTCGGTATCGGTATTGGATGCGACGGCGGTGGGCGTGGCGATTGCCCGTGGAGATTTCGGCACGGCCTCTTCCGTTATGTTTATGCTGAATTTGGGTGAGATTCTGGAAGAGTGGACTCATAAAAAGTCGGTGGCAGATTTGGCCGGAGCAATGTCGCTGAAGGTAGAAAAGGTATGGCGCAAAACCAAAGACAGTGAAGAACTGGTACCGATCCAGGAGATCAAAGAACAGGATTGCATTGTGATCCGTACCGGAAATATGATCCCGCTGGACGGAAAAGTAGTGGAAGGCGAGGCCATGGTAAACCAGGCTTCGATCACGGGAGAATCTCTTCCGGTCAGAAAAGCGGCGGGAAGCTATGTATATGCCGGAACTGTTGTGGAAGAGGGCGAATGCGTCTTCTGCGTAGACAAGGTTTCGGGCGGCGGAAGATACGACAGGATCGTACATATGATCGAGGAATCGGAAAAACTGAAGTCGGTGGCAGAGGACCGTGCATCCAGACTGGCAGACCGGCTGGTGCCGTACACGTTGGGCGGAACCGTGCTGACCTATCTGGTGACACGGAACGTCATGAAAATGCTGGCGGTGCTCATGGTAGACTTTTCCTGTGCTTTGAAGCTGGCAATGCCGATCACGGTGCTGTCGGCTATGAAAGAGAGCAGCCATTACGATATTTCCGTAAAAGGCGGAAGATTTATGGAAGCGGCAGCCCAGGCAGACACCATCGTGTTTGATAAAACCGGCACGCTGACCTATGCAAAACCAAAGGTAGAGCAGATCGTCACATTCGGCGGCCATTCGGAAAATGACATGCTGCGTCTGGCGGCTTGTCTGGAGGAGCATTATCCGCATTCTCTGGCCAATGCAGTGGTAGAAGAAGCGAAAAAACGGAATCTGCGCCACGAAGAGTATCATTCCAGAGTAGAATATGTGGTAGCACACGGAATCTCCAGTATGGTAGAAGAACGGAAGGTGATCATCGGAAGCGCTCATTTCGTATTTGAAGACGAAAAATGTATCGTACCGGAAGGTGAGCACGAAAAATACGAGTCTCTGACAGATACTTGTTCCCATCTGTATCTGTCAATCTCCGGCGTGCTGGCAGCGGTGATCTGCATTTCAGATCCGCTGCGCAAAGAGGCGAAAGATGTAATGCGAGCTCTGAAAGACTGTGGCATCAAGCACATTGTCATGATGACCGGTGACAATGAAAAAACGGCTGCGGCAGTGGCAAAAGCAGTCGGCGTGGATGAGTTTTATGCGGAGGTGCTTCCGGAGGATAAGGCGGCATTTATCCGAAAGAGGCGGGCAGAAGGCCATGGCGTGATCATGATCGGTGACGGGGTCAATGATTCTCCGGCTTTGTCTGAAGCGGATGTGGGAATCGCCATCAATACCGGGGCAGCCATCGCAAAAGAGATCGCAGATATTACCATCGCATCGGATGATCTTTTTGAACTGGTCGTACTCCGTCAGTTGAGTGAAGCGCTGATGAAACGGATTCATTATAATTATCGGTTTATTGTAGGATTCAATCTGATGCTGATCGTATTGGGTGTGAGCGGTGTGATCCAGCCGACGGTATCGGCTTTGCTGCACAACATGTCTACCTTGGGGATCAGTATGAAGAGTATGACAAATCTGCTTCCGGAAGGAACAGAAGAATTGCGGGAAAATGCATAAAAGAAATGTAAGGAGAGGTTCCGTCAGGAAAACCTCTCCTTTTGCATTGCCAAGCATACGACAAAAAGGTCCGGTGGACCTTTTTTAGTTGCCATGCATCCGGAGGATGCTGCCAGTGGCAGGTTCTGTAGGTGTTTTACAGTGTAAAGGTGCTGAGGATCTCACAGATCTCCGGCAGATTGGAGCTTCCGGAGAATTCAAACCGGACAAGCTCGATCCCTTTGAAATAAATGCAAAGCTCGCTTTCATTTTCCATACTGTCGATGGCGCCTACGGAAAAGTACTCTGCTTTTGAGTAGGGCAGGGAAGTGTAGAACTTCTTTTTGCCGGACACATCCTGCCAGGTGACCGTGATGATACGGTGATTGGTAAACACGCAGAAATCGTGCAGGTTTTTGTAAACAGCCAGGACGTTTTCCTCCTCCAGCATGAGCGGAGAAACCTTGTCCATGATCAGTTCGGGGCTGACCCGTTTCAGTTTGCCATAAGATTTGCTTGTAAATTCTTTCATATATTCGTCCTCTCTTAGAAGTATATTCCATAAGAATATGTATTGCAGTGCATTTATTATAGCACCTCCGGCAGACAAAAGGAACTTCTTTTTATGTCGCATCGATCATTCTGACCATCGTGACACGCTTTCTGTTTTTGTGTTTGATGCGGCCGGAAATGCGATCATCGCATTCGGAGAAGAGTTTTTTTGCCAGAAACAAACCGGAAGAAAATCCATACGGCGGCGAAACCGTTCTGGCGGCGGCCGAGGAGACCAAGGACGGAAAGGGCGTTTCTGTGATCTCGTCGAAACAGCTGGAGGCAGAAATGATCTAAGTGGCATATACTTTCCTGTCAAAGCATTTGCTCCACAAGAATATCACAGTTGAAACACAGAGAGTTCACAAAAGCTTGATAAAGTGGAACTACGACTTTAGAGGGGAGGCAATCTTTTGATAGAAGTAAAGAAACTGACCAAAACGTATGGCGATCATCCGGCTGTGGATCACCTGAGCTTTCAGTTGGAGCAGGGAAAGGTCTATGGTCTGCTGGGACCAAACGGAGCAGGAAAATCAACGACGATGAATATGATGACAGGGTATCTGGGCGCGACAGAGGGCGAAGTCCTTATAGATGGCCACGATATCCTGAAAGAACCAGAGGAGGCAAAACGGTGCATTGGATATCTGCCGGAAATGCCTCCTCTTTATATGGATATGCTGGTGTGGGAATACCTGGAATTTGCGGCAGAATTGAAAAAGATCCCAAAAGAAAAGCGGGAAGAAGAGATCAAAAAGGTGATGGAGCTGACGAAACTGAAAGAGGTGGAAGAGCGACTGATCCAAAATCTTTCCAAAGGGTACCGCCAAAGAGTCGGTCTGGCACAGGCACTGTTGGGCTTTCCGGATATCATCATTTTGGATGAGCCTACGGTGGGACTGGATCCGAAGCAGATCATTGAGATCCGTGAACTGATCCGCGGTCTGGCGAAAAAGCATACGGTGATCCTGAGCTCCCACATTCTGGCAGAGATCCGGGAAGTCTGCGATGAGATCATGATCATTTCCAAAGGAAAACTGGTGGCCAGTGATACGCCGGAAAAGCTGGAAGAACAGATGGCGGGAGAAACGTCTCTTGTGTTGACGGTAAAGGCGGCACCGGAGCAGGCGGAGGAGATCCTGGAAGAAGTGGACGGGATTTTGGAAAAGGCGGTAAAAGCCGGAAAAGCCGGGACTTCGGAGATCCTTTTGAAAGAAAAAGCAGGGCTGAAACAAGGAAAATCGGCGGAAACAGATATCCGTGAGCGTCTGTTTTATGCGTTTGCAGATCACAGGATACCGATCCTGCGGATGGAGACCAGACGCGCCAGCCTGGAAGATGTTTTCCTGGAGCTGACCCAAGGAGAGAAAGGAGACGAGACGAAATGACAGCGATCCTGAAACGAGAATTTCGATCCTATTTCCGGTCTATGACGGGAAACGTGTTTATGGCGCTTCTCATCGTGTTTACCGGTATCTATTTTATGGCATATAACCTGAATGCGGGCTATCCCTATTTTGCGTATGCGCTGGGTGGTTCCCTGATCGTATTTTTGGTGGCGATCCCGATCCTGACTATGCGGAGTTTTTCGGAAGAACGGAAAAATAAGACGGATCAGCTGCTTTTGACTTCTCCGGTGGGGCTGTGGCAGGTGGTGCTGGGCAAATATCTGGCGATGGTGGGTGTGCTGGCTGTGACCATGCTGGTCTACTGTATCTTCCCGCTGATCATCAAGCTGCAGGGCATCGCCTATCTGGGGGTAGATTATCTGTCCATTTTTGTCTTCTTTTTGCTGGGCTGTGTCTACATTTCCATCGGAATGTTTATCTCATCGCTGACTGAAAGCCAGATCATTGCGTCCATCAGCACCTTTGGCATTCTGCTGGTGCTTTATATGTGGGATGGGATCCTAGGATTTTTCCCAGAATCCGCCGTCGGCGGTCTGCTGGGATTTCTGGTGATCGTTCTGTTTCTGGCATTTTATATCTATCATATGACAGGAAACAAAGTGCTTTGCGCGTCCATCGGCGGCGTGGCAGCATTGGGCGGAATCGTGGCTTATTTTGTGAAATCTACGTTGTTTGAAAACTTTTTTGTAAAATGTCTTTCCTTTTTGTCTTTGACGGATACCTTCGCGGCGATCACGGACAGCCATATTTTGGATCTGGGCGGGATTCTGCTGTATCTGTCTTTGATCCTGGTGTTTGTATTTCTGACGGTACAGACCTTTCAGAAAAGACGTTGGAGTTAGGAGGGATACAGATGGAGCGGATTAAAAAGTTTTTTCAAACAACAGCATCAAAAAACGGAACATATAGTATAGGGATAACTTTTGTTATACTTGTCATGGTAGTGGTTGCAAATCTGATCATCGGGCAGCTGCCGGAGAAAGTGCGGAAGATCGATGTGAGCAGCAACCGGCTGTATGAGATATCGGACACCACGAAAAAGCTGATGAAAAAGCTGGATCAGGACGTAGATGTGAAAGTACTGGCAGACAAGGAAAATACCGATGAGCGGATCAAAACATTTTTAAGTAAATATACAGGACTCTCCGGCCATATTTCGGTGGAATGGATAGACCCGGTCCTGCATCCGGCGGCATTGAATGAGTATAATGCGTCTGAAAATACGATCGTGGTTTCCTGTGCAGACACGGGAAAAAGCACCACGATATCCTTTGACGATATTCTGGTGACAGACATGTCTTCTTACTATTATACCGGAACCGTGACGGAATCAGAATTTGACGGAGACGGACAGCTGACCAGTGCACTCAGCTATGTGACGACAGAATCGACCTGGAAGATCTATCGGACCTCCGGTCACGGGGAAAGCACTTTTTCTGCCACGATATCGGAGCTGATCGATAAGGCGAACTATACGGTGGAAGAATTGAACCTGGTCATGGAGCCGACGATCCCGGAAGATTGTGATCTGTTAATGATGTACGCTCCGGCCAACGACCTGAGCGAGGCCGAGGCCAAGGCAGTGACAGATTATATGACGACCGGCGGCAAAGTGATGGTGATCTGGGGCGATAAAGGAAAAGGAGAGCTTCCCAATCTGGAGAATATTTTGAAGACTTACGGTCTGGAGATCGCAGACGGTTACAT
>CAKRWZ010000067.1 GCA_934418295.1 uncultured Mediterraneibacter sp.
GTGGTTTATTTGTTTTTCAAAGTTTCGTTTTTCGAATCACGAAAAACTCCACAATGCAAAACAGGGCTTTGCCCTAAACAAAAAGCTGTGCAAAGGCTATTCCTCCGCACAGCTTTTCGAGCTCTGACTTCTTATACAAATTGTTCCAGATATTTTTTGGATTGTGTCAAGGATTTCAGTACTTTCTCCGGTGTTCCTTCGAAGGCTCTGTCTTCTACTTCCACACAGGCGAAACCGTCAAATCCGGCATCGGTCAAGGCAGATACGAATTTGCCCCAGTCCACATCGCCCAGTCCCGGGATCTTCGGAACCATGAAGTCCAGCGGATACGCCAGTGTTCCGCATTCTGCCAGAATATCTTTCCTCAGCTTGATATCCTTAAAATGGATGTGGAACAGTTTGTCCTTGAACTCATAGATCGGTTTGATGTAATCCAGCTGCTGCCATACAAAATGGCTCGGGTCAAAGTTCAGACCAAAGTTGTCGCTGGGGATCCGTTTGAACAGCTCTCTCCAGATCACCGGTGTGGTCATCAGATTCTGTCCGCCCGGCCACTGATCCGGTCCAAACAGCATCGGACAGTTTTCGATTCCGATCTTTACACCGTTTTCCTCTGCATACCGGATGATATCCGGCCAGATCTCATCAAAAAGCTCCAGGTTTTCTTCCAGATTTTTGTTCTGATCTCTTCCGATAAAGGTGGTCGTCAGATTGACACCCAACAGCGCAGACGCTTTGATCACCTTTTTCAAATGCTCAATGTTGTATTTTCTTTTTTCAAGATTACCATCCATGGTATTTGGATAGAATGCAAGCGCCGAAATTTCTACATGCTTTTCTTTAGCATAATCTAAAATGTGCTGACGGTATGTCTCGTCTTCTGCCACTCTTTCCACATCAATGTGCGAAACCCCGGCGTAACGTCTTTCTGCTTTTCCTGCCGGCCAGCACGCTACTTCCATACACTCAAATCCATTTTCTGCAGCGATATCCACTGCTTCTTCAAAGCTGTAATTTTCCAGTATAGATGTTACAAATCCCATTTTCATGATCCATGTCCCCCTGATTCATTTTGATTTACTGGTCTGTTTTACTGATTTACTTTCACTGCACAGCCTTTTTTTGAAGATTCGATGCTTCCGAAAACGGCTCTCATCGCTGTCAATACAGACTTTCCGGAAATCTCCGGTTCTTTCTGCTGCATCAGACAATCGGCAAACAGATCGATCATTCCGGAGCTGGTCTGGTTGTCATTGGTCTGGATCGCTTCCACATCATATTCACTGCGGGAGCCGTCTTTGTCGATGACCACGATGGAATGCTGCGGGTCATCGTAGATCCGCATGATACCTTCTGTTCCGTAAAGGACGGTAGAATTGTCCTCTGCTCCGTAATAAGTCCATGATGCCGTCATCGTTCCCACGATACCGCCGGACATTTTGTAAATGCAGATGGCATTGTCATCCACTCCGATCAGCTTTCCTTCTGCATCCTTTTTATCCAGCGTCATCAGGGTTGCCGTCGTCTCTATCACTGTCTGGGATGTCAAAAACTGGATCAGATCCGTCTTGTGAACCCCCAGATCTGCCATAGCCCCCATGGCTGCCCGTTTCGGATCAAAGAACCAGGTGTTCTTTCCCGGATCCACGCTCCAGGTCTCCGGACCGCCGTGGCCAAAGGTCGTGCGGAAGGTCAGGATCTTGCCGATCCGTCCCGCATCGATCATCTTTTTCGCTTCCATATGCGCTTTCGCCAAACGCTGGTTCTGATCGATCATCAGATACTTTCCGCTTTTCTCAGCAGCTTCCACCATGGCCTCACAGTCTTCAATGGTAGTGGCCATCGGCTTTTCACACAGCACGTGCTTGCCCGCGTTCAATGCTGCCACTGTGATCTCGGCATGGACCGTATTTGCAGCACACACGGAAACCGCATCGATCTCCGGATCTTCAAGAAGTGCTTCATAAGAAGCATAGGCTTTCCCGTGATACCGGTCCGCCAGTTCCTGTGCCCGTTCCTGGTTGATGTCATAAAAGCCTGTAAGCTCTGTGTTCGGATTTTCCTCATATTCCGGAATATGTCTGACCTGGGCGATCTTGCCGCAGCCAATGATCCCAATTTTTATCATGTCCTTATTCCTCCGTTTCAAAGTCTTCCAGGCTTCGCTCTGTCATACGGATATAGTCAATCGCCTGTTTTGCATATTTGTCCATCAGTCCGGTCATCGTGCTGATCTCTGTCGCACTGTAAGGATCTGCCAGACGGTACATAAATTCCATGGTCAGAGATCCTTCGTAACCGATCCGGTTCAGGGCACGGAGTACTTCTTTAAAATCTGTCCGTCCCATTCCTGCCGGCTCTCTGGTGTTATCTGCGATATGTACATGAAGCAGATAATCCTTGATCATATACAGGCTGTCCACCATACTGCCTTCCTCGATACTCATATGGAACAGATCTGCCATGATCCCTACCGCCGGATGGTCTATCTTTTCCGCCAGCGCCACTGCTTTTTTCAAGGTATTTACAAAATAAGTTTCATAACGGTTGATCGCCTCGATGGCCAGCTTTATGCCGTGTGCTCCGGCATAATCTGCCGCTTCCCGGATATTTCTCACTGCATTCTCCGTCAGTTCATCGATGCCGACCCCCTCCGGTTTTACCGTTCTTCCCACCGGTGAGGGCACCACGATCATCAATTTTGCGCCGACCTCACAGGCAAAATCCACACTGTCTTTGATGTACTGAACTGCGTTTTTACCGGCCTCCCCTGCACTGGTCAGATCTCGGTCTTCCCCGAAGATCCCGCACAGAGAGTGACAGTTCAAGTCATATTTTTTCATCAGTTCTTTACATTCTGCCGGATCCAGCTGATAGGGCTCCGCCGCAAATTCGATCCCGTCATAACCACAGGCCTGCATACGTTTGCAACTCACTTCCAGCGGCTCATCCCCTACGATCCATTGTGTCATTCCGATATGATACATATCCGCCTTCCTTTCCGGCTGTCATCAGCCATTCTCTTTTGCTACGGTATAGTTGCGGATCGCCGTGATCGCCAATGCAAGCAGGATCACGATTCCGTATACCATAAATTCATAAAACGCATTGATATGAAGCATATTGATTGCGATTGAAATCATACTGAGCAGAATAACACCGAAGAAGGTTCCGACAACGCCTCCCTTACCGCCATTGATGGAAGAACCTCCGATGACAACTGCACCGATTGCCTCTGTCTCCATTCCGTAACCGGTAGTTGCCTGAGCAGCTCCGACACGGGAAAGCATCAGCATGCTGGCAACTCCTACCAGGATTCCGCTCAACAAGAAGAATTTCAGTTTACAGAACTTCACGTTGATACCGGAAAGGTAAGCTGCCTTTTCATTGGTACCGATGGCGTAAACCTGACGTCCTGTTCTGGTATGTTTCAGCAGTATAAATACGAAAACAAAGCCCAAAAGCAGGATCAGATAGATCAACGGGAAGAATCCGAAAATGTTATAAGATGACAGGGTACGGTATTTTCCGTACATGGTCTGCATATATCCGTTGGTAATCAACAGCGCGATACTGTAATAAATATTTTGCGTTGCCAGCGTAACGACAAAAGACGGTGCATTGAATGCGATCGTTACGATTCCGTTAAACACAGAACATGTCACACAGATCAAAACACCGCAGATCGACGCCAGTACCGGATTCATTCCTCCGTTCAGCATCAACGCCATGGCACTCATGGCCAGACCGACCATACGTCCTGTAGAAATATCAAAATGTCCGGAGATGACCAGGATTGTCGCACCGGCTGACACCAGACCCAATCCGGCTGCCTGTCCCAGAATACTCTTGATCGTCGTGTAAGTCAGGAACTTACTGTTTTGCATGTTTGTAACAACCGCCACCAAGATGATGAACACAAACAAGATAAACGGCTGAGATGTTACCAGTTTCAATACTTTTGATTTACTTTTTTCTGTTCGTTCCATAATTGTCCTCCGCATCCTTTATGCATAACCCAGATATTTTTTCATCAGATCACTTTCTGTCGCTTCTTTTGCGTCTACGATGTCTACCAGTTTTCCTTCGCACATAACGCCGATCCGGTCACTCATAGACAGAAGCTCCGGCATATCTGATGAAATGATGATCACAAATTTATCGTCCTTTGCCAAAGAAAGAATGTGCTTATAAATTTCCTCTTTTGCTCCGACGTCTACACCCTTTGTAGGCTCATCAAAAATATAAATGTCACCGGGATCCATCACACAGCGGGCGATAATCGCTTTCTGCTGGTTTCCTCCGGAAAGACTCGTCACTTCCGCATCCTGGCTCGGAACCTTGATTTCAAACTGACGGATGCTGTCTTCTACCGTCTTGGATTCTTTTTTCAGGCCGATCCATTCTTTTTTCTCATTGTGCGTTACCATAATGTTTTCTTTTACGGAACGCGCCAAGAGCAGACCCTCTCCTTTCCGGTCCTCAGAGATCATGAAAATTCCTTTCTTGATCGCATCTCTCGGGCTCTTTGGGGTGATCTCCTGATCATTTCTATATATTTTTCCGCTGAGCTTATTGTCTGCTCCGTAGATCATCCGTGCCAGCTCCGTTCGTCCTGCTCCTACCAGGCCGCCCAGGCCAAACACTTCGCCGGAACGCAGCTCCAGACTGACGTCGTGGACGGTATGCTTGTTTTTGTAATGCTCGATCCGGAGGGTACGCTCGCCTTTCGGGAAATACTCCCTTTTATAAAAGCTGGCCGCATCTCTTCCGATCATATCGTGGATCACCTGTTCCGGAGTCGTCTCCGCAGTCTTGCGAACCACCACTTGTTTTCCATCCTTTAAGATCAGCAGTGTTTTTCCGATTGCAAATAATTCTTCTATAAAATGGGAAATATAAATAATCCCCATTCCCTGGGATGCAAGATCCTTCACCAGTTCCAACAGCACCTTTGTCTCCTTATCTCCGAGAGATGCCGTCGGCTCGTCCAGAATCAGTACCCGGGCTTTATTTTTCAGTGCTTTCACGATCTGAACGCACTGTTTCTGTGCTGTTGACAAATCTGCCAACAAATCTGCTCCCTTGATATTGTCAAGCTTCAGACTGCCAAGCAGCTCATCCGCCTGCTCTTCCTGTGTTTTTCTGTCAATCAAACCGGTTTTGCCCCTGAGTTCACATCCAAGGAAAATATTGTCCGCAACTGTAAGATTGTCTACCAGGTCAATATCCTGATAAATGGTTGCCACGCCCATATCGATTACCTGACTTGGGCGAAGTTTTCCGCACTCTTTCCCAAAATATTTGATCGTGCCTCCGTCTGCCTGGATTGCACCTGAAATAATTTTGATCAACGTTGACTTTCCTGCTCCGTTCTCACCGACAAAGCACAGAACCTCTCCCTCCGAGAGATCAACGGTTACTCCTTTTAGGACCTCCACTCCCGAGTAGGATTTGGAGATGTTTTCCAATTCTAATAATTTACTCATAGCCTCACCATTCCTTATTATAAGACAGAAGCGAGAAGACTTTTGCATCTCCCCGCTTTCTGCTTAAAAATACCAGTCACTTATTATTTGAAAAAGTATGCATAATCTGAGAAGTTTTCTTTAATAAGAGACGTCCAGGCTTCCTCATCTACAGACCAGGAAATAACAACTTCCGGATCATCTACTTTGTCAGGCGTAACAGATGCGATCGGGCAGCTGATATCCTGATTTGGCGCCTTGTCGTTTGTAACAGCATCGATTCCTGCGAATGCAGCAATTGCTCCTTCCAGTCCCGGAGAAGATGCGATCGTAAATTCAAGAGTTCCTTCTTTCATCAGCTCTACGCCTGTGTCGGATCCGTTCTGAGCAAATACGTGATATTTGTCAGCTACGCCCAGATCCTGGAGACGAGTGATAACTGCTGCTGCACAGTCTTCGTTGATCACACCGATGATGGAGAATTCAAGACCGGACTGTACCAAGTCTTCTACTGCGTTTGCAGCTTTTTCCGGATCATACTCGCCGTAACGGATATCTGCACATTTCAGCTTGCCGGATTTCTCTGTAGCGTCTTTCAGGCTCTTCTCAACGGTCTGGCATACTACGCTGTCCATTGTTCCGCTGATGAATACATAATCTTCGCCCGGATAAGTCTCTGTCATCCAGTCAACATATGTAGCACCCATGCTTGCCCAGTCGAAATCAACTGCTGCTGTAATGTCTACGTCATGGTTCTTCATAACGCCGCACGCATCAAATACAACGCATCCGATTCCTGCTTCTTTACACTTCTCTGCTGCTGAAACACATCCAGCTTCATTCCAAGAAAGAATTACGATGCAGTCAACGCCTTCATTGATCAGGTTGTCAATGTTTGTCTGCTCCTGCTCAGAATCACGGTTTGAATTTACGGAAATAAATTCTGCTCCCGCTTTTTCACAAGCCCATTTTGCGCCTTCTTCTGCTCTCAGATACCAGGTATCCGGTCCCGGAGAGATGTAACCGATCTTTACTCCGGATTCTTCTTTCTTGGTGTCATCTGACGCATCTTTTTTGTCATCACTGGAAGATGAACAAGCTGCCATAGACAATGTCATTGCAGCCGCCAGAAAAACAGCCAGAAACTTTTTGATGTTTTTCATAACTACCTCCTTCTGCAACCTTTGTTGCTTGACCTATTGGTTTGTCCCCATTATTGCACCCGCACTATAAAAAGTCAATAATATTTTTCATTTTTTTCACTTTTTTTCTGAAATATTTTTTCACAACCTTTACATTTACCCTTTTTAAATTGTTAACTTTTTCTCAATTCTTATATTTTCATCCTGTTTTTTGTTGATTTTCACTCATGTTCCTGCTGTTTTTCTTTATTTAACAGCCTCAAACTTTTCATTAATATGAAATATTTTCATTTTTATTGATTTTTCTCTTGACTCCTGCAACATTATCCCGTATCATATAAAAAACAAAAAGAAAGAAAAGAATACTTATGAACAAATCAAAAATTCCCTATTCAAAAATCACGGAAAAGACGGGGATTTCCGCCACTACGATCTCGCGGGCGCTCCGGCAGCCCGGTCTGGTAAAGCAGGCGACTCTGAAGCAGATCTACCAAGCCATCGAGGAATTGGGCGGAGCTCTTCCGGACACCGCCAGTACCCTCGCCCGGGAGACCAGGATCCTTGCAGTGGTGCCGGTATTGACCAACCCCTTTTATACCGAGATCGTACAGGGCATCCAGGATGCTGCCGAGCAGCACGGCTGTCAGCTGATCATCGTCTACGAGGCGCTGACTCCCGCCAACGTTCAACAGCTTACCCGTTTCATCACCCAGTCCGACATTTCCGGTGTCGTCATCATGCAGAAATTAGACGAATCCGTTCTTGCCCAGCTGAAAATGCGCACCAAGGTCATCCAGTGCAGTGAATTTAATGACAGGAAAGATAATTCTTACATCACCATCGACAATCTGGATGCAACGAAAAAACTGATCCGCTATATTCTGACCACCGGCCGAAAAAAAATTGCACTCATAAACTGTGATCCGGCCCGTTACGCTTATGCTTCCCTGCGTCTCCAGGGATATCAGGAAGTCCTTGCCCAGGCCGGCATCGACATCAATCCTGCGCATATCATTACCATTTCCGATGTACATTTTAACGCCACGGTATCTGCCGTGTCTGCCATGCTCAAGACCTATGAACCTCCGGATGCTATTTTCTGTGTCTCTGATATCATGGCTGCCGCCGCTCTCCGGGCTTGTACTCTGGAAGGCTACGTCGTACCTCGTGATATCATGGTCGCCGGTTTTGACAACATCGACATTTCTGTCATGACCACGCCAAACATCACGACCGTCAACCAGCCGAAGCACGACATGGGCTTCATGGCCTGTACGCAGCTGCTCTCCATGATCGCAAATCCACAGAAGCCCCCACAGCATTTTATTCTGAACACAGAGCTGATTATTCGGGAATCTACGGACTTTTAATGATTTTTAGAATTTTAAAAGGATTCTCAAAATAATTTTTAAAAACAGTTGACTTTTTCGGGTTATCTGTTATAATAAATCTTGCTTGTCCGGAAGGACAAGAGATGATGCGGAATGGTGTAATTGGCAGCACAGCAGACTCTGACTCTGTTAGTAGGGGTTCAAGTCCCTTTTCCGTAGTTAGGGATCTGTTTGACAGATTCCTTGTTTTATCGGAGTGTGGCTCAGCTTGGTAGAGCGCTACGTTCGGGACGTAGAGGTCGCAAGTTCAAATCTTGTCACTCCGATTTTTTTATGCCCTTTTTGAGGGCTTTTTTTATTACTTTTTTCGCTAACCCCCTTTTATCTGTTGTTCATTTCTTATATTTCGTTCAAATATATTGTCCATATCTTGTATTTATGTTATAATTTCAGAAATATCACTTTGTAATGTTGTATATTTTGACGATTTGTGCAACATTTGCATTCATTCAAGAATAAAGGAGGGTAACAAATGTCAACAGTAATTAAAACAAACATCGATGAAGCCATTGCCAGAATTGACGACTGGAAGGGCAAAAAAATCAGCTACGAACCGGTAGCAGGCGGAATTACCAACCCAAACTTTAAGGTAAACGTCGACGGAACCAATTTTTTCCTGAAAATTCCGGGAGACGGAACTGATTTCATCGACAGGGACAACTGCCACGCCGCCAATATGATTGCCTCTGATTCAGGCGTCGGTGCAAAGGTTATCTATTATTTTCAGGATACCGGAGTGGAAGTATTTGAATGGCTGGAGGGATATCGCACGACTACAACGACTGATATGTATACAGAATCCATCACAAAAGCTGCAATCAAAGCCATCAAGGAATTCCAGAACCTGCCGGGTGCAGTGCTTCCATCAGAGCAGTCTTTGTTTGATCAGTGCCGGGACATGGTGGAGCGCACAAAAGCCGGCGGCGATTATCTTCCTCCGTGGCACGAGAAATTTATGTGGATGATGGACCGCATCGAACGCGCCTTCAACTACATCGGCATCGAAAAGAAGCCTTGCCATAATGATTACTGGTTCAACAACTTCATGTGGGACGATGAAAAACAGACCGGAAAGATCATCGACCTGGAATATGCTTCTATGAACGACCCGATGTATGACGTAGCACTTTTCATGCTGGGCTTCTCCACAGACGAAATGGACCGTCAGGCTGTTATCGCATACAACGACGGCGTTTATGATGAGACTCTTTACATCCGTCTGCAGCTGAACAAGATCGCCGCTGATATCAAATGGTCTTATTGGGCACTGCAGCAGGCCGTAAATTCCAACGTGAATTTCGATTACTTCAACTGGTACACCGGAAAAGTAGCACGTCTTCGTTACTATTTTGCAGACCCTCGTATCGACGAATGGCTGAACAAGCTGGAAGGCAGACCGGTATGGAGAATTCCGGGTGTCTGGGATAACATGTAAATTCCATGTGATTTCTTGGTCACTTTATACATACCACTCAAGTAAATCTGAAGGAAACAGGAAGCTGCTTTTGCAGATTCCCGTTTCATCATTACACAGGAGGCAATCATCCATGAAAACATATTTTAAAAATCTGGAAAAAGAATGGGTAGACCTGATGTCAGCTACCATCAACAGCCGTCCCCTTTCCGGAGAAGAAAAGGGCTGTGCCGACATTTATATGAACGCCCTGGAAGAAATAGGAGCGGAGCATTTCCGCGACGGAGCCGGAAATGTGATCGGTATCATCCGCGGCGAAGGAACCGGGCCGAACATCCTGCTGAACGGCCATATGGACGTAGTTCCTGCCGGCAACATGGACGCTTGGGGCGACATTGATCCTTTCCGCGCCGAAGTACGGGACGGCAAGCTTTACGGCCGAGGCACTTCTGATATGCTCTCCGGAC
>CAKRWZ010000068.1 GCA_934418295.1 uncultured Mediterraneibacter sp.
TGAAACCGACAAAATCTGCAGTTTCTTATATGGCAACTGCGACTTATGAATTACCGTATGAAGGGGCAAAAGAGATGCTGTTAGTAGAAGACGTTGACAGTAAAGAATACCTGGCTGGACTCTTCAATGCAATGTATGATGAATTGCCGGTTCATAAATCAAATAACAAAAATCCGAAAGACATATAATATATAGGCTCAAATGGTGAAAGTGCCCATTTGGGCCTATTATTGTGTGAATTAATGTGTTACAACCAGAGCAAGATTCACCCGTATATTGCGGATAGAAGTGTATGCTACGCACGTTAAACAATAAGGAAAGGATTTTATGAGCAAACAACATGTTGCGATATGTGAAAAAGTGGCTCTTACAATTGAAGAGGCAGCAGAATACAGTAATATCGGACAAAACAGAATAAGTAGTCTTTTGAAAGAACCGAGATGTTGAAAAATTCATTTCGGGAAGTGTGGAAATATAAATGAATGACAAGAGAGGAAATAGGCAGGAGATGAGATGAAAATGAATATTCACAAAGATAAAATGCTATGGTATAATACAAGACACTGTATTAGGGTTTCTTATAAGAGACACTGAAATATGGGAAAAGATTTAAAAGGCAAAGAACTTGGCAAGGCAGAATTGCATTATACAACATGTTTGAGTATGCAAAAGAGAATGAAGTCTTGTATAGCAATCCCTGTAAAAAATCTGTGAAAAGTGATATGGGAAAGCCATCTGAGAGGAAGGTTGCTTTAACAAGAGACATACAAAAAACATTTTTACAATATGCAGAAGGTCAAAGCTATGAAAATCAGTATCGTTTTATACTACAAACCGGATTGCGAACGGGCGAATTGGCAGGATTGAAATGGGAAGAACCAGATGTATTGAAGCGGGAATGAAACCGAAAACACTTCAGATGTTGCTGGGCCATTCGAGTATTGGTACAAAATTGGTACATAAGAAATTGAAGAGTAACTAAAAACGCTTGACTATCAATAGTTTTCAAAGGAGAAATATAAATCATGAAATTAGGAATCGTAGGACTTCCGAACGTAGGAAAAAGCACTTTATTTAACTCGTTGACAAAGGCAGGGGCTGAATCAGCCAATTATCCGTTCTGTACCATTGACCCGAATGTGGGTGTGGTATCCGTTCCGGATGAACGTTTAAATGTGCTGGGTGAAATGTATCAGACGAAAAAGATCGTACCGGCAGTGATCGAGTTTGTGGATATTGCGGGGCTGGTAAAAGGAGCATCCAAAGGAGAGGGATTGGGGAATCAGTTTCTTGCCAATATCCGTGAAGTGGACGCCATTGTGCATGTAGTTCGATGCTTTGAAGATGAAAATATCATCCATGTGGACGGCAGCGTGGATCCTATGCGGGATGTGGAAACCATCAATTTTGAATTGATTTTCTCGGATTTGGAGATTTTAGAGAGGAGAATTTCAAAAACCGTAAAGCTTTCAAGAAATGATAAAGCTGCCGCAAAGGAGCTGGAGCTGTTAAAACGTCTGAAAGCGCATTTAGAGGAAGGAAACCTGGCTAAATCCTTTGAACCGGAGGACGAGGATGAAGAGCAATGGCTGAAGGAATATAATCTGCTGACCTACAAACCGGTTATTTTTGCCGCCAACGTAACAGAGGATGATCTGGCAGACGACGGAGCTGAAAATGCCGGTGTGCAGGCGTTGAGAGTGTATGCGGAAAAAGAGGACTGCGAGGTATTTGTAGTCTGCGCGCAGATCGAACAGGAAATCGCAGAGCTGGATGATGCAGAAAAGAAGGAGTTTTTGGAAGCGCTGGGATTATCAGAATCCGGATTGGAAAAGCTGATTAGAGCGAGCTATCATCTGTTAGGACTGATCAGTTATCTGACGGCCGGAGAACCGGAGGTGAGAGCGTGGACGATCACAAAGGGGACAAAAGCACCTCAGGCGGCGGGCAAGATCCACACAGATTTTGAGCGTGGATTTATCCGTGCAGAGGTGGTAAGTTATCAGGATCTGGTGTCCTGCGGAAGCCACAACGCCGCAAAGGAAAAGGGACTTGTTCGATTGGAGGGCAAGGACTATGTGGTGCAGGACGGAGATGTGATGCTGTTCAGATTTAATGTATAAATGTATAAAGGAAATGCGATAGGGAGGAGCTATGCATAAAAATATCAACTTCCCAAATCTGGGAATACATTTAGGAAATGTCGGAAAATCGATCTCTGTTTTTGGCTTTGAGATTGCTTTTTACGGAATGATCATAGGGGCGGCTATCCTGATCGGGCTTTTGCTTGCAGTGAAAGAGGCAAAAAGAACCGGGCAGAAAAAGGAAACCTATTATGATCTGGCGATTTATGGCGTGATTTTCAGTGTATTGAGCGCAAGACTGTATTATGTGATTTTTTCCTGGGATATGTACAAGGGAAACCTGCTCAGCATTTTTAATTTCAGGCAGGGCGGACTGGCTATTTATGGTGGGATTATCGGCGCTGTGGCGACCGGGATTATTTATGCCAAAAAGAAACATTTGTCTGCGGCATTGATCTTCGACACCGTTGCTATGTCCCTGGTCAATGGTCAAATGATGGGACGTTGGGGGAATTTTTTTAATCGAGAGGCTTTTGGAGAATATACAAACGGACTGTTTGCCATGCAGCTGCCGGTGGATGCGGTAAGGGCTTCCGATATCACAGATAAAATGCAGAAGCATATTGTGAAGCTGGACGGAGTAAGCTATATACAGGTTTCTCCGACCTTTTTGTATGAGTCTTTCTGGTGTCTGCTTGTCCTGCTTGTTTTGTTTTTCTGGAGAAAACGGAAACGGTATGACGGAGAACTGTTTTTGATATATCTTTTTGGATATGGTCTGGGAAGAGTTTGGATTGAAGGACTTCGGACAGATCAGCTTTTGCTGCCGGGAATTGGCTGGCCCGTGTCGCAGGTGCTGGCCGGTGTGATCGTTTTGGCGACAGGAGCATTGATGGTATACAAGAGAAAAAAAGCATAAAATGCTGGAAAACAGGAAATTAAGGGTAATTGTTTTGGAAAAAATCACAATAGACTTTTTAAATAAGTTATTTTATACTTGATTCTATACAAGTGTTTTCAGCTGTTTATTTATGAAAAGTTTCGGAGGAATAATTATGGCAAGAAAAATGAAGACTATGGATGGAAACCAAGCAGCGGCACACGTAGCTTATGCCTATACGGAAGTAGCTGCGATTTATCCGATCACGCCTTCGTCAGTGATGCCCGAGCACGTGGACGAGTGGGCGACCGAGGGGAGAAAGAACATATACGGACAGACCGTGAAGGTAACAGAGATGCAGTCTGAAGGGGGCGCGGCAGGTGCGGTTCATGGCGCGTTATCAGCAGGTGCAATGACAACTACGTTTACGGCTTCTCAGGGTCTGCTTTTAATGATTCCGAATCTTTACAAAGTGGCAGGAGAGCAGCTCCCGGGTGTGTTCCACGTGTCAGCCCGAGCTTTGGCAACTCATGCACTTTCTATTTTCGGAGACCATTCAGACGTTTATGCTTGTCGTCAGACAGGTGCAGCAATGCTTTGTGAATCCAGCGTACAGGAAGTTATGGATCTGGCTCCGGTAGCACATTGTGCAGCTTTGAAAGGGCAGCTTCCGGTAATCAACTTTTTTGACGGTTTTCGTACCTCCCATGAGATACAGAAAATTGAAACTTGGGATTATGCAGATCTGGATGATATGCTGGACAAGGAAGCGCTGGCAAAATTCCGTGCACATGCATTGAATCCAAACCATCCGTGCCAGCGTGGCTCTGCACAGAATCCGGATATCTTTTTCCAGGCAAGAGAGGCTTGCAATTCTTATTACGATGCGTTTCCGGCAATTGTACAGGAATACATGGATAAGGTTAATGAAAAAATCGGTACGGATTATAAGTTGTTTAATTATTACGGAGCAGAGGATGCAGAGCATATCATCATCGCAATGGGTTCTGTGTGCGATACGATTGAAGAGACAGTTGATTACCTCAGAGCAGCTGGTGAAAAAGTCGGCGTAGTAAAAGTACGTCTTTACAGACCGTTTTGTGCAAAGGCTTTGATCGATGTGATTCCGGATACTGTAAAGCGGATTTCCGTGCTTGACAGAACAAAAGAGCCGGGTGCAATCGGAGAACCATTGTATCTGGACGTGGTAGCTGCTTTGAAAGGATCTAAGTTCGACACAGTACCGGTTTCTACAGGTCGTTACGGACTGGGATCGAAGGATACGACACCGGCACAGATCGTTGCAGTATATAAAAATACAGAGAAACATCAGTTTACGATTGGTATTAAAGATGATGTGTCACATCTGTCCCTGGAAGAGGGACCGGCTCTTGTGACGACACCGGATGGAACAATTAACTGTAAATTCTGGGGTCTGGGAGCAGACGGTACAGTCGGGGCAAATAAAAACTCTATCAAAATTATCGGAGATAATACGGATATGTATGCCCAGGCATACTTTGATTATGATTCCAAAAAGTCCGGCGGAGTAACCATGTCTCATCTTCGTTTCGGTAAAAAACCGATCAAATCCACTTATTTGATCCATCAGGCAAATTTTGTGGCATGCCACAATCCGTCCTATGTACACAAATATAATATGGTACAGGAGTTGGTAGACGGAGGGACGTTCCTTTTGAATTGTCCTTGGAATATGGAAGAGATTGAGAAGCATCTGCCGGGGCAGGTAAAAGCATATATCGCAGATCACAATATCAAATTCTATACGATCGACGGAATCAAGATCGGAAAAGAGATTGGACTGGGCGGACGTATCAATACGGTTCTGCAGTCTGCATTCTTCAAGCTGGCAAACATCATTCCGGAGGAAGAAGCTATTCAGCTGATGAAAACGGCGGCTAAAAAGACTTACGGAAGAAAAGGGGATAAGATCGTACAGATGAACTATGATGCGATCGATGCCGGTGCAAAGAAAGTTGTTGAAGTACAGGTGCCGGCTTCTTGGAGAAGCTGTCCGGACGAAGGATTGTTTGCACCGACGATCAAAGATGGCAGAAAAGATGTTGTGGATTTTGTGAAAAAGATTCAGGTAAAAGTAAATTCTCAGGAGGGAAATACACTTCCGGTATCTTGCTTTACGGAATATGCAGACGGTTCGACACCATCCGGATCCTCTGCTTATGAGAAGCGTGGTATTGCCGTAGATATTCCGGTTTGGAAAGAGGAAAACTGTATCCAGTGCAACCGGTGTGCGTATGTCTGTCCACATGCGGTTATTCGTCCGGTAGCGTTGACAGAAGAAGAACTGAAAAAAGCTCCGGAAGGAACAAAAGCAATCGATATGATCGGTATGCCGGAGATGAAATTTACAATGGTCGTATCTGCTTTGGATTGTACAGGCTGTGGATCTTGTGTAAATGTATGTCCGGGTAAAAAAGGAGAAAAAGCACTTGTCATGGAAAATATGGAAGCCAACATGGCTTCCCAGGAAGTATTTGATTATGGCGTAAAGATTCCGGTAAAACCGGAAGTGGTTGCAAAATTCAAAGAGACCACCGTGAAGGGAAGCCAGTTTAAACAGCCGCTGCTTGAGTTCTCCGGGGCATGTGCAGGCTGTGGAGAGAGTCCTTATGCTAAATTGATCACACAGCTTTTCGGTGACAGAATGTATATTGCAAATGCAACCGGATGTACATCTATCTGGGGAAATTCTTCACCGTCTACGCCATATACGGTAACACCGGAGGGAAAGGGACCGGCATGGTCAAACTCCTTGTTTGAAGATAACGCAGAGTTTGGATACGGAATGCTCCTGGCACAGAAAGCGATCCGTGACAGATTGAAAGCCAAAGTAGAAGAACTGGCAGAAAAAGCAGAAAATGTAGAAGTGATCGCTGCAGCAGAGGCGTATCTGGACACCTTCGCAGACGGATCCAAAAATACAGAAGCATCTGACAGACTGGTGGCTGCATTGGAAAACTGCAGCTGTGATATTCCTCTGAAAAAAGAAATCCTGGCAGAAAAAGATTTCCTTGCAAAGAAATCCCAGTGGATCTTCGGAGGAGACGGATGGGCTTACGATATCGGCTTCGGCGGCGTAGACCACGTTCTTGCCAGCGGAGAAGATGTCAACGTTATGGTATTTGACACGGAAGTATATTCCAATACCGGCGGACAGTCTTCCAAAGCGACCAACACCGGTGCGACTGCACAGTTTGCGGCAGGCGGAAAAGAAATAAAGAAGAAAGACCTGGCAGGCATCGCTATGAGTTACGGCTATGTATATGTAGCACAGATCGCCATGGGAGCTGACTTTAACCAGACAGTGAAGGCAATCGCAGAGGCAGAGGCATATCCGGGACCGTCCCTGATCATTGCTTACGCACCGTGTATCAATCACGGAATCAAGAAAGGCATGAGCAAGGCACAGACAGAAGAGGCACTGGCTGTAGAATGCGGATATTGGAACAATTTCCGTTACAATCCGGCAGCAGAAGGAAAGAAATTTATTCTTGACAGCAAAGAGCCGACAGGAGATTATCAGGAATTCCTGAACGGAGAGGTTCGTTACAACGCTTTGACAAGACAGAATCCGGAGAAAGCAGCAAGACTCTTTGAGAAAAATGAAGAGGATGCAAAAGCAAGATATAAATATCTGAAGAAATTGGTAACGCTTTATAATGAAGACTAAAAAATATAAAAAAGGCGTGAAATAAGTAAAGAGGAAGCACCTGAAGCGAGCGGGCTTTGTATCGTTTGCAAAAGGTGCTTCTTTTTGATTTCACTTTTATAATTGTAGAAAATGCCCAGTTTTTTTTTGAATTTTAAATTTTTTATGTAAAAAATTTAAAGCAATATTGAAAAAAGGACAGAGTTATGCTATAATTTTTTTAACTGAAAGACACGTTGGAGAAGGGGAGTGCAAGAATTTACAGCAGAAATGTTGAGTGGATGCTTGCGCTTTTTTAGACTCCGAAATAATTGAAAAATGTATCGGCAGACTCTGAATATCGGGACAGGAGAATAGGAATGAACCAGGAATTTTATGATGCAGTAGAAAGTGGTCCGGTAATAGCGGCTGTAAAAGATTATGATGGCCTGGAAAAATGCTGTCAGATGGAGGATTTGAAAGTAGTTTTCATTTTGTTTGGAGACGTCTGTTCGATCGATAAAATTGTTGAAAAGGTGAAAGAGGCAGGCAAAATAGCCATGGTTCACCTGGACTTGATCGTTGGACTCAGTTCCAGAGAGATTTCTGTAGATTTTATAAAAAATAATACCTATGCAGATGGAATAATTTCTACAAAGATCGCATTAATTAAAAGGGGAAAAGAATTAGGCTTATTTACAGTTTTACGTTTCTTTATGCTGGATTCCATAGCGCTTCGCAATGTGGAGCTGATGGAACATCAGCATGCGGACAGCAGGCCGGATTTTATAGAGGTACTTCCGGGTGTGATCCCGAAAATTATCAAAAGGATCTGCGCAAACAGCAAGATTCCGGTGATCGCAGGAGGTATGATCACAGACAAGGAGGATGTTATGGGAGCATTGAAGGCGGGTGCTATATCTGTATCCTCCAGTAATCAGGATATCTGGCTGCTTTAAAACTGTGCTGAATCTCCCGATGCGTGATGGGAGGTTTTAGTGATATACGTCAGTAAAAAACTGGCAAAATAATAATTCCCAAAGGAGGACGAAACATGGCAAAGTATGTAATGGCGTTAGACGCAGGAACCACGAGCAACCGTTGTATTCTGTTCAACGAGAAAGGCGAAATGTGCAGTGTTGCCCAGAAGGAGTTTACGCAGTATTTCCCAAAACCGGGCTGGGTTGAGCATGATGCAGATGAAATCTGGTCTACACAGTTAGAAGTGGCTCAGCAGGCAATGGCAAATATCAATGCAACTGCAGTTGACATTGCAGCAATTGGTATTACAAACCAGAGAGAAACTTCCATCGTATGGGACAAAAACACAGGCAAACCGATTTACCATGCAATTGTATGGCAGTGCCGCAGAACTTCAGAATATTGCGATTCTCTGAAAGATAAAGGACTGACAGACAAGTTCAGAGAAAAAACCGGTCTTGTGATTGATGCTTATTTTTCAGGAACAAAAATCAAATGGATTCTCGACAATGTAGAAGGTGCACGTGAAAAAGCAGAAAAGGGCGAGTTACTTTTCGGTACAGTTGAAACATGGTTGATCTGGAAACTGACAAAAGGTGCAGTACATGTAACAGACTATTCCAACGCATCCCGTACAATGCTTTTCAACATTAACACATTGCAGTGGGATGACGAGATCCTTGCAGAGTTAAACATTCCAAAATGCATGCTTCCGGAAGCAAAGCCGTCAAGCTGTATTTACGGTGAAGCAGATCCGGGATTCTTTGGCGGCCCGATTCCGATCGGAGGAGCAGCAGGAGATCAGCAGGCTGCATTGTTTGGACAGACATGTTTCACAGCTGGTGAAGCAAAGAATACATACGGAACAGGATGCTTCCTTTTGATGAACACGGGTGAAAAACCGGTATTCTCAAAGAATGGTCTTGTTACAACGATCGCATGGGGACTTGACGGAAAAGTAAACTATGCTCTGGAAGGTTCTATTTTTGTGGCAGGTGCTGCGATTCAGTGGCTTCGTGATGAGGTAAAATTGGTTGATTCTTCACCGGATTCCGAGTATATGGCTAAAAAAGTAGAAGATACAAACGGATGCTACGTAGTACCGGCATTTACAGGTCTTGGAGCTCCGCACTGGGATCAGTACGCAAGAGGAACGATCGTAGGTCTGACACGTGGGTGCAATAAGTATCATATCATCCGTGCAACACTGGATTCTCTTGCATACCAGGTAAATGACGTTCTTTCCGCAATGGAAGCAGATGCAGGAATCAAACTGGCAGCCCTGAAGGTTGACGGTGGCGCAAGTGCAAACAACTTCCTGATGCAGGAACAGGCTGATATCAGTAATGCTCCGGTTAACCGTCCGGTTTGTGTTGAGACAACAGCCATGGGTGCTGCTTATCTGGCAGGTCTTGCAGTCGGATATTGGGCAAGCAAAGAAGACGTTATCAAGAACTGGGCAATTGACAGATCTTTCGAGCCGGAAATTTCTGAGGAGAAGAGAGCTTCCATGATCAAAGGATGGAATAAAGCTGTCAAATGTGCATATGGCTGGGCAAAAGAGGACTAATCGATTTATTTAACTAAAAGCATAGTGGTTATTTAAGATGAAATGATTACACGAAAGTGAACGCAATAATTTCTCAAGTAAAGGGGGAAAAGAAATGTTAGCTTATATAGCAGAGTTTTTGGGCACAATGTTGCTTATTATTCTTGGTGATGGTGTCTGCTGTAACGTGAATCTGAATAAATCAGGTATGAAAGGTGGCGGAACAGTACAAATCACATTAGCTTGGGGTCTTGCAGTTATGGTACCGGCATTTATTTTCGGTGAAGCTTCAGGAGCATCCTTTAATCCGGCACTGACACTTGCACTTGCTGTTGACGGAAGCTTTGACTGGGCTTTGGTGCCCGGCTATATTGTTGCTCAGATAGCAGGCGCATTCGTAGGAGCCGTCATCGTTTACCTTATGTTTAAGAGCCAGTTTGATGCAACGGAAGATCCGGGTACAAAGCTGGGAGTATTCGCTACAGGTCCGGCTGTTCCGAATATGGGACTGAATATTTTCAATGAAGCGATCGCTACATTTGTACTGGTATTTGCAATCAAAGGTATCGCTAATGTAACCGGTATTGCAGCAGGAGTTGAGAAGCTTTTCGTATTTGGAATCATTGTATCTATAGGTATGTCATTGGGCGGCCTTACAG
>CAKRWZ010000069.1 GCA_934418295.1 uncultured Mediterraneibacter sp.
AGAATTATAGAATCAGCTATAAAACGAAAAAAGGCCGTATCTCAATAACCGGAAAAACCGGAGAGATACGGCCAGTTTTGTATGAAAACAAGGAAAATACGCCTTGTTTTATTTCAGTTCGGCACCGTCATGGAATGCTTTTCCGACAATGTCGCCTAATGCAACGTAGGTGTTGTTGAAAGGATCGAAGGTGATTGGCTGTACTTTTGCGACGTCTACATTTCCGGCGGCGTCCAGTACCCGTTCGTCTGCGCAGACATTGACAATCTCACCTACCAGACGGTGGGTCTCTTTGTCGTAGCTTTTGAGACGGCATTCTACAGCGACAGGCAGTTCTTCGATCAGCGGGGCATCAACAAATTCGGATTTCAGGGCGTGAAAGCCGGCTTTTTCAAACTTGTCCGGCACATCATTTCCGGAGACGATCCCGACATAATCGCAGGCCGTCATATGTGCGGTATCTGCAATGCTGACGGTAAAGGCTTTCCGTTTCAGAATGTTTTCGGTGGTTTTATGTCCCAGGCTGATGCACATGGTAAGCTCAGTGTTTTGACTGATGCCGCCCCATGCGGCGTTCATGGCGTCCGGAGTTCCGTCTTCCCCGTAAGTTGCAAGGATATAAACCGGCTGTGGATAGGTGTAAGGTTTGGCACCAAAATTTTTTCTCATAAGAAATCTCCTCCTTTGATCTGAACCTCTCTTTTATTTGATTTTACCACGGGAGCCAAGGGAGAAGTCAAGGGGATTTTCGAAGAAGATCAAAACAGTTCAAAGGAAAGCAAAGCAGGAAGAAAAGGTACTTTGAAAGAATGGAAAAAAGAATTCAGGGTAGATGAAAAACCGGGGATGGATTATAATAAAATCAATTCAGGAACACCCGAGGCATTGCGGGTGAAAATACAAAAGAAAGAGGCGCAGGCAAGAACGGATGGAACAGACGACAGAGAAAAAACAAGGAACAGCAGACAGAGAAAGGGCAAAAGAAAAGAAAGCCTTGTATTTTATAGGAATTTTGGGTGGGTTTTTCTTTGTTTTTCTGGGCATAGAATACATATTTGACAATCGGATGGCGCTGGTGACCGATTCCGAGGGGGTAGTGGCGGCACAAGGGTGCATCCTGGGGATCAGTGCAGCCGGGTTTTTGGCCTATGGACTTTTGATGCATTATTTGAAAGAAAAAACAGTCCATTATCTTTTGGGAATCTCCGGAATTGTGTCTGTGGGGTTGTTACTTGGGCTGTTTGGCAATCTCTCCTGGAGCTGGATGCTCCTGTTGGGGGTGCTGCTGTTTTTCCTGTTGGGTGTTTTGGGAGCGGCAGCACATGATATTTGTGCCCGGCTTCAGCAGGGAAGCACTGCCTTGGGAAGGATGGCAGGAGCTGCTTATGCTATCGGCATTCTTTTGCAGTTTTCCAATCATAGCGTTTCCGGAAACGAATGGATAGAGGCAGTGGTTCTGGCAGGAATGATCTTCCTTTTTGGGGGAATGGCAGCGGGAGCAAAACGTATGCTGCCTGAAACAAGGGGAGAGGACACCGGGGCTGCCAGCGATTCTGCGGATTATTCTGGGAAAAATTCTGTAGAAGATAGAAGGGAAGAACAAAAAGCGTCGCGGAGAAAGGTGACCCTGATGATTGTGATCGTGTGTCTGATGACTTGTATTTTTTCGATGCTGGATAATGCGGTGACCATGGCACACGCATCCGGTCAGGTGGATATCGGACAGTGGCCCCGGCTTTTTCTGGGAGGCAGCGGGCTGCTGGCAGGGCTTCTGTTTGATTGGCGGGAACATCGGCATCGGAATCTGATCATGTACTGTGTGATGGTGCTTTCGGTGATCTGCGTGACCGTTATTCGTTTTGGCGGGCCATTTTTACTGGGACTTTTGGCGTTTTACTTATCCGCCGGCTTCTTTGCCGTGTACTTTACAGTCAGCTTCATGGAAGCGGCGCCGAAAATGAAAACGCCGGAGCTGTGGGCAGGAATGGGAAGGACGGTCAACAATCTGTGCTCTTTCGCCATAACGGAAGTGACGGTCTATCTTTTGAGCTTTGAAAATGACATCGTGATGACCGGTGTGATCCTGGTCTTGTTTGCAGCCGCCAGTGTGTCCATTAACCTGCTGGTAGCCTTGGAGCGGGAAGAGGAAGAGGCAAAAATCAACGATATGCCGGAAAAAGTAGAATTATTTGCGGAACGGTTTGCGTTGACAGACCGGGAGAAAGAAGTGTTAAAAGGCATGCTGACCTGGGACGGAAGTGTGCAGGAAATCGCAGAACACCTGTCGGTTTCCAGGGCGGCGTTATACCGTTATATCGGGACGTTAAATGAAAAAACGGACACGAAAGGACGGGTGAGTCTTCTGCAGTTTTATTATGAATGGAACCCGAAAAAAGATGTATAAATGAAAAGGGGGCTGAGACGGATGCATGGCAAGAAAGAAAATGAGCAAAAGGTAATCGGACGAAAGGCAAACGGACAAAAAGTAAACGGGCAAAGGACAAGGAAATTCGGAGGATGGGGCCGGGTATTCTGTCTGGCAGGAGCAGCTGTTCTGTTGATAGGAGCGATTTTGACAGGCTGCGGGAAGAAAAGTGGGAAGAAAGGAACGGAGCAGACGGAGACGTATCGGACTGTGTTTGAAGTCTGCGGCAAAGAAGCCGAAGAGTTTGCAGAGAACTTCCGGGCAGAACAGGTGGAAGAGATCCGTTATCAGAGAGAGTATGAGACAGCAGACACCTATATCCTCGCCGATAATGCGGAAAAAACAGAGGCGCTTTTTCGGGCTTTGGAGGAGATAAAGGTGCTGGAGACAACAGAGGAAGAAGCGGCCGATGCAGGAGATGAAGTGGCTTTTGTCATGAAATCCGGAGAGACTTATTGTTTTGCTTTCAACATGCACAACCTGAAAGCAGGCGAGGAATGTTATAAGATCGACGGGGCAAAGACCCTTTGGAAGTTTTTGAAGGATTGGACGGAGGCATATTGAGATGAAACTGCTGTATGCGGAAGACGAAAAAGCTATGTCTGAGGCAGTTGTGGATATTTTGATGTATCATAAGTATATCGTAGATGCGGTCTATGACGGAGAAGAAGCGCTGGACTATGCCAGGGCGGAACTGCTGTAGACAACAACGCAGCAGTGACGGTGGAAGAAGGAAGCACTTGGGTACTTACCGGAAATTGTACGATCAGCACGCTGGAAAACAACGGAACGATCCAGTTTAACGGTTATACTATTACATTGGCAGACGGAACTGTACTGCAATAAGTATTAAATAAATATAAAGTTAGCACTCGGATGTTGCGAGTGCTAACTTTTTGTGATATAACAAGAACGTACAAAATATATAGAGGACAGAATTGCTGCTTTGCAGTGGATTCGGATAGAATGACGAGAGGAGAGCTTGGCATGAAAGAAGTGAAGAGTCCCAAAAAGCCGTTGATCTATTATTACGGGATCGTGCTTTTGGTGCTGATATTGTTTAATGTTTTTGTGACACCGCTGCTGACCCAGAAACGGACGACAGAGGTAGATTACGGTACCTTTATGAAAATGATCGAGGAGAAAAAGATCGGGCATGTCCAGGTAGAAGACGAGCAGATTCTGTTTTCCGATAAAGACGACAAAAATCTTTATAAAACCAGTGTCATGGATGATCCGAACCTGACAGAGCGGCTTTATAAAAGCGGAGCAACATTTGATAAAGATATGGATCAGACTATGTCGCCGCTGCTGAGCGTGTTGCTGACAGCGATTGTACCGTTACTTATCTTTACATTGCTGGGACATTATTTGAGCAAAAAATTGATGAAGCAAATGGGTGGGGCAAACTCCATGGCTTTCGGAATGGGCAAGAGCAATGCCAAGGTTTACGTGCAGTCCACGGAGGGGATCCGTTTTGATGATGTGGCAGGAGAGGACGAGGCCAAGGAAAGTCTGGCGGAGATCGTAGACTATCTGCACAATACGCAGAAATACACAGAAGTAGGTGCTTCTATGCCGAAAGGACTTCTGCTGGTAGGCCCTCCGGGAACCGGAAAAACCATGCTGGCAAAGGCGGTTGCCGGAGAGGCGAGAGTACCGTTCTTTTCCATCTCCGGTTCGGAATTTGTGGAAATGTTTGTAGGTATGGGTGCGTCAAAAGTGAGAGATCTTTTCAAACAGGCCAAAGAAAAAGCTCCGTGTATTGTTTTCATCGACGAGATCGATACCATCGGGAAGAAACGTGACGGACAGATCGGTGGCAACGATGAGAGGGAGCAGACTTTGAACCAGCTGCTGACAGAGATGGACGGTTTTGAGGAAAATACAGGCGTTGTGATCCTGGCGGCAACGAACCGTCCGGAATCTCTGGATCCGGCCCTGACCAGACCGGGACGTTTTGACAGACGGGTGCCGGTAGAACTGCCGGATCTGAAGGGAAGAGAAGCCATCCTGAAAGTACATGCGAAAAAGATCAAACTTTCAGACGACGTGGACTTCCACACCATCGCCCGTATGGCATCCGGAGCGTCCGGCGCGGAGCTGGCAAACATGATCAATGAGGCAGCGCTGAGGGCAGTGCGTGACGGAAGAAAGTATGTGACGGAAGCAGACCTGGAGGAAAGTATTGAGGTCGTAATCGCAGGATATCAGAAGAAAAATGCGGTCCTTTCCAATCATGAAAAATGGGTGGTATCTTACCATGAGATCGGACATGCCCTGGTGGCAGCCAGACAGACGGCTTCCGCACCGGTTCAGAAGATCACCATCATCCCGCGAACATCCGGCGCATTAGGTTACACCATGCAGGTAGATAAAGGCGAAAAATATCTGATGACAAAAGAAGAACTGGAAAATAAGATCGCAACTTTGACGGCAGGCCGCTCCGCAGAAGAAGTGGTGTTTGGGGAAGTGACGACAGGGGCTTCCAACGATATCGAGCAGGCGACGAAGCTGGCCCGTGCCATGATCACGAGATATGGTATGAACGATGATTTCGATATGGTTGCCATGGAAACGGTAACTAACCAGTATCTGGGTGGGGATGCTTCTTTGAACTGTGCACCGGAGACGCAGCGCGAGATTGATCATAAGGTGGTAGAGCTGGTGAAAGCACAGCATGAAAAAGCACGGCAGATTCTGCTGGCAGACAGAGAAAAGCTGGATGAACTGGCAAAATATCTGTATGAAAAAGAAACCATCACAGGAGAAGAGTTTATGGAGATCCTGGAGAAAGACGCTCCTGTAAAAACGGAGCAGACGACATTTTCAGATCCGCAATAAAACAAAAAAACAGGAATGGCAGCAGGCAAGAGCTTGCTGCCGTTGTAGTATTTCACAAAGATTTAATACTTGGAAAGTTGTATAAAAGGCGGATTTTCGATATAATAATGAAATTAAGGACTATGGTCACATTTTACGAGAGGAGACAATATATGACAGATTCTATCGACGCAAAATTGTTTGAAAATACAGAAAAAATTCAGGAACTGGCAGAGCTTTGCGAAAAGAATAATGACATCGACAAAGAGCTCTTTACAAAATATAAAGTAAATCGAGGTCTTCGTGATCTGAACGGAAAGGGAGTTCTTGCGGGGCTGACAAACATTTCGGACGTTTGTGCCAAAAAGATCGTGAACGGTGAGGAAGTTCCCTGTGCGGGAAATCTTTATTATCGCGGATATAACATCAAAGATCTGGTGAAAGGCTTCCTGTCAGAAAAACGACCGGGGTTTGAGGAGATTGCATATCTGTTGCTGTTTGGAAAATTGCCAAGCGTGCAGGAGGAAGAAAAATTCAGGGTGCTTTTGGCGGAAAGAAGATCTTTGCCGCCCAACTTTGTGCGGGATGTAATCATGAAAGCTCCAAGCAGGGATATGATGAATAATATTTCCCGGTATATTTTGAATCTGTATTCTCATGACGAAAAGGCGGATGACACTACGATTCCCAATGTGTTGCGCCAATGTCTGAATCTGATCAGTCAATTTCCGATGCTGATGGTATATGGGTATCATGCCTATAATTATAAAAAAGGGCAAGATTTGTACATTTATGCGCCGGATCCGAAGCTGTCTATGGCAGAAAATATTTTGATGATGCTGAGAGAGGACAGAAAATATACGAAGCTGGAAGCACAGATTCTGGACATGGCATTAGTTCTTCATATGGATCACGGCGGCGGAAACAATTCAACCTTTACGACTCATGTGGTAACGTCTTCCGGCACGGATACATATTCCACGATCGCAGCGGCGATGGCTTCCCTGAAAGGACCAAAGCACGGCGGTGCCAACGTCAAGGTTACGCAGATGTTTGATGATATGAAGGTTGCCGTAAAAGACTGGGAGGATGAAGAGGAGGTACGCAGTTATCTGCGGGCGCTTCTCCGGAAAGAAGCCTTTGACCGGAAAGGTCTGATCTATGGAATGGGTCATGCGGTTTACTCAATTTCGGATCCTCGTGCCGACATTTTCAAAAAGTTTGTCAAACGTCTGGCGAAGGAAAAGGGATATGAAAAGGAATATAATCTCTATGCGATGGTAGAGAGGATGGCTCCGGAAGTTATTGCCAAAGAACGGAAGATGTACAAAGGCGTCAACGCCAATGTGGATTTTTACAGTGGCCTGGTTTATGGCATGCTGGGGCTGCCGAGTCAGCTCTACACACCTATTTTTGCAGCGGCCCGTATTGTCGGCTGGAGTGCGCATAGATTGGAAGAGCTGAAGAATGTAGATAAGATCATCCGCCCGGCATATATGCCGCTGGCGCCTTATCGCGAATATACAAAAATAGAAGACAGATAAGAGGCTTCGATACGTGATGAAAAAAGATGAATTTTACTATCCGTCTAAAGATGGAAATACAGAAATCCATACGATTGAGTGGATCCCGGACGGGGAGATAAAAGCGGTGGTACAACTGTGTCACGGTATGGTGGAGTATATTGACCGGTATGATGATTTTGCTTCCTATTTGTGTGAACGTGGTTTTTATGTGGTGGGAAATGATCATTTGGGTCATGGAAAATCGGTTCAGAGCAAATCGGAATATGGGTATTTCAGTGACCGTTACGGCAATGCGTGTCTGATCGGGGACATGCATACGCTCCGACAGCGGACGCAGAAAAAGTATCCGGATGTGCCTTATTTTTTGATCGGACACAGCATGGGTTCTGCACTGTCCAGACAATATATGCAGACCTATGGGGCAGGTTTGCAGGGAGTGATCCTGCTTGGTGTTACGGCAGATCATTCCGGCCTGACCTATGCGACAGGGCAGACTGTCTGCAGGATAGCAGCGTTGTTTAGAGGATGGCATTATCACAGCAAGCTGGTCGGGAGCATGGCGATCGGCTCCTATAATCGAAAGTTCCGCCCGAATAAAACCCGCGCAGACTGGGTGACCAGCGACCAGCAGCAGCTGGAGATTTATATCAAGGATCCCCTTTGTTCTTTTACTTTTACAGTAAATGCTTATTATAATATGATGAAGGGGATGCGGAAGATCCGCAGAAAAGAGGCGGTCTTTATGATCCCGAAAAATCTGCCGATTCTGCTGGCGGCAGGGATTGATGATCCGGTGGGTGATTTTGGAAAAGGTGTCAGAAAGATCTACGATACCTATAAAAAGGTCGGGATAAAGGATGTAACACTGCAGCTTTATCCGGATGCCAGACATGAGCTTCTCAACGAAGAAATCAAAGAGAGAGTCTACCAGGATCTTTATGAGTGGCTTCAGAAAAGATTATGATTATGCTTTGTTAAGAATTTGGTTATAAATTTATGAAATCTTTTATAAACACAACATAGTTTGTACACATTTGTATATTATAGTAATTACAGATAGTTGATAGAGCAACTATCCCCCCTCATAAAGTACAGACAATCACGAAGCGATTGTCACACTTTACTCTCATTCCTTTAGATAACTATAACAACAACGAAGAACCCGTTGGCCGAAAGGCTGGCGGGTTTTCGCATTGTTTGGGAAATTCAAAAACTTGTTGACATTTCAACAAGTATGAGATAAACTTGTTGAAGTTTCAACATTAAACGCCGAAAGGAGAAAAGTGTATAGAAAGAAGTGTGGGGGAAGAGGTGTAGGTGTATGGACGAGAGATTTGAAACATTTACCGTATTGATCAATCGGATCAACCGGAATATACGAAAGATTAAAAATGAAGAAATGGCGGTTTATAAGCTGAGAAGCGTGCACATTTCCTGTTTGTATTATTTATACACGAAGGAAGGATTGATCGCTGCAGATTTATGCGGAAAGTGTGCAGAGGATAAAGCGACAATTTCCAGGGCGGTTGAGTATTTGGAGGCGAACGGTTATCTGACCTGTGAGACAAAGGAAAGTAAACGCTATAAAAGCCCGCTTTTTTTGACCCAAAAGGGCAAAGAGGCAGGCAAACGGATTGCAGACAAGATCAATGAAGTGCTTGCAAGGATCAGCTCCACCATGACGGAGGCGGAACGGGTTGATTTTTACCGGAAGCTTACCTCGGTCAGTGAAAGCCTGGAAGCTGTGGCAAAAACATATGAATAATACCCGCAGATATATAGCTTGTACTGCGAGACCGAAAAAGAAAGGATCAAAGTTTATGAATACAAGAATTATTACAGACTCTACAGCAGATATGATGCCTGAGGTAAAGGAGAGAGTGACAGTAATCCCGCTTACCGTTCATTTTGGAGAGGAAGAATGTATCGATGGTGTGACCATTGATCACAAAACCTTTTATGAGAAATTGGTGGAAAGCGATGTACTGCCTACCACAAGTCAGGCGACGCCGGCAGCTTTTATCGGAGCCTTTGAAGAAGTCAAACAAGCCGGAGAGAGTGCGGTGGTCATCACATTGGCCTCTAAGCTGTCCGGAACCTATCAGAGTGCGATGATCGCTGCTGAAGAATATGAAAATATTTACATAGTGGACAGCGAGAGCGCAGCGGTAGGAAGCGGCATTTTAGTGGAACTGGCGTTGAGGCTGTCGGATCAGGGCCTGGGAGCCCGGGAGATCGCTGAAAGACTGGAAGAAGAAAAGAAAAAAATTGTGATCGTAGCACTGGTAGATACATTGGAGTATTTGAAAAGGGGAGGACGGATTTCAAAAACGGCAGCTTTTGCAGGAACCATGCTGAGAATAAAACCGGTTATTTCGTTGGTGGAGGGAGAAATACGGATTCTGGGAAAAGCCAGAGGATCCAAAATGGGAAATAATCTGCTGATACAGGAGATTGAAAAATCCGGAGGCGTAGATTTTGGGAAGCCGGTATTGTTGGGCTATACCGGGCTGTCGGATGCGCTGCTTGTAAAGTATATCCAAGACAGCCACAAGCTGTGGGAGAAGGGACTCAACCAGATTCGCTATACATCCATCGGAAGTGTAATCGGCACCCACGTGGGTCCGGGAGCGATCGCAGCGGCATTCTTTACACGGTGACTTTTGTATTTCCGGTAATTGTATTGTAGAGAAAAAAGTTAGGATTCCGTAAGAATTTCATAAGAAAGATTCGAATTCTTTCATACTTTAAACATACTTTGAACACAATTGCCCGTTATACTTAACGTCAGATAGTTGAAAAACAACTATCTACCCCCTCAAAAGGCATAGAAGATGCCTATTTCTCTCATTCTTTTAAATAACCTAAACAGACAAAACCCGTTAGCCAATGGCTAGCGGGTTTGTGTGTGTGCACAAAAAAGCATTACGCTTGTGTAAAATGCAGCTACCGGTCAGGTATCCGCAGTGTTTTTCCGGCGTTTATTTCCGACAGGGCAGCCCCTGGGTTCAGCATGGAC
>CAKRWZ010000070.1 GCA_934418295.1 uncultured Mediterraneibacter sp.
ACTTACGGAAAAGTCGGTGTAAAGGTTTGGATTTACAAAGGCGAAGTTCTTCCGACTAAAGCAGATAAGGAAGGGAGCGATAAATAATGTTAATGCCAAAAAGAGTAAAACGTCGTAAACAGTTCCGTGGCACTATGAAGGGTAAAGCCCTCAGAGGGAACAAGATCGTACACGGTGAATACGGTATCGTTGCAATGGAACCTTGCTGGATCCGTTCCAACCAGATCGAGGCAGCCCGTGTCGCTATGACTCGTTATATCAAACGTGGCGGTAAAGTTTGGATTAAAATTTTCCCGGACAAACCAGTAACAGCAAAACCAGCAGAAACTCGAATGGGTAAAGGAAAAGGAGCATTGGAGTACTGGGTAGCAGTAGTAAAACCAGGTCGTGTAATGTTCGAGATTGCAGGAGTACCTGAAGAAGTGGCCAGAGAAGCTCTTCGTCTTGCAATGCACAAATTACCTTGCAAATGCAAAGTCGTTTCTCGCGCAGAATTAGAAGGCGGTGATAACAGTGAAAATTAATACATTTGTAGATGATTTAAGAACAAAGTCCGTACAGGAATTAAATGAAGAATTAGTAGCTGCTAAGAAAGAGCTTTTCAATCTGAGATTCCAGAATGCAACAAACCAGTTGGAGAACACAAGCAGAATTAAGGAAGTCAGAAAAAATATTGCCAGAATCCAGACTCTGATTACAGAGGCAGGCCGAAAGGAGTAAAGCTGTGGAAGAAAGAAATTTGAGAAAAACACGTACAGGTAAAGTGATCAGCAATAAAATGGACAAAACAGTCGTTGTTGCTGTAGAAGACCACGTGAAACATCCACTTTATAAGAAAATCGTAAAAAGAACTTATAAATTGAAAGCTCATGATGAACAGAATGAGTGCAATGTTGGTGATATCGTTAAAGTTATGGAGACAAGACCTCTTTCCAAAGATAAGAGATGGAGACTTGTTGAAATTATGGAAAAAGCGAAATAAGCTGTTCGCTTACTCGAGTATATAGAAGGAGGTTTACCTGCATGATACAACAAGAAAGCAGACTTAAAGTAGCAGACAACACAGGCGCGAAAGAATTACTTTGCATTCGTGTAATGGGTGGTTCTACAAGAAGATATGCAAGTATCGGTGACGTGATCGTTGCGACTGTTAAAGATGCAACACCAGGCGGCGTTGTTAAAAAAGGCGACGTTGTGAAAGCCGTAGTTGTCCGTACTGTAAAAGGTGCTCGCCGTAAAGACGGTTCCTATATCAGATTCGATGAAAATGCTGCTGTAATTATAAAAGATGATTTAAATCCACGTGGAACACGTATTTTTGGACCAGTAGCAAGAGAGCTTAGAGACAAACACTTCATGAAGATTGTTTCCCTGGCTCCGGAAGTACTGTAAGGGGGGTGCTTGAATATGTCAACAATTAAGATTAAAAAAGGCGACATGGTCAGAGTGATCGCCGGCACAAGTAAAGGCGACGAAGGCAAAGTTCTTGCTGTTAATAAAAAAAATGGTACCGTTCTGGTTGAAGGTGTCAATATGCTGACAAAGCACACAAAACCGACCATGGAGAATCAGAATGGCGGAATCGTCCGTCAGGAAGGACCGATCGACATTTCCAACGTTATGTATCTGTTGGATGGAGAAGTTACAAGAATTGGTTTTAAAGTAGTAGACGGAAAAAAAGTGCGTGTTGCAAAAAAACACAACAAAGAAAAAGTGATTGACTAATTTTGAGGAAGGAGGCCAGAACTTTGAGCAGACTGAAAGAACAGTATCAAAATGAGATCGTTGATGCAATGATCAAAAAATTTGGATATAAAAATATTATGGAAGTGCCGAAGCTTGACAAAATTGTCATCAACATGGGCGTTGGCGAAGCTAAAGACAATTCCAAAGCGTTGGAATCAGCTATCGCTGATATGGAGAAGATCGCAGGACAGAAGGCTGTAGTTACAAAGGCTAAAAATTCTGTGGCAAACTTCAAGATCCGTGAGGGTATGTCCATCGGATGCAAGGTTACTCTGAGAGGCGAAAGAATGTATGAATTCGCAGACCGCCTGATCAATCTTGCACTTCCGCGTGTACGTGACTTCCGTGGAGTAAACCCGAACGCATTTGACGGAAGAGGAAACTACGCACTCGGAATTAAAGAGCAGCTGATCTTCCCGGAAATCGAATATGATAAGATCGACAAAGTCAGAGGTATGGATGTCATCTTTGTTACAACAGCCAAAACCGACGAAGAAGCTCGTGAATTATTGACTCAGTTCAATATGCCATTCAAAAAATAAAAGGAGGAAGATTCATGGCTAAGACATCAATGAAAATTAAACAGCAGCGCAAAGCAAAATTTTCAACAAGAGAGTACAGCCGCTGCAGAATCTGCGGACGTCCGCATGCATATTTGAGAAAATATGGAATCTGCCGTGTTTGCTTCCGTGAACTGGCATACAAAGGACAGATCCCAGGCGTTAAAAAAGCAAGCTGGTAGGCTTAGGCATTGAGCACTTGGCGAAGTCCTTTTGAGCCTAGTGCGAAAGCCGTTCCCAAGCGTTAGCGAATCCGAGCCAAAGGCGAAAGATGAGCTTAGGCGCACGGAACAAGCGGCGGAGCAGGAAAGAAAGGCGGATCGACGCGAAAGCCGTTCTTTGAGTAAGGTGAAAAGAACTACCCTGCCTGCGGCAGGACAATAGATTGAAAAAATAGAAGGAGGATACTTCCATATGACTATGAGCGATCCAATTGCAGATATGCTTACAAGAATCCGTAACGCAAATACTGCAAAACATGATACAGTAGACGTTCCCTCATCTAAGATGAAGATTGCCATTGCGGACATTCTGGTAAACGAAGGTTATATCGAGAAATATGATCTGGTTGAAGACGGAAACTTCAAAACAATCAGAATCGTGCTGAAATATGGCAAAGATAAAAACGAAAAAGTTATTTCCGGACTGAAGAGAATCTCCAAACCGGGACTTCGTGTATATGCAAACAGCGCCGAGATGCCGAAAGTACTTGGCGGACTGGGAACAGCTATCGTTTCCACAAACAAAGGCGTAATCACAGACAAAGAAGCCAGAAAACTTGGCGTAGGCGGCGAAGTACTGTGCTTTGTATGGTAGGCACTGAGCACTTAGCGAAGTATTTTTGAGCTTAGTGCGAAGGCCGTTCTTCGAGCAAAGCGAGAAGAACAACCTTAAACCGAAGGGAAAAGCACTTAGCATCATCATGTTTATACTATGTATAAAATAGAAACACATTTAATGTCGAGTTCACACTAAATTCGTGGAAAACCTCATTAAGTGTGAACAGCAGAGGAAACACTCTCGATACTAGGTTCGAAAGGACCTCACCAAGAATCGAGGTGTACGTTCACACTAAATTCGTGGAAAACCTCATTAAGTGTGAACGGTAACTGAAAACAGAGTGGGCAAAGCCCCATTCCGAGAATCTAAGTTAAGGAGGAAACAGGTATGTCACGTATAGGAAGACTGCCCGTTGCGATCCCGGCAGGAGTAACTGTTGAAATCGCAGACAAAAATGTTGTGACTGTAAAAGGTCCAAAAGGAACTCTGACAAAAGAACTTCCGGTTGAAATGGAAATCAAACAGGAAGGAGACACAATCGTTGTTACAAGACCGAACGATCTGAAGAAAATGAAATCTCTTCACGGCCTGACAAGAACACTGATCAACAACATGGTTGTCGGTGTTACTGCAGGATATGAGAAGGTTTTGGAAATCAACGGTGTTGGTTACAGAGCAGCAAAATCCGGTAACAAGCTTACACTGAGCCTTGGTTATTCACACCCGGTTGAAATGATCGATCCGGAAGGCATCGAGTCCGTTCTGGAAGGTCAGAATAAAATCACCGTTAAGGGTATTGATAAAGAAAAAGTCGGCCAGTACGCAGCTGAGATCAGAGACAAGAGAAGACCTGAGCCATATAAGGGCAAGGGAATCAAGTATGCTGATGAAGTGATCAGACGTAAAGTTGGTAAGACTGGTAAAAAATAATTAAGGAGGGTGTGAAAATTGGTTAGCAAGAAATCAAGAAGCGAAGTTCGCAGAAAAAAACATTTGAAATTACGTAACCGTTTCAGCGGAACAACAGAAAGACCACGTCTGGCTGTGTTCAGAAGCAATAATCACATGTATGCACAGATTATTGATGATACGGTTGGCAATACTCTGGTTGCCGCTTCCACTCTTCAGAAAGATGTGAAAGCAGAACTGGAAAAAACGAACAACGTTGATGCAGCAGCATATCTGGGTAAGGTAATCGCAGAGAAAGCCAAAGAAAAAGGTATCACAGAAGTGGTATTCGACAGAGGCGGATTTATCTATCAGGGAAAAGTGAAAGCATTGGCAGACGCAGCTAGAGAAGCTGGACTGAATTTCTAGGAAGGGAGAACACACATGAGACAGGAACGCATTGATGCTGGAAAGTTAGAATTATTAGAAAAAGTAGTATCAATCAAACGTGTTACCAAGGTCGTAAAAGGTGGTCGTAACATGAGATTCACAGCTTTAGTAGTTGTTGGAGATGGTAAAGGCCATGTTGGTGCAGGTTTGGGAAAAGCCACAGAAATTCCGGAGGCAATCCGTAAAGGAAAAGAAGACGCAGCAAAGAATATGATCACAGTAGCATTGGACGAGAATGAAAGTGTTACACATGATACAATCGGAAAATTCGGAAGTGCATCCGTACTTTTGAAGAAGGCTCCAGGCGGTACCGGAGTAATCGCAGGCGGACCGGCCCGTGCGGTAATCGAGATGGCCGGAATTAAAAATATCCGTACAAAATCTCTGGGATCCAACAACAAACAGAATGTAGTATTGGCTACACTGGCAGGGCTGAAAGAAATCAAGACACCGGATGAAGTTGCACAGATGCGCGGCAGATCCGTAGAAGAAATTTTGGGCTAGTCAGTAAGACTGTACTTTGTTCTATCATATAGGAGGTAAAGTCAAATGGCAGATTTGAAAATTACGTTAGTGAAGTCTACGATCGGTGCTGTGCCAAAACACAAAAAGACTGTAGAAGCTCTTGGCCTCAAAAAACTGAATAAAACAGTAGTTTTACCGGACAATCCGGCTACAAGAGGAATGGTTCAGCAGGTCAGACATTTAGTAAAAGTAGAAGAAGTTTAATTTAAATATTAGAGGTTAGGAGGGAAAAAGATGGATTTATCAAACTTGAGACCGGCAGACGGTGCAAAACAGAGTGATAATTTCAGAAGAGGCCGCGGCCATGGTTCAGGCAATGGAAAAACAGCCGGAAAAGGACACAAAGGTCAGAAAGCACGTTCCGGAGCACCGAGACCGGGCTTTGAAGGTGGTCAGATGCCTTTATACAGAAGACTCCCGAAAAAAGGATTTAAGTGCAGAAATTCCAAGGAGATCATCGGAATCAACTTAAGCGCACTTGAAATCTTCGAGGATGGGGCAGTTGTTTCTGTTGAGACTCTGATTGAAAACGGAATCGTTAAAAATCCTAGAGACGGAGTAAAAATTCTTGGAAATGGAGAGTTGACTAAGAAGCTTGTTGTTCAGGCAGATGCATTCAGTGCAAAAGCTGCAGAGAAGATTGAAGCCCTTGGCGGAAAAGCAGAGGTGATCTAATGCTAAAGACAATTCGCAAAGCATTTCAAATTGAGGATATCAGGAAACGATTATTCTACACATTTTTAATGCTGTTAGTAGTGCGATTTGGATCTCAACTCCCGACTCCGGGCGTAAACCCGAATTATATCAAAGACTTTTTTGCAAGTCAGAGCAGTGGTGTATTCAACTTCTTTGATGCATTCACAGGTGGGTCTTTCTCACAGATGTCTGTCTTTGCATTAAGTATCACTCCGTATATCAATTCATCCATCATCATGCAGCTGCTGACGATAGCGATCCCGAAGTTGGAAGAAATGCAGAAAGATGGAGAAGACGGAAGAAGAAAGATCAAAGCGATCACAAGATATGTAACCGTTTTGCTTGCGCTGGTGGAATCATCAGCAATGGCAATCGGCTTTGGCAGACAAGGATTGTTGACAAACTACAATTTTGTAAACGTATCTATCGTTGTTCTGACTCTGACTGCAGGAAGTGCTTTCCTGATGTGGATAGGAGAACGGATCACGGAAAGAGGCGTAGGAAATGGAATTTCCATCATCCTGTTGATCAACATTATTTCCAGAGTACCAAGTGACCTGGTATCCTTGTACGAGCAGTTTATTAAAGAAAAAACGATCGCCAAAGGTGCGATCGCAGCAGTCGTGATCATCGCGATCATCATTGCAGTTGTAGTGTTTGTTATCATTCTCCAGGATGGAGAACGCAGGATCGCAGTACAGTATTCCCAGAAAATCCAGGGAAGAAGAACCGTAGGCGGACAGGCATCCACCCTTCCGTTGAAAGTAAACACAGCAGGCGTTATCCCGATCATTTTCGCATCATCCCTGATGCAGACTCCGGTCATTATAGCCGGATTCCTCGGAAAAGGGAACGGGACAGGGGTCGGAAGCCAGATCCTGAGAGGATTGAACTCCTCAAACTGGTTTAATCTGAAACAGCCGGTATATACGGTTGGTTTGCTGCTGTACATCCTGTTGACTGTATTCTTTGCATATTTTTATACATCGATTACGTTCAATCCGTTGGAGCTTGCAAACAATATGAAGCAGAGAGGCGGCTTTATTCCGGGAATCAGACCAGGAAGGCCTACAGTGGAATATTTACAGAAGATTTTGAACTACATTATCTTTATAGGAGCATGCGGACTTGTAATTGTGCAGGTCATTCCATTCTTCTTTAATGGTGTGTTCGGTGCGAATGTATCTTTCGGAGGTACCTCATTAATCATTATTGTAGGTGTTGTACTGGAAACAATAAAACAGATCGAATCCCAGATGCTGGTAAGAAACTACACGGGATTTTTGAATGTAAAATAAAAGGAATGCAGACTGTGCAGGTTTTCTGCAACGGTCTGTTTTCTGATTCTGATCCTTCGATCAGAAAAAATGAGAAAAGTGTGCTTTTATAAATGGAGGTAACATTATGAAAATTATCATGCTGGGAGCGCCGGGTGCAGGAAAAGGAACACAGGCAAAACAGATTGCTGAAAAATACACGATCCCGCACATTTCGACAGGAGACATTTTCCGCGCAAACATCAAAGCAGAGACAGAACTCGGGAAAAAAGCGAAAAAGTACATGGACGAAGGCCTTCTGGTACCGGACGAACTGGTAATGGACCTGGTCGTAGACCGCCTGCAGCAGGATGACTGCGAAAAAGGATATGTTCTGGACGGATTTCCGAGAACGATCGTGCAGGCAGAGGGACTGGACAAAGAATTGGCAAAACTCGGTCAGAAGATGGATTATGCCATCGATGTAGAAGTACCGGATGAAAATATCGTCAATAGAATGTCCGGAAGAAGAGCTTGTGTAGGATGCGGCGCGACATACCATATTCAGTATGCGGCTCCTGCAAAAGAAGGCATCTGCGACAAATGCGGCGGCGAGCTGATCCTTCGTCAGGATGACGCTCCGGAAACCGTTAAAAAACGTCTGGGTGTATACCATGATCAGACACAGCCGCTGATCAGATATTATGATCAGGAAGGTATTTTGGTAAAGGTTGACGGAACAAAAGATATTGAAGATGTTTTTGCAGATATCGTAAAAGTTCTGGGGGAAGCATAAATTGACTGAAATCGGAATACTGGCAAAATCAAAAGCAGGACACGATAAAAATCAGATTTTTGTGGTAATTGCCTGTGATGATGAATATGTATTTCTGGCAGACGGGGGAAACCGCCCTGTCTGCCGATCTAAAAAGAAACGCAGAAAGCATGTACAGCTGATCAAATGCATACATGCGGAAGCGACAGATGACGCGTCGATACGGAAGACATTAAAAGAGTATGAACGCAGCAGAGCGGAGAATACGTTTTCGTGACCTGAAAGTGATCCGCTTAAAACGGCAAAGACAATTTAGGAGGATTTAGAATGTCAAAAGCTGACGTAATTGAGATTGAGGGAACTGTTGTAGAAAAATTGCCGAATGCGATGTTCCAGGTGGAATTGGAAAACGGGCATCAGGTATTAGCGCATATCAGCGGAAAGCTGCGCATGAACTTCATTAAAATATTGCCGGGTGACAAAGTGACATTGGAACTGTCCCCATACGATCTCTCTAAAGGCAGAATTATCTGGAGAGACAAATAAAATAACTATTGACTTCCAATGAACTCAAATGCTATAATATTATGCGAACTGCATAAGGAGAGGTGCGCCCTTTTGCAGGATGCAACGTAGGTTAGCAAAGGAAGGAGGATTTGACATGAAGGTTAGATCATCAGTTAAACCGATTTGCGAAAAGTGCAAAATTATTAAAAGAAAAGGCAGCATCAGAGTGATCTGCGAAAATCCAAAGCACAAACAGAGACAAGGCTAGAACATTTAATGAAAGTGAGCGCAAGCAAAGCTGGAATTTAGTGAAAATACTTGTTTGAATTTGTGTAATTTAATTAGGCGGCTGACAGTTGACACACTAGGCAGTGTGTGGACTGTTTAATATATATTGAGCCAGTGCGCTTCAATGTATATTGCTTATAATACCGGCTCGTCATTACCGGAACCCCGGTGGCCGGAAAGGGCATGCTTACGGCATTGCCTGGGAATGGAAAGACCGCGAGGGATCAGGTCATCGCACAGGACCTGAGGTTATCCGTTCGGGATCTTACAAATTCCCCAGTTAGGGACAATATGAAAAGATTAGAAAATGGAGGAAAGACACATGGCTCGTATTGCAGGTGTAGACTTACCAAGAGACAAGCGTGTAGAGATTGGACTGACTTATATTTACGGAATCGGAAGAGCAAGCGCTACCCGTATTTTGGCTGAGGCAGGTATCAATCCGGACACAAGAGTAAGAGATTTGACCAGCGAAGATGTGAAAAAGATCAGCGCTGTGATCGATGAGACACAGGTAGTAGAAGGTGATCTCAGAAGAGAGATCCAGCTGAACATCAAGCGTCTGAAAGAAATCGGATGCTACCGCGGAATCCGTCACAGAAAAGGACTTCCGGTACGTGGTCAGAAGACAAAGACAAATGCAAGAACTTGCAAAGGTCCTAAGAGAACTGTAGCAAACAAGAAGAAATAAAACATTTCATAATTCTAAGAAAGTAGGTTAGTTTAAATGGCAAAGAAAGTTACAAAAAAAGTGACAAAAAAACGTGTCAAGAAAAACGTTGAACACGGACAGGCACATATCCA
>CAKRWZ010000071.1 GCA_934418295.1 uncultured Mediterraneibacter sp.
GCATTTGACGACCGCTAATCAGCGACTGGCTTTATCCAAAGCTTTTTGGATCGTTTCTACGATCAGCTGAGACGTGTAGGGAGTGTCTTTTGGGTAAGAGAGATTTTCCAGGGACTGGGTTTCGCAGATCTGTTCGGTAATGCTTTCGAGGGATGGCTGTACCAGAGGAAACATGGTGGCAACGGTGTCGTTCAGGTTGGAGAATCGGATGGCATTGATGTGGTTTTCATCTACGGTGACTTCCACTTCCAGGGAGATATCGTTTAATGTCATAGAAGAGGTATAGATACCGGGTGTGTATTTTTGTGTGTTTTCTGAGATACCTTTATCCTTTTTCGGAAAGAACATGACGGAAAACAAAATCACCAGTAAAATGCCGAGGGCGATGAAGATGGCGGTATAGATCAGCTCTTTCATATGCAGTACAATGATTTTCGTTTTTGCTCCCATAGAATCCTCCTCATGGAAATGTTTTCCGTTTTTTATAAAGTGTATGATGGGATAAAAAATTTTATTCCCGGCTTTTGCGTGACAAAACGGGAGCAGTCTTGTAGAATGAAGGACGGATAAAGGAAGAAGCGTAAAAGAAGTAAAACGGAGAAATAACACAGAAGAAAGTACGAGGTGACAATAAGATGTTTATTATCGTAGGACTTGGAAATCCCACGAAAGAATACGAGGGAACCAGGCATAATATCGGGTTTACAGTGATAGATGAGATCGCATCCAAATATAATATAGCAGTTGAGACGAGAAAGCATATGGCTTTTGTGGGGAAAGGCATGATCGAGGGTCAGAAAGTGATCCTGGCAAAACCGCAGACTTATATGAATCTCAGCGGTGAAAGTGTCCGGAGTCTGGTGGATTTCTATAAGATCGATGAAGAGCAGGATTTGATCGTGATCTATGACGATATCAGCCTGGATGTGGGAGATATTCGGATCCGTGCGAAGGGAAGTGCCGGCGGACACAATGGGATTAAGAATATCATTTCCCATCTGGGAAGCCAGGTGTTCCTGCGCATCAAAGTGGGGGTAGGAGAAAAGCCGAAAGGATACGATCTGGCGGATTATGTTCTGGGACATTTTTCCAAAGAAGACCGGGAGAAACTTACAGACAGCAGGGCACATGCAGTGCGGGCCGTAGAGATGCTGCTGCAGGGAAAGACCCAGGAAGCCATGAACGAGTTTAACCGAAAAAAGAAAGAAGAACAGAATTGATATGCAGGCATTGTTGGCACCGCTGAAAGAGCTGGCGGAATATGAAGAGATCTACAAAAAAAGAGGTGCGGCACCGGGGATGTTGTTGATCGCCAATTGCAGCGGCTCTCAGAAAACGCATTTGATGTATTCGCTAAGCGATAGGTTTTCCTATAAACTCATCGTTCTTTCAAGTGCGGAAAAGGCAAACAGCCTTTATGAAGAATATCGTTTTTTGAGTGACAGTGTCTATCTTTATCCGGCAAAGGATATGTTGTTTTATCATGCGGATATCAAAGGCAAATACCTTTTGCAGCAACGGATGGAAACGGTACGGATGCTGATGGAAAATCCGCGGAAAGATCTGACGGTGGTGACAACAATCGACGGATTTATGGATGGGCTGTGTTCACTAGAAGCACTAAAAAAGAAGATCCTGCGGATAGAATCCGGACAGGTCCTGGATTTTGAAATGGTGACAAAAGTATTGACAGAGGCCGGGTATGAAAGAGAGATCCAGGTGGATTCCCCGGGGCAGTTTGCAGTCAGAGGCGGTATTTTAGATGTCTATCCGTTAACAGAGGAGCTTCCGGTCCGGATCGAATTGTGGGGAGACGAGGTGGACTCCATCCGATCTTTTGATGCGGAAAGCCAGAGATCCGTGGAAAACCTGCAGGAGATCACGATCTATCCGGCGGCGGAGCCAAAGGAAGAAGAGCAGGCAGTTTCCTTTTTTGACTATTTTCCAAAAGAAGAAACGCTGTTGTTTCTGGATGAACCGGCCCGTCTGCTGGAACAGGCGGATGCGGTGGAACAGGAAGTGAAGGAGAGCCGTATCAGGCGGCAGGAAGAATCGGGAGAAGCGGAAGATTTTTTGCCGGTGCTTTTTCCGGTGAAAACATTGGTAGAGAAGATCAACGGTTTTTCTTCCCTGGGCTTTTCTACCTTGGAGACAAAATGCAAAGGCCTTTTGGTCCGAGAGGTGTACCAGACGGAAGCCAGGCGAGTCAATCCTTACAACAGCAGCTTTGAAGCCTTGACCAGGGATCTCATACAACTGAAGAGAAAAAAGTACAGGGTGGTACTGCTTTCCGGTTCCAGGACGCGGGCAAAAAGACTGGCAGAGGATCTGCGGGATTATGCACTGAGCAGTTATTACAGTGAAGATATGGAACGGGAAGTGCAGCCCGGAGAGATCATGGTGGCTTATGGCCATGTGGCAGAAGGCTATGAATATCCTATGCTGAAATTTATGGTCATATCGGAGAGTGATATTTTCGGCAGAAAGAAAACCCGCAAACGGCGTAAACGATACGAAGGACAGCGGATCCAGGATTTTTCGGAACTGAAGCCGGGGGATTATGTGGTGCATGAAAACCACGGGATCGGGATTTATCAGGGAATTGAAAAAGTTGAGGTTGAAAAGATCGCAAAAGATTATATGAAAATTTCCTATGCAGACGGAGGAGTCCTTTACATTCCGGCGACCCAGCTGGACTTGATCCAGAAGTATGCCAGTGCCGATGCAAAGAAACCTCGCCTGAATAAGCTGGGAACGGCACAGTGGAGCCGGACCAAAAGCCAGGTCAAAGGCGCCGTAAAGCTGGTGGCAAAGGATCTGGTGGAACTGTATGCCCACCGTCAGGAAGAAGACGGGTTCCAGTACGGACCGGATACCGTCTGGCAAAGGGAGTTTGAGGAAATGTTCCCCTTTGAAGAAACCGAGGATCAGCAGACGGCGATCCAGGCGGTAAAGCAGGATATGGAAAGCCACAAGATTATGGATCGTCTGATCTGCGGCGATGTGGGATTCGGAAAAACGGAGGTGGCGATCCGGGCGGCCTTTAAGGCAGTGCAGGAAAACCGGCAGGTGGCGTATCTGGTTCCTACGACGATATTGGCCCAGCAGCACTACAATACCTTTGTACAGCGGATGAAAGATTTCCCGGTCCGGATCGATCTGATGTGCCGTTTCCGGACGCCGGCTCAGCAGAAAAAGACTTTGGAAGATCTGAAAAAAGGTCTGGTGGATATCGTGATCGGCACCCATCGGATCCTTTCCAAAGATGTGCATTTTAAAGAATTGGGACTTTTGATCATCGATGAGGAGCAGCGGTTCGGAGTTGCACACAAAGAGAAGATCAAAAAACTGAAAGAAAACGTGGATGTGCTGACGTTGACGGCAACGCCGATCCCCCGGACCCTGCATATGAGTTTGATCGGGATCCGGGACATGAGCGTGCTGGAGGAGGCACCCCAGGATCGTATGCCGATCCAGACGTATGTGATGGAATACAATGACGAGATGGTGCGGGAAGCCATCGAACGGGAGCTGTCCCGAAACGGTCAAGTGTATTATGTCTACAACAGGGTACAGGATATAGCAGAGATAGCAGACAAAATACAAAAACTGGTTCCGGATGCAACGGTCGCCTATGCCCATGGTCAGATGAGCGAACATAAGTTGGAGGGGATCATGTATGATTTTATCAATGGAGATATTGATGTTTTGGTCTCTACGACCATCATTGAGACCGGATTGGATATTTCCAATGTGAATACGATGATCATACACGATTCTGACCGTCTGGGCTTGTCCCAGTTGTACCAGCTCCGCGGGCGTGTGGGCAGATCGAACCGTATGGCCTATGCATTCCTTTTGTACCGTCGGGATAAGGTACTGAAAGAAGTGGCGGAGAAAAGATTGGCAGTCATCCGGGAGTTTACGGATCTGGGAAGCGGTTTTCGGATCGCTATGCGTGATCTGGAGATCCGGGGTGCCGGAAACCTGTTGGGTGCAGAACAGCATGGACATATAGGAGCAGTGGGTTATGACATGTATTGTAAAATGCTGAACGAAGCGGTGAAGCGGCTGAAAGGGCAGGCAGAGGAAGAACATTACGATACGATGATCGACCTGAATGTAGATGCCTTTATACCGGACAGCTATATTGCCAATGAATATCAGAAGCTGGATGTCTATAAAAGGATCGCGGCGCTGGAAGACGAAGAAGAAATGGAAGATATGACAGAAGAGCTGATCGACCGTTTCGGAGATATTCCGCTGAAGGTGCAGCGGCTTCTGCAGATCTCGGCACTGAAAACGCTGGCTCATTCGGTTTATGTGACGGCAGTGGAACAAAAAGGAGAGGTTCTGCGTTTTACCATGTATGAGCGGGCAAAGATCCTTCCGCAGAAAATTCCGGGACTTTTGGAACAGTACAGGGGAGATCTGACCTTCCGGACAGAAGAGCCTCCATACTTTGAATACCGCAAAAAAATGAAAGGGCGTAACGGGAAAAAAGAAGACGTGCTGGAAGTTGTGAAAAAAGTGTTATTTGACATAAAAGGATTGATTGAATAACGAAAACAAGCTATACTTTAACGTGTGGTTCGAAATGGATCGAAATACGAAAAGGAATTATACAGGTAGGAGGATATCATGGGAAAGATTGCAAAAAAACTGCTGATATTGACGGCTGTGTTTTCTCTGTGTGCAGTATCTGTGACAGGCTGCGGCAAAGCAAAAGACACGGATGTCGTTGCAAAGATCGGGGATCAGGAGATTCCTTACGGCGTGGCTAATTTTTATGCAAGAATGCAGCAGGCGCAGATGGAGAGTTATTATACGGCGTACGGACAGGATGTGGACACCCTTTGGGCACAGGAGCTGAAGGATGGCGACACCTATGAAGAATCTTACCGCAAAAGCATTATGGAAACGTTGGAAAACTTTTATTTGATGGAAATGCACATGGAAGATTACGGCGTGACGATCACAGAAGAAGACAAGCAGAAGATAGAGAAAGCTGCAGAGCAGTTCCTCAGCAGCAATTCTGATGAGAGCAAGGATGTCGTTTCCGGCAAGAAAGAATATGTCACAAGAGTGCTGGAGCTGATGACGATCGCATCCCGTATGGAAGAACCTATGAAAGCGGAGGCGGATGTCAACGTGACCGATGAAGAAGCGGCACAGAAAAGTATGCAGTACGTATTGTTTTCCTATTCCACACAGGATGAAAGCGGAAACAATGTGGATATGACGGACGAAGAAAAGGCTGCACAAAAAGAAAAAGCACAGAATTTCTTGGATCAGCTGAAAGCAAACGAATTTGAAGATTTTGAGACCTATGCCGGTTCCGCAGGTCTGGAAGTCCAGACGGCAACCTTTGATTCCGAAAGTACTTCTCCGGCAGAAGAAGTGGTAAAAGCAGCAGATGCGCTGCAGGCAGAGGGAGACGTCTCAGACGTGATCGAGACAGACGGCGGCTGCTATGTTGTCAAGCTGACAAGCTTGATGGATCGGGAAGCCACAGACAATAAAAAAGCAGAGCTGGTAAGCCAGAAAAAAACAGATAAATACAACGAATTGTTGAAAGAGTGGCGTTCCGATGCCAAAGTGAAAGAGTATAAGAGCGTCTGGAAAAAACTGGATTTCGTCAATCAGGGAATCAAGGTAAAGCAGAAGACAGAGGATGCACAGACCAACGACGATGCGCAGACGGGTGAGGATACGCAGACAGGAGACGACACACAGGCAGATGGTGATACGCAGATCACAGGCGGAGACGACACGAACGAATAAGCGATGATCCGAGGCAAAGGATCGGCAGGACAGAAAAAGGAGCATCATTAGGATATGACAGAATATAAGCAGACGATCTCACCGAAAGCACATATTGCAAAAGAATGTGTGCTGGCGGGAAATGTGACGATCGGAGATGACTCCAGTGTGTTTTATTACAGCGCATTGCGGGGAGATATGGCACCGGTCATTATAAAAAGAGCCACAAACATTCAGGAAAATTGTGTGTTTCATGTAGATACCGACCGCTCGGTGATAGTTGGGAACGGCGTGACAGTCGGACATGGATGTATCATCCACGGCTGTGAGATCGGAGACCACTCTTTGATCGGCATGGGCTCTATTGTGATGACAGGAGCAAAGATCGGGAAAAATTGTCTGATCGGAGCAGGAAGCCTGGTAACACAGAACACGGTGATACCAGATGGAATGATGGCTTTCGGAAGACCGGCAAAAGTAATACGACCCCTGAAAGAAAAGGAGTTGGCCAGCATTTATAAAAGCCGGGATAAATATATCGAAATGGCAAAAAATCTTTTTGGGGATTACGGCGAAAAATAAAATCACCAGAAGTGTCAAAAAGCAGTCCGTGAGGGCTGCTTTGACTTTATCTGTATGGCAGTGGACCAAGGTCTCGGAATATGTCTGTCGGCACATCCGGTGATCTGGTTTCAGGAAAGCATGCCGCCCAGCATACCGCCGCCTGCACAGAGCAAAAGTGTGGTCAGGATGTTTGCTGCGCTGCTTTCCAGGGTATGCTGCACGCCCAATGTGATCAAAAACAGCAGAGCAAAATAAAGAATGCCGGTGAGAAGCCCCCAGAAAAAGCGGCGGACTTTCATCAGCTTACCGGAAAAAAGACCGCCCAGAAAGGTAGAGAGCACATAGACGACGATGACGGAACCAGTGATGAAACCTTCCGGCAGGGCAAATTTGTACAGCAGAAAGGCAAGCAGAAGCAGCAGGATCCCTGTTGTTATGTAGGCTGCCAGCAGCGCTTTGAGAAGCTGGAGCGGCGCAGAGTTTTTCAATACATGTTTTTTCATGTTTACCACCTCTCTTTTCTGCTATTTTTATGATGGAAAACCTGTTTTTATACAAAGAAAAGGAGACAATTTTATGATAACCAAACTGATGAATATACTGACACCGGAGGCTATTTACGGATTGATCTGCGCAACTGTGTTCTGTGTGATCTTTGCAGTGGCGGGAAAAGCCAGACATGCCCAGCACTACACCTTTTCCCAGGGGTTGGTATTGGTGTTGTTTTTGTTGTACCTGTGGCAGGTGTGGATGTTTACGGGAGTAGGGACGCTCAGTAATGTGCTGGCAGGAAAAGGAAAGTTTACCCTCTCCGGACTGATGAGATCCGTCAGTCTGCTGCCGTTTCAAAGTCTGGGAACGTCGTTCTTTTTGAATATTGTTATGTGTCTTCCCCTTGGTTTTTTGATTCCTTTTCTGTGGAAAAATTTCCGTCGGCTTTGGAAAGTGGGGCTGATGGGGCTTTTGTTGTCGCTGTTGACGGAAACATCCCAGCTGTTCAATTTCAGAACATCGGATGTGGATGACTTGATCGCCAATATAGCAGGTACACTTTTGGGTTATGGAATCTGGAAATTGTGCAATCTGGTATTTGGCGAGCGATTGAGAAAAAGTAGGAACAGCCAGGCGGAAGCGGTTGTTTATCTGCTTCTTTCCTTTGCCGGGATCTTCCTGCTCTATAATGAGTCCTGGTTTGCAAATTTTTTGCTTTAAGGAGAATTGACCGAGCGTATTGTGCGAGGGATACTTCTTGTCCGAAGGGCAAGAAGGTGGGACTGAGAAAATTAAAACAATCGGAATTTAAACACCTAATGAATCTCCCGCTAATTCTTTCTCTTATAAAAGACTGCCGTGCCTGCACCGGTTACTGCCAGCAGCAGGATGATTACCCAAAGCAATGGATTTGCATAGTCGCCTGTCTTAACAGCCGGATTGATTTTCTGATCCTTGACAACCGGAACACTCTTTTGGTCTTTATTTTTGATATCCTTGCCATCAGACTTGCCGGGAAGGGGAGCGTCCTGTTCGGGCTGCGGAGTCACTTCGCCGGCTGGAGTCATCTCTGCAATGTCATAGAAATACGCATAACCGTCAGCTACTTTCATGGAGGAATAAGTCACTTCCTTTCCATTTAAAATCAGCTTTGTGTTCTCATCAAATTTACAGTTCTTTTCCGCTGCTGCAGAGGTCAAATCTATAAAAACAGAATAATTATATTTTTTCCCTTTTTCAAAGGCTTTAAATGCATATTCGTCAGATGTTTCTGTCGCATGTATGATCTGCTCACTGTCAGCCCACGGTCCTACGCTCCAGTCCTGACAGAAAAGGGTATAGAAATCTCCGTATCCGTCGGATACTTTTGCGGTAAAAGTTGGTGTCTCATTTGTTTTAAAGGAAAGCGTTGCATTGTCGATACGAATGTTCTTGATGATGCCGCTTTCGATATCCGGAGTATTTAGATTCAGCTTACAATTAAAATGATATCTCGTATAGTAATCATCTCTTATTTCCTTGATTACAGTGTTACCGGTCTGTTCATCTCGGACAGAATCGGTATACGTCAACATAGAGCCTGTATACTGGGTACGCATAAATTGCAATGGATAAGAGGCCCCTGCATTTGATTCATCCACTAAAGTCATCACGGCTTTATTCTCAGCTTTATTCCCTACGATTTTTAAAAGGGCTTCGCTGATATTTTCTGTCTCTATGAGGCTGTTTTTGTCCGAATTAGCGAATTTGTAATACCTTGTTTTGTTTAAATCTGCCATAGACCTTAGCGCATATGACAGATTGTCTTCTTTCGAAAAATCAATAATATAATCCTCACCTATAGTTAAGTTAATATCATCAGTTACATCGGAATCGGTAAAATTGTCTCTGACAGTTGTTTCCACTGTAACAGATCCGCCACCAGGAGAATCCATTACATCTACAGAATCATTCTCATCTTCCGCAAGTACAGTTGCAGGCGGAAGTGTGGCACAGATACACAGTGCAAACAAAATTGCAAGTAAACTTTTTGTCCTTTTCAATTTTTTCATATTGTTTTTCTTCCTTTCTTGATTATCTGGAGAAATTTAATTAATATACGTTTGGTAAAATGTCTGTGTACATTTTTACAATAACATTGTTAATTGTAAAATACAATCTTATTCTGCCAGTTCAATGGATTACAGCCGTCTGCTGCATCTGCAGATGCCGGTTCAGATAGCGGTTCTTCCGATAGATTGGGCAGACTCCAAGTCCCAGTTCAGTTAATGTAAGAGCCGTTTCAATGTTGGAACAGGTGATTGTGATCAGGAGGGAGAACAGGTCTCGAAGCTTCTTTGGCTGATCTGACCGATAATCTGTTTCTC
>CAKRWZ010000072.1 GCA_934418295.1 uncultured Mediterraneibacter sp.
GTGTCCAGGGATGCGATCATGACGAAGTTGTGGGAAAGTGATGCGTTTATAGACGACAATACACTGACGGTAAACGTAGCCAGGCTGCGGAAAAAGTTAGAAGTGTTTGGTATACATGATTTGGTAAAGACAAAGAAAGGAATAGGATATTTGGTAGAATGAAAGGCGTTTTGCGTTCTTTTTTCATGGAAAGACGGAAAGAGTTGGTTTTGCTGCTGGGAGCGGCGGTGATTTTTGGAGCGATATTTTGGGCGTATGCGCTTCCGGTGGAGGTCATGGGATATGCGGGATCGCTGGTGCTTTTGTGGATCGTGCTGCTGGGAATCTGGGATTTTGTGAAGTATTGGAAGAAGCAAAAGCAGCTGCTGGACAGCCGGGAAAAGATCCTGACATCTGCAGAGATGGTGGAGGGAATGGCGGAACCGGAGAGTTTGACGGAGAAGCAATATCAGGAATTGGTGCGGCAGTTGTGCAAAGAAAAGGCAGAGCTGGAGTCGGCAGGAAGAATCTACCGGCAGGAAATGGCGGATTATTACGGGATGTGGATACACCAGATCAAAACGCCTATCGCAGCCTTAAAGCTGTTGCTGCAAAACGGAGAAGAGCGCTGCGGAGCCAGAGGCACGGAAGTTTTTCGAGGCATGAAAATGGAAGTGTTCAAGATCGAGCAGTATGCAGAAATGGTTTTGACCTATTTGCGGATGGAGAACATCAGCGGAGATTTTACCTTTGATGTCTATCCTTTAGATGGAATCATGCGACAGGTGGTGCACAAGTGCTCGCAAATGTTTGTGCTGACCCAGACGAAACTTTACTACGAACCGTTGCAGGGAGAGATTTTGACGGATGAAAAGTGGCTGGCTTTTGTGTTGGAGCAATTGCTGTCCAATGCGTTGAAATATGCCAGGGGCGGGAACATATCTATTTATCTGGAGAACAGAGAATTGGTGATCGCGGATGACGGAATGGGGATCGCAGCGGAGAATCTGCCGCGGATTTTTGAAAAAGGCTTCACCGGCTACAATGGGCGTTCCGACAAAAAATCGACGGGGATCGGACTGTATCTGTGCAAAACGATTCTGGATAAGCTCCGACACAGGATCCGGATCGAATCGGAGATCGGAGCAGGGACGAGAGTGTATCTGTGCTTTGACCGGAAGTCTGTGAAAATGGAATAGAAGTCGTTTGTCCGGAAAATAAAGATCCTTACAAAAATGTAAGATACCGGCAGAAAATGTCAGCTGCCGCGATGGCAGGAGGATTCGGATTTTTCTATAATAAGGGCATCAAAAGGAAAGGCAGGTCTGAAATATGACTTTATTAGAAGTGAAAAATCTGAAAAAAGTATATACGACCCGATTTGGGGGCAATAAAGTAGAAGCCTTGCGGGATGTGAATTTTTCGGTGGAAAAGGGAGAATATGTGGCGGTCATGGGAGAAAGCGGCAGCGGTAAAACGACGCTTTTAAACATTTTGGCGGCTTTGGACCGCCCCACCAGCGGCAAGGTCTATTTGAAGGAAATGGATCTGGGACAGATCCGGGAAAAAGAAATGGCAGAATTCCGGCGAAAAAATCTGGGATTTGTGTTCCAGGATTTTAATCTGTTAGACACCTTTTCGGTAAAGGATAATATTTTTCTGCCCCTGGTGCTTTCCGGTGAAAAGTATCCGGAAATGGAAAAAAAGCTGAAAAGGATCGCAAAAGAGCTGGAAATCGAAGGAATTTTGGAAAAATATCCGTATGAGATTTCCGGAGGGCAGAAACAGCGGACGGCAGCGGCAAGGGCACTGATCACACAGCCCCAGCTGATTTTGGCAGACGAACCGACGGGGGCTCTGGATTCGCGGGCTTCCGATGAATTGTTGCGTCTGTTTACACAGGTGAATCAGGAAGGGCAGACCATCGTAATGGTGACCCACAGTGTCAAGGCAGCCAGCACGGCAAACCGGGTGCTTTTTATCAAGGATGGGGAGGTGTTCCATCAGCTTTACAGAGGAAATCTGACGAACGACCAGCTTTATCAGAAGATCACTGCTACGCTTACGGTGTTGACCACGGGAGGTGAGCGCAGTGAATAAGGCAGTTTATTTGAAACTTGCGTTTACCAATATCCGGAACAACAGAAAAACCTATCTCCCGTATCTGCTGACGGCGATTCTGACGGTTATGATGTACAATATGATGCTGAATTTGTCAGATTTCAGCCCGGTGGATAGCGGATCAGTGCAGTGGATCCTGCAGTTTTCCGTGTGGGTGATCCTTATTTTTTCAGTGATTTTTCTGTTTTATACTAACAGCTTTTTGATGAAGCGCAGAAAAAAGGAGCTGGGGATTTACAATATTTTAGGAATGGGGAAAATACACATCGCTAAAATGTTGACCCTGGAAAGTCTTTTTCTTGCGGGGACCAGTATTGTAGGTGGCCTCTTTTTCGGAATGATGTTTGGACGGTTGTCCTATGCGATCTTTTTGAAATTGACAGGAAACCAGGTGAATTTTCGATTTGCAGTATCTGTTTCGGCAGCGTTGCAAACCTTGTTGGTTTTTCTGGGGATATTTGCATTGATTTTGGGATATAACCTGGTACAGATCGGGAAAACAGATCCGATGGAGTTGCTGAGAAGCGGAAGTTCCGGAGAAAAGGAACCAAAAACAAAATGGCTTCTGGCGCTGTTTGGATTCGTTATGTTAGGGCTCGGGTATGGGATCGCCCTGACTGTGGAAAGTCCGCTGAAGGCATTGCAGTGGTTTTTTGTGGCGGTGGTCTGTGTCATATTGGCCACATATGCATTGTTTACGGCAGGAAGTATCGCAGTTTTGAAGCTGATGCGGAAAAGGAAAGCATATTATTATCAGCCCAAACACTTTACGGTAGTGTCCGGAATGCTCTACCGGATGAAGCAGAATGCAGTGGGGCTGGCCAATATCTGTGTTTTGAGTACGATGGTGCTGGTTATGATCTCCACAACCGTTTCTCTGTATGCCGGACGGGCGGATATTTTGAATACGCGTTATATCCGGGAAGTGGGCGTCATGGTTGGTGAATCTAATCCGGATTCGGAAGAAAAGATCCGGGAAAATCTGAAAAATGCTTTGAAGAAAGATCATGTAAAAATGGAGTCTGAATTGGAATGGCACCAGGTAAACATGACAATGACCGGTCAGAAGGGAAATTTTTCGTCGTGGGAAGATCAAAGTACAGATGCAACGGAAGTAATAGATCTGACGTTGATCCCGTTGAAAGATTATAACAAGCTGACAGGATCGGATTTCTCTTTGGGAAAAGAGGAGGTACTGCTGTTTTATACGAAAGAAGGCGAATATGGGTGCAGCGAAATCCGGCTGGGTGGGCAAAAACTGCATGTGGCGGAAGAACTGGCAGAGGCGCCTTTCGAGAAAAAAAGCCAAAATACAGTGTCGGAGCATATTTATCTGATCATGGAAAAGCTTCCGGAGGAGAATACACAGGTAGAGTGGAAATATTTGTTTGATCTGAAAGGAAGTGAAAAAAATCGAAAAGCGGCAGCAGAAGATCTGTGGGATGCATTGGGAGAAATGCAGGATGTCCCGTATGCGTCGGTGCAGAGCAAAACGATGGATAAAGAAGACTTTTTGGGATTATACGGAGGTTTGTTCTTCATCGGAATGTATTTGGGAGCGTTGTTTTTGATGGCGACCGTCCTGATCATTTATTACAAACAGATATCGGAAGGGTATGATGACCGGGAACGGTATCAGATCATGCAGAAAGTCGGGATGGGAAAGGTAGAAGTAAAGAAATCAATCCGCAGCCAGATTTTAAGTGTATTCTTTTTGCCGCTGTTGGCAGCAATCGTCCATATCGCAGTTGCGTTTCCGGTAATCACAAAACTGCTGGCGGTTTTTTATCTGGTAAATGTGCCATTGTTTTTCTGGTGCACGGTAGCAACAGTAGGCGTTTTTGCAGTATTTTATGTGGCTGTTTTTATGATCACAGCCAGAGAATATTATAAAATCGTAGAATAGAAAAAGTGATCTTACTTACAAGCGGAGGGACAGTTCCCTCCGCTTGCGGCATCTGTCAGGCATACGATAAAAAATTCTAATGAGTAGTTTCATCTTCACGAATTGCCTGCAGATATTGAGAGACGATCTGTTCCAGATGCTCAAGCTTCGACTGGGGGCAGGTTTTGATCAGATTGACAACGGGTCCGTAAATACCGGAATCCGATTCCGGACCGAAAAGAAGATAATCGGCGGAGACGTCTAAAGAATTACAGATTTTTAATAAGGTTCCGATGCTCATATGTTTAAGACCAAGTTCCAGATCATAACAAAAGCGTGGGGTAATATCACTCATTTCTGCAAGCCTTTCCCTGGAAAGACCCTTTAGCTGCCGCTGCTTTGTGATACGTTGTCCGACAAGTACAGTATCTAATTTTTGCATGATAAATAAGCTCCTTTGTGCTGGTGGTAAGTTTCTGTACTTTTGATTTTAAGGATAAATGCCGGAAACAAGTAGGAATCAAAAAGGGGATAAGAAAGAACTAACAGTTCAAAGATGCGCTTTTTTCATCACATCTGAGAAGTGTATAAAAGAAAAGACGTTTTGACAAAATGCAACGAAATGTGTCGGAAAAGCTGATAAATACAAGGGAAATCAAAGCCGGAAAATACGCGGTAAAACGGAAAAATATCCGTTTAAAGAAAACAAAAAGTTTTTTGGAAAAAAGAATTTTCGCACGTGGAACTAAGCTAGGGGGATTTATTGCCTTAAAAGGGATGCGGCAGATCCGAAAATATGATATTATAAATTTATAGAAAAAAGGGTTTAACTGCAGAAAAAATTCTGATAAAGGAGGAAGAAATGTATTGCGAAAATTGTGGTAGTAAAGTAGAAGATACTGCAAAATTTTGTGCTTCATGCGGAGCACCTCTCAAGCCGGCACACATGAAAAAGCCGGAGAGTCCGAAAGAGACAGAAGCAGTGAAAAAACCGGAGCCGATGTCCTATCATGATGTCGGAGTGGAGCTTCCGAAGAAAGATAACAATAAAAAGATCTTGATTTTGCTGATCTGCCTGTGCGTGGTTTTGGTTGGTGCAGTGGTGGGTGTGCTGCTTGCATGGAATCATGACAAAAAGTCGTCTGACGGTTGGGAAAAATCCGAGAATAATAAGACGGTCAAGACAGAGCAGCCTAAGGAAGAAAAGAAAAAGGAGCCGGATAGATTGACAGAAGAAGATGCAGAGGCGTATGTACAGGCTTGTCTGGATGCCAGCTACAAGGGTGATTTTTCGGAATATATTTTGATGACAGGAAGCAGCCGGGAAGAAGCAAAAGCGATGTATGAAGGTATAATCGAAAACACCATGGCAGCAAGTGATATTGAAAGCAGCGGGGTTTCGCAGGATCTCATTGATCGATATCGCCAGCTATTTACCGACCTGTATAAACGCGCCAGGTATGAGATCACAAATGTGACCAGGCTTCCGGATGGAGAAGAGTTTGAACTGGAAGTTACGGTATGGCCTTTTACGGCTATGCAAAATATGGAAGACAAGTTGACGCAGGCGTTGGATAATGATCCGGCATTTCAGACGGGTGATCCGTCCGAGACAGAAATCAATCAGATTGTTTACCAGAAAATGTACGATATTATTTCGGCACAGATGGGAAGTGCAGAAGAATATGGCTCCCCGATCGTGGTGACGGTTCGGCTGGAATTAGATGGTGATGAATATCACGTACCGGATGAGGATTACGTTGCAATCGATAATGCATTGATAGGAGAGTAAAGAGGTTCCGAAGCGATGGAGAAGAAAAAGCAGGATGCAATGAAATATCGTCTGGCAGATGCAATGAAGGTCTGCATGAAAACGATGCCGGTTGAAAAAATCACGGTCGGCGAGATCGTGGCGGAGGGAAAAACGACCAGACAGACCTTTTACCGAAATTTCCAGGACAAATATGATTTGATCAACTGGTATTTTGAACGGATTCTGCTGGAATCCTTTGAACATATGGGAGAAGGAAAGACGGTCTATGAGGGATTGGTCTATAAGTTTCATTATATCGAAGAGGAAAAGCTGTTTTTTAAAGCAGCCTTTCGGAACGATAAGCAAAATTGTCTGCGAGAGCATGATTTCCAGCTGATTCGGGAGTTTTATACAAAGAAAATCGAGGACAAGTCCGGAAAAGCTCTGCCGGAAAACATGGTGTTTCTGATGGAAATGTATTGTCAAGGTTCCATTTATATGACAACACAATGGGTGCTTGGAAGTATGAAAGAGACGCCGGAAGAGATGGCGGCTAATCTGGTGGCAGCCATGCCGGCAAAATTGGAAGAGGTTTTTCGGGAATTGCACTTGCTGTAAAAGATAGAACGAAAAGAATTTTGTGCAAAATGACTTGAAAGTTACATTTTAGCGAGAATGTAACGTGAAAATGTTACAAATAAAAGAAGTTGTAACTTACATAAATAAAAAGTGTTTGTTAAAATACAGACAAGAAAAGACGCCGAGGAGAAAAACGGCGCAGGACCATAAAGGATTATGTTTATGTATTTCAGAAAGGAGAGTCATTCTCATGGTAAACAGAATTAACTTAAATCAGACATCATTTCACGGAGCGGGGGCAATCGCAGAAATTGCAAATGAGGCAGTACTTCGCGGTTACAAAAAAGCATTGGTATGTTCAGATCTGGATCTGATCAAATTTCATGTGACAGACAAAGTGACAGATGTGTTGGAAAAAGCCGGTCTTGCTTATGAAATTTATTCAGACATCAAACCGAATCCGACTATCGAAAACGTACAGAATGGTGTAGCAGCATTTAAAGCAGCCGGAGCAGATTACATTATCGCTATCGGAGGCGGTTCTTCCATGGATACAGCAAAAGCGATTGCGATCATCATTGCAAATCCGGAGTTCGAGGATGTAAGAAGCCTGGAAGGCTTATCTGAGACAAAAAATCCGTGCATGCCAATCATTGCAGTGCCGACAACTGCAGGAACAGCAGCAGAGGTTACGATCAACTATGTAATCACGGATGTAGAGAGAAAGCGCAAATTCGTATGTGTGGATCCACACGATATGCCGGTGATCGCTGTTGTAGATCCGGAGATGATGTCCTCCATGCCAAAGGGTCTGACTGCTTCTACAGGAATGGATGCTTTGACACACGCTATCGAAGGTTATACAACAAAGGCCGCATGGGAAATGACGGATATGTTCCATCTGAAAGCTATTGAGCTGATCTCCAAATCTCTGAGAGGCGCTGTTGCCAACGAAAAAGAAGGACGCGAAGGAATGGCACTCGGCCAGTATATCGCAGGAATGGGATTCTCCAACGTGGGTCTTGGAATCGCACATTCTATGGCACATACACTGGGCGCTGTCTATGACACACCGCATGGTGTTGCCTGCGCAATGATGCTTCCGATCGTAATGGAGTACAATGCAGATTGCACAGGAGAGAAATATAGAGAGATCGCAAGAGCTATGGGAGTAGAAGGCGTAGATGAGATGTCTCAGGAAGAATACAGAAAGGCAGCAGTTGACGCAGTTTGTAAACTGTCTGTAGATGTAGGAATCCCGACCAAGCTGGAAGCTCTGAAAGAAGAAGATCTTCAGTTCCTGGCTGAGTCTGCACATGCAGATGCCTGCGCACCTGGAAATCCGAAAGATATCGATGTAGAAGGATTCAAAGATCTCTTCCGTAAAATCATGTAATAGATTTACAGAGGTTAAATTTACACGGTTGACAGATGCTTTTTCCCGGTGTTATAATACCAAAAACTTAAAACTAACAAGTTAATACTTCAAACCGTTGAAGCGGAGATAACGGCAATGATGCCTGTACAGAGAGACCGGGATGCTGAGAACCGGGAGAGAAACAAGTTGTCAAATGGACCGCGGAGGGCGCAGTCAAATGTGGAGATCCACAGAGTATTCTGCGACGTCAGGCATACGTCAGTTGCCGGAGATATGTTGGTATCTTGCTAAGCGCGTGGGAAAGACCCATGAATTCGAGGTGGCACCGCGGATAAAACGTTTTTATTCGTCCTTGACAGATCATTCTGTCAAGGACGTTTTTTGTTGTCGTAATGAGGAAAATGGACACGATGCTTGCATCAGTGGACATTTGACGAATACGTATCAGGGCAAGGTTTGCGAAGCAAAGCTTGCTCTGGCAGCGAATTATACGACGAGGACGACCGCTAATCAGAGCAGGTTCGCGAAGCGAAGCTTGCTCTGATATCTGATGATGATCCGCGAGACAGCAGCACAGGAAAAGGAGGACGCGAGGATGAAGATTTTTCCGGAACGAGAGGAAATCAAACGGATAGCAGCGCTGGGGCAATACAAGGTATTGCCGGTGAGTTGTGAGATTTTGGCAGATATCTGTACCCCCATTGAGGCCATGCAGATTTTAAAAAATGTATCGACACATTGTTATATGCTGGAATCGGCCCAGCAGGACGAGAAGTGGGGGCGTTACACCTTTCTGGGATTTGATCCGAAGATGGAGATCACCTGTGTAAACGGTGAAATGCAGGCGGGAAATGTACGGATCAAAACGGAGGATCCTTCCGCTGTGCTGAGGCAGATTTTGGAAGATTATAAAAGTCCACGTTTCGATTATCTGCCTTCCTTTACCGGCGGGTTGGTGGGATATTTTTCGTATGATTATCTGGGCTACAGTGAGCCGACGGTCCGAACGGAGGCGGAGGATACAGAAGAGTTTAAAGATATAGATCTGATGTTGTTTGATAAAGTGATTGCCTTTGACAATTTTCGGCAGAAGATTATTTTGATCGTGAATATGTCGCTGGAAGACGCGGAGGTCGGCTACAACAAAGCAGTGCGGGAGCTGGAGCAGCTGCGGAATCTGCTCTATAAAGGAGAGCGCAAACGAGAGCCGGGCGGACATTTGCAAGGCGAAGCGACACCGCTTTTCAGCAAAGAAACCTATTGTGAAATGGTGGAGAAAGCCAGACATTATATTCGGGAAGGGGACATTTTCCAGATTGTACTTTCCAATCGACTCAGCGCTCCTTTTAAA
>CAKRWZ010000073.1 GCA_934418295.1 uncultured Mediterraneibacter sp.
CCTCTGTACTCCGGTGTTTTCAAAGTGGAAGCCTGGGTTCCCAGATACAGTCTGGTAAATCCGTTTCCGGTCACATTCAGTGTCAGATCCACCTTATCTCCGTTCAGTTTTGCCGTTGAAGACTGGATCGTAAATGCTTTGTACAGATCTCCCGTACCGCCTGCAACGGCTGAAATCTGATCCGAAACGCTTGGTCCCGGTGTTTCCTCTTCCTTTACCGGCGGGATGTAGATCCACAGATCCTGGCTTGTATACCAGCTGTCATTCGGCTTTCCAAGAGTGATCGGGAGCACTTTTCCTGCAGAAGCTGCGTCTACGCTGAAGGTAAAGGTCCAGCCGCCGTTTGCTCTAGGGCTTCCTGCGATGGTCGGGTTTTTCGTTTCATCGTCTTTATAGCCCAGATAAATCTTATCAAAGGATGGTTTGTCTGTCGTAAACGTGATATTGATCTTATCTCCGTCCTTTGTGCAGGTAAAATCTGCCACCAGAAACATCTTAAACGGAGTTGCATCAGATTTTACGATCTGGAGATCCGTTCCGCTCATTGCCGGTGCAGTCGGCTTTTCCGGTTCTTCCGGTTTTTCTCCGCCGGATTCTCCGCTTGCTGTAAAAGTAGACGGGATCGTAAGTACCAATGCCGATTTTGTTGAAAAAGTTCCATTCTTTTTACTTCTTGGTACAAAGGAGATATTCGTTCCCTTTGCACTGTACGGTACGGTAAAGCTGAATTTTTCCAGCTTTTCTCCGTCTACTGTCACTTCTTCTCCCATTACCAGCGGTTCTTTGGTCGCATCATCTTTGCTTCCGATATAAATCGCATCATAGGTAAAGGATCCGCTGGATGCAGGCAATACCCAAATGCTGACCTCGATTTTGCTTCCTTTTACAACTGCCGTAGATTTTTTGATCTTGAACATGGTGTAGGCACCGGTCTTTCCGCTTTCCGGATCATATTCTGCCGCAACACCATCCTGTGCAATTTTTCCTTCATCTAAATTATTGAAAGAACCAGGTATCGTCAATACTAATGCCGTCTTTGTTGAAAAGGTTCCGTTCTTTTTGCTTCTTGGTACAAAGGATATACTGGTTCCCTTTGCACTGTACGGCACGGTAAAGCTGAATTTTTCCAGCTTTTCTCCGTCTACTGTCACTTCTTCTCCCATTACCAGCGGTTCTTTGGTCGCATCATCTTTGCCTCCGATATAAATTGCATCATAGGTAAAGGATCCGCTGGATGCAGGCAGTACCCACATATTGACCTCGATTTTGTCTCCTTTTACGACTGCCGTGGATTTTTTAATCTTGAACATGGAGTAGGCGCCGGTCTTTCCGCTTTCCGGATCATATTCTGCCGCAACACCATTTTCTGCTACAAAGCCCTCTTCCTGCGGTTTCTTTGTCTCTTCTGAACCGGTTTCCGCATTTTCACTGCCTTCCGGCTGGGCCGGAACGGTCAGTGTGACATCTTCTTCTGTATACCACTCCTGGCTTTTCTGCAGCCGCGGAACTACTTTCAGCTTCTGACCCGGCTGCGCGTCTGTGATCTCCAGTACGAAATCATAGCCGCCTCCGGCATTCTCTGTTCCTTTGATCACCGGTTCCTTTGTCTCATCCTCTTTGTTTCCCACATAGAGCTGATCAAAGGTTTTGGCTGTCGTAGAAATCCGGAGCTCCGTCTTTCCCGTCTCCTGATTCTTCACTGCAGTCATCTTTGCTTCTGTAAGCTCTTTGATATTTACAGTTTCCTGTGCCCCGGCATTTTCTTCGCCGGGAGTTATCTCTGCCTCCTGCGCCGGATCATCTGCTTTCTGCACTGTTGATTCAGAAACTTTTGTCTCTTCTTTTGGTTCTTCCTTTACCTCTTCTTTGACTTCTTCTTTTTCTGCTTCCTGCTGTCCTTCTCCCGGCTCAGCCGAATCTGCCGTATAAGCAGAAACATCCTCCTGGGCCTTGACGTTTGTAAGCGGAGAGACAGCCATTACAGCTGCCAGAAAAAGAGTCAGGATCCTTTTCATTCTTGTCTTCATATTTTCTCCTTCCTTGTAGATCTGTTGATAACAATAAAGGTACTTGGTCTGTTTCCGATAGCACGGTACAATACAATTATCGAAAGTACAAAACACTTTCCACGATTGTAAGCGATCGTCAAGTTCTCGATCCGGCTCGGACTTTGACTTATCGCCAAACAAAAAACAGTGCTGCTCTCCACAGAAAGCAAACACTGTTTATACGCACATTCAAATCAACACCTTTCAAGGCATTGATCGATAATTTCTATCTGCACATATGAATGACGCTTTCGTCGGAAGCTTATTCACCAATTTTCTCAGCAGGTTTCCTGGCTTACAGATTATCGCTTGGCTGGCCTTCTCATGCAGATGCACAATGACATTTTCAGCTTTGCTCCCTGTTTACAGTGACCGGATCGCTCAGGACTTTCACCTGATTCCCTTTTAACGTTTCACCTATCAGATGATAAATGATTCGCACTGAAAAATCCCTTTTATTTCTTATTTATAGTAGCACACTCCCCTATTCAATGCAATACTATACCATATATTTTCTTTTATACCTGTTGCCTATACCAGTTCTTCGTACTGCTCCACTTTGATGTCGGTAAACGTACTCATTTTTCCGTAAATCTCACAGGCCAGATCCAAAATCGGGTACAGCGCAATTGCTCCTGTTCCCTCACCCAGACACATATCACAATGGAGAGGCGCTTCTTTTCCCAGACTGTTCAGGATCATAGGGGCAGCCGGTTCCTTTGACACATGGGATGCGATCATATATGATCGTGTTCCCGGGCAGATTCTTTCTGCACAGAGAGCCCCGACTGCCGAAATAAATCCGTCGATCACTACCGGCACATGGCAGAGAGCTCCTCCCAAAAAGACACCCGTGATTCCTGCAATGTCAAATCCGCCCACCTTCGACAACACATCTATGGCATCTTCCGGATCCGGCTGATGCTTTTGGATCGCATTTTGAATAGTATGGATTTTCCGTTCCAACCCCTCACTTGTAAGACCGGAGCCTTTTCCCGTCATCTTTTCCACCGGCTGATCTAAAAGAACAGAAGCTACCGCACTGCTGGTCGTCGTGTTCCCAATCCCCATTTCGCCGGTGGCCAAAATTCCGTAGCCCTTGTCTTTTAATTCCTTTACCATGGAAATCCCCACCTGGATCGCTTTTTCTGTTTCCTCCCGAGTCATAGCCGGTTCTTTCGCAAAATTTTTCGTTCCGTATGCAATCTTATGGTTAATCGCGTTCGTATCTACTGCCACCCCGATATCCACCGGAAAAATATCTGCTCCGACTTTTTTGCACATGACACTGGCCGTTGCTGCTTCTGTCAAAAAATTATTGGTCACGATGGCCGTCACTTCCTGTCCGGTCTGGGCAATTCCTTCTTCCACGACTCCGTTGTCCGCACACATGGTGATCAAGCCCTTTTTCTCCAGATGCATGATCGGATCTCCCGTTATCCCTGCGATCTGGATTACCATATCTTCCAATTTTCCCAGACTGTGCAGCGGTTTTGCAATGGAATCCCATCGTTTCCGACTTTCTTCCATGGCACGCTGATCTAATTCGTCTGCTCTCTTTCCTGTCAACTGCATTTCCATTTTTTCTTCCCCCATTTTTTCTTGCCTTCTGCTTTTATCTACGGTTGTCTGAAGCGATATAGAGTAATGCATTGCAAATGCAGGCTGCGATATTACTTCCGCCCTTTCTTCCTCTCGCCACAATGTAGGGAACTCCTGCTTGCATGATCATCTCTTTCGATGCCACTACATTCACGAATCCCACCGGGACACCTATGATCAGTTCCGGATCCAGTTTTCCTTCCTCAATCAATTCTGTCAGCCGTACCAAGGCTGTCGGTGCATTTCCGATGGCAAAAATCAGTTTTTTCCTTTTTAATTCCGCCGCCTTTTCCATACTGACGGATGCTCTTGTGCTTCCTTTTTCTTTTGCTTTTTTTGCCACATCCTCATCCGACATAAAGCAAAACACTTCTCCGCCAAAGGAGGAAAGCACTCTTTTATTGATCCCTGCTTTTGCCATCTGAGTATCTGTCACGATACAGGCACCTTCTTTTAATGCCTGTACTGCTTTTTCTACCACATTTTCAGAAAAGCACAGATTCTTTGCATAATCAAAATCAGCACTGGTATGGATACACCGCTTTACGATCAATTCTGTCCCCGGCTGTAATCTGGTGTCCCCTAATTCTTCTGTGATGATCTCAAAACTCTTTTTTTCAATATCTGCCGGTTTTACATTTTCCAACTCATATTTCATCTGCCGCTGTCCCTCTTTCCAGTATCTGATAAATTTTCTCCATGTCCAAATGTTTTCGCAGTTCTCTGGCCAGGATATCATACTGTGTTTCTTTAAATTCTGCAAAATCCACGCCTTTCAGCTGTGAAACATCCACGCCTTTTCTTTTGCCGGCGATCTGTAAAAATGCCTGTACGGTTTCCTTCCGTTCAAAAAGCCCGTGTACATAGGTTCCCCCTGCGTTTTCACAGATGGCTCCGTCCTGCTTGGATGCGCCGCTTACCTGATCCCGGATGTCAGCCGCCCAAACGGCATTTCCGCTCAAAGCTGTATCTCCCATATGGATCTCATACCCATCCAAAGGTACATGACTCAGCTCGGCATAAACACCTGCCGTTTCCCGGAAGTTTCCTGCCACACGGGTGCGCGTTTTCTGCTCTGCAAAAACCGTTTCCATCGGAAGCAGCCCCATTCCGACCATGCTTCCGCCTTCTTCTACTCCATATGGATCCGTTAGTTTTTCTCCCAACATCTGGTAACCGCCGCAAATTCCAAAAATCAGTTTCCCTTTGGAAGCCTCTTTCAAAACCATGGCTTCCATTCCGCTTTCCCGCATCCACCGCAGATCTCCCATAGTGTTTTTGGTACCCGGCAAAAAGATGATGTCCGGATCTTTCAGCTCAGATGGATGGGATACATAGCGCACCGAAACGCCGGGAACGCTTTCCAGCGGATTAAAATCCGTAAAATTGGAGATCCTGGGAAGACGTATCACGGCAATATCGATCATTCCGACTGTATCTGTGCGGTCAAACCGCTCCGTCAGGCTGTCCTCATCTTCCACCTGGATCTGTAAGTAAGGAGCAATCCCCACCACCGGGATACCGCCCCGTTTTTCCAACATCTCCACACCCGGATCCAGGATCGTTTTATCTCCCCGGAACTTATTGATGATCAGTCCTTTTACCAGCCGTTTTTCGTTTTCTTCCAAAAGTTCCAGCGTTCCGATCAACTGTGCAAACACTCCGCCCCGGTCGATATCTCCCACTAAAAGGACCGGTGCCTTTACCATTTTTGCCATTCCCATATTGACGATATCTTCTTCTTTCAGATTGATCTCCGCAGGGCTTCCGGCTCCTTCGATCACAATAATATCATTTTCACGATCCAGCTGATCGTAGGCTTTCAGAATGTCCGGTACTAATTTCTTTTTATAGGCAAAGTAATCGCGGGCGCTCATGGTGCCCAGCACTTCACCGTTTACGATCACCTGAGACCCGATGTCGTTCGTCGGTTTCAGCAGGATCGGATTCATCAGAACAGATGGTGCAATACCGGCTGCTTCTGCCTGCATCACCTGCGCTCTTCCCATTTCCAGCCCTTCATCCGTGATGAAGGAATTCAACGCCATATTCTGTGATTTAAACGGTGCGACCCGATAACCATCCTGGTGAAAGATTCTGCACAGCCCGGCTGCCAAGAGGCTCTTTCCTGCGTTTGACATCGTTCCCTGTATCATGATCGGTTTTGCCATGTTGCTTCTCCTCCCTTTTTCTCCGTCTTATCTTTATACGTGTGCGATCAGATAAACAACCAATCTGAGCAATACGAAAACGGCTACGCACAGCACATCCGTTCCGGCTGCCAGCCGATTCGCCCTTGCGATATCCTCCACTTCCACCGGGCGGATATCATCGCCGATCGTCTTTTTCTTATACAATTTTCCAAAATAGAACATATTTCCGGCCAGCTGCACACGCAATGCACCTGCCATTACAGCTTCCGTCTGTGCCGCATTGGGGCTGGTATGGTTATGACGATCCCGTCTGTAGATTTTCCATGCATTTCCTGCGTCAAATCCGGTCAGCCACGCTGCTGCGATCATTATCCAGCCGGAAAGCCTGGCCGGTATATAATTCACCACATCGTCTAGTTTTGCCGCAATCCTTCCAAAATAAAGATAACGCTCATTTTTATAGCCCAGCATAGAATCCATAGTATTGATGCCTTTGTACAGGAACATCAGGGACGCCCCGCCAAGCATCATGTAAAAAGCCGGCGCCACATATCCGTCGGAAGTATTTTCTGCAACCGTTTCCACTGCCGCCTTCACAACGCCTTCTTCCGTAAGTTCCTGGGTGTCACGACCGACGATCATTCCGACCTCCTGCCGTCCTTTTTCCAATCCTTCATTTTTCAGGGCGTTATACACCTTCATGCTTTCTGTTTTTAAAGATTTTCCGGCTAAAAGCTGTCCGCACCAGAAAATTTCCAGCGCCAGACCGATCCATCTGCAGTAATGATATGCGATCTTCAGGATCAGAAAAGGCAGACCGAAGCTCAACAAAGCCACGATCAGCACTTCCAGAAATCCGCCTGCCAATTCGCCTTTTTTGCTTTTCGGCATCAATTTCCGGATTCCTTTTTCTGTCAGGCTGATCCATTTTCCGATCAGGCAGACCGGATGATACAGCCATCTCGGATCTCCGATCAAAAAATCCAGCAGAGCGCCTGCTGCCAAAGCAATCACATGATTCATATTCCTTCCCCCATTATCTTTTCGTACCTTTACGCTGTCTTTCCTGTGTTGTTTCTATTCCGTTTCTTCTCTTTCTTTTTTATAGGCCTCACACTGTATCAGGAACCGACGCGGAACCTTCGGGTTTCCAAAATAATACAGATGCGGGAAACCGGCCAACAGTCCCTTTTCTTTGTGCATACATTCCCAGCTTCTTTTACCGGATGCCTTCCTGGCGAGAAAATCCGTTCCGTTTGCCGTAGAATCGAAATAGTGAAATTCATGGGCCGGTATCACACCGTACTCTTTTTCTTGCGTTTCTTCCAGCAACACGTAGCCGAACCGCACCAGATGTTCTGTACGAAAAGCTTTTCCGTCTATGACACCTGCCACCGGCCAGGAAATTCCTTCCATGTCTTCCATCTCTTGATGCAAGTACATAAATCCGCCGCATTCTGCCATGCAGGGAAGTCCTTCTTTTAGCGCCGCTTGGATCGCATTTCGCATGGATTCGTTTTCGGAAAGCTGTTTTGCATAAAGCTCCGGATAACCTCCGTACAACAACAAGCCATCCAAGCCGTCGGGAAGCTTTTCATCATGAAGCGGGGAAAAAAACACCAGCTCCGCTCCCATCCGTTTTAAAAGTCGAAAATTATCTTTATAGAAAAAGCAAAAGGCTTCATCCTTTGCCACACCAATCTTTACTTTTTCCGGCAGACGATAAGAAAAGGCCGGATCTTCCTCCAAAAAAGCTTCCGTTTCTTCGATTTCCCGTGCCGAATCAGCCAGCCGGACAATACCGTCCAGATCCAGAGTCTTCTCCAAGGTCTGGGCCAGTTTTTGCAGATTTTCCTGCAGCATCGGAAGCTCACCGGGCATGATCAAGCCCAAGTGGCGGCTTTCCAGTACGCAGTCCTTTATCGTCGGGACATAGCCCAATACGTTTACATGAAATTGCTCTGCCGCCTTTTTCATTTCCGGATAAATCCCCGGTGACATCTCATTGAAGATCACGCCTGCGATATGGCTGTTTTCCTGAAATTCCATAAATCCTTTGATCTGCGCAAACACAGAAAGGCTCATTCCCTTTGCGTTCACCAGCAGGATCACCGGTGTATCCGTGGCATCCGCCACATCGTATGCGCTGGCCTTCGTCGAAACGCCTCCGATACCATCGTAATATCCCATCACACCTTCTATTATCGAGATATCACTGTCCTTTGCATTTTCCCTCAGCAGATAATTTACACAGGCCCTTGAAGAGAGAAAGGTGTCCAGATTTGCCGACTTTGTCCCGATCACCTGCTCATGAAACATGGGATCGATATAATCCGGTCCGCATTTAAAGGACGCCACTTTCAGTCCTTTATTTTTTAACGCCTGCATGATGCCGCAGGCCAGCAGTGTTTTTCCGCTTCCGCTGGAGCCTGCTGCCAGTAAGATTCTTGGTATTTTCATTCTTTTTCCTCTTCTGCCGATTCTTCTAAATGCTGGCACGTCACGATATAGATCGGATTTTCTCCCATCATCATGTGATAAGATGCCACTTCTTTCGCTCTGGAAACACCCACCTGTACCGTCTCCGAAAAGCGGAAACGGAATTTCCGGATCACCCGCAGAGTCTCGGAAAGAGTTTCCAAAGCGATGCAGTTGATCACGATCCGCACTTCCGGGTTTTTCCGGAGCAAAAGGCTTATGATCTGTTCCAGATTTCCGGAAGAGCCTCCGATAAAGGCATGGGTCGGTGCCGGCAGCTCTTCCAGTGCTTCCGGTGCCAGGCCTCTCACCACCTGCAGATTGTCTGCTGCAAATTTCTGCCGGTTCTTCTCGATCAATTCCACTGCTTCTTCTTTCTTTTCAATGGCATATACCATTCCTTCCGGTACCCGCAGTGCCATTTCAATAGATACAGAACCGGTACCTGCCCCCACATCATAACAGACAGAATCTTTTTTCAGACGCAATTTAGCCAGAGAAACGGTACGCACCTCTTCCTTGGTCATCGGCACCTTTCCCCGGATCATTTCCTCGTCTTTCAGTCCATGGGTCATCCGCAGCTCTTCTGCTTTTTCATTTACTGCACATATTACAC
>CAKRWZ010000074.1 GCA_934418295.1 uncultured Mediterraneibacter sp.
CTGCTACCGCCGGCATTTGCTGCCAGCATGGCCGCCGTATTTACACCTACACTGTCGATCTGCAGCGGATATTCCGAAAGAGTTTCTTCCTCCACCGACTGGATATAATCGTTGACACCCGTGGACATGGAAAGGATCAGCGCAATCCCGATGATCCCGATGGAGCCTGCAAATGAGGTCAAAAATGTCCGGGCCTTTTTAGTCCGCAGGTTGTTGAAACTCAGAAGCAATGTCGTCAAGAAAGACATGGACGCTTTTCCCATATTTTTATATTTGGGTGCGTCCAAAGCCTTTTCATCCACTTCCAAAGGATCCGAATCGGAACAGATTTTTCCGTCTTTCAACCGGACGATCCTTGTGGCGTATTCTTCTGCCAGTTCCGGATTGTGGGTCACCATCACCACCAGCCGGTCCTTTGCCACTTCTTTCAAAAGATCCATAACCTGAATACTGGTCTCCGAGTCCAGTGCCCCGGTGGGTTCATCAGCCAAAAGAATGTCCGGATCGTTTACCAGGGCCCGGGCAATGGCTACTCTCTGCATCTGCCCGCCGGAAAGCTGGTTCGGCCGTTTCTCAACCTGGTCGCCCAGCCCCACCTGCTCCAGCGCACAGATCGCCCGCTTTTTCCGCTCTGCCCTGTCTACACCGGAAATGGTAAGCGCCAACTCCACATTGGATAAGATCGTCTGATGCGGAATCAGATTATAACTCTGGAACACAAACCCGATGGTATGATTCCGGTAGGAATCCCAGTCTCTGTCTTTATACTTCTGCGTGGAAATCCCGTTGATGATCAGATTTCCGCTGTCGTAACGATCCAGGCCGCCGATGATGTTTAGAAGCGTCGTTTTCCCCGAGCCGCTGGGACCCAGGATCGCAACAAACTCATTATCTCTGAGATTCAGGCTCACGTCATCCAGTGCCTGCTGGATCAGCTTCCCGGTCGTATACTGTTTGCAAATGTGTTGGATTTGAATCATTTCGGAATCTCCCTGTTTCTTCGTCTCTGTTTTGGTCTCTGTTTTGGTCTCTGTTTTGGTCTCTGTTTTGTCTTAGCCTTTGTCCCTGTTTTTATTTTGTCCTTTTTTCTGTCTCTTCGATAAATCGCATCGCAAATCGCCGGAAGTGCCCGGCGCCATGTAAAAATACCGGGAGACAGTTGTTGTGCCGCCCCGGTATTTTTTCTGCCGTTCTTTTTCTGCTACTTCGTTTTATTTTGCTCTGGAAGCGATCTCTTCTTTGATCTTGGCAATGAATTCTTCAAGTGCGACCTGTCCTTCGTCGCCTTCGCTTCTGCTTCTGACAGAAACCTTGCCTTCTTCCTCTTCTTTTGCTCCTACAACCAGCATATATGGTACTTTCTTCATCTGTGCTTCGCGGATCTTGTATCCAATCTTTTCTGCACGGGTGTCAATTTCTGCGCGGATACCTGCATCCTTCAATGCTTCCAGCACCTTCTCGCCATATTCCATATGTTTATCGGAGATCGGAAGTACTTTTACCTGTACCGGCGCCAGCCATGTGGGGAATGCCCCTGCAAAATGCTCGATCAGGATACCAATAAAACGCTCGATGGATCCGAATACCACACGATGGATCATGATCGGTCTGTGTTTCTCGCCGTCTGCTCCCGTATATTCAATGTTAAACCGAAGCGGAAGCTGGAAATCCAGCTGGATCGTTCCGCACTGCCAGGTTCTTCCGATGGAGTCTTCCAGATGGAAGTCGATCTTCGGTCCGTAGAACGCGCCGTCTCCTTCATTTACTACATAAGGAAGTCCGATATCGTTGAGCGCATCCCGCAGCGCTTCTGTTGCCATATTCCAATCTTCGTCGCTTCCCATACTGTCCTCCGGACGGGTGGAAAGCTCTACATGATATTTAAATCCAAACAGGCTGTAAACCTCATCGATCAGTTTTACGACCCCTTTGATCTCATCCTTGATCTGCTCCGGTGTCATAAAGATATGCGCATCATCCTGAGTGAAGCAGCGCACACGCATCAGTCCGTGCAGCTGGCCGGATTTTTCGTGACGGTGAACCAATCCCAACTCGCCCATACGAAGCGGCAAGTCACGGTAAGAACGCGGTTCTGACTCATACACCAGAATACCTCCCGGGCAGTTCATCGGTTTGATTGCAAAATCCGTGTCATCGATCACCGTTGTGTACATATTTTCTTTATAATGATCCCAGTGGCCGGACGTCTCCCAGAGGTGACGGCTCAGCATGATCGGAGTGGAAATCTCCACATAGCCCGCTCTGCGATGGATTTCTCTCCAATAATCCAGCAGCGTATTTTTCAGGATCATTCCGTTTGGCAGGAAGAACGGGAATCCCGGTCCTTCTTCCCGCATCATGAACAGACCCAACTCTTTGCCAAGTTTTCTGTGATCTCGTTTCTTTGCCTCCTCGATCATAGTCAGATAATCTTCCAGCTCTGCCTTTTTCGGGAATGCGGTTCCGTAAATTCTCTGCAGCATCTTATTTTTCTCGCTGCCTCTCCAATAAGCGCCTGCAAGGCTGGTCAGCTTAAAGGCTTTGACCGGCTTTGTGCTCATCAGATGAGGACCTGCGCAGAGATCTGTGAAATCTCCCTGGGAATAGAAGCTGATCACCGCATCTTCCGGAAGATCCTCGATCAATTCTACTTTATAAATCTCGTCCTTTTCCTTGAAATATGCCAGGGCCTCATCCCGCGGCATCGTATACTGCTTGATCTCAATATTTTCTTTGACAATTTTCTTCATCTCTGCCTCGATCTTTTCCAGATCTTCTGCCACAAACGGGATCTCTCTGTCTACATCATAGTAAAATCCGTCGTCGATGGAAGGTCCGATGGCAAGCTTTGTCTCCGGATACAGACGCTTGATCGCCTGTGCCATAATGTGGGAAGCTGTGTGGCGGAATGCGCCCTTGCCTTTTTCATCCTGGAAAGTCAGGATATTCAGATGGCAATCCTTGTCTACGACAGTACGCAGATCCACGATCTCTCCGTCCAGTTCTCCGCAGGTCGCCACTCTGGCCAAGCCTTCGCTGAGATCCGTTGCGATCTCATACACGCTCATCGGCTGTGCATATTCTTTTACAGATCCGTCTTTTAATGTCACTTTCATATTCATTTCTCCCTCTTTCTGAAATTCTGCCGCAGAGATCCTCTGCGATTTTTTTGTAAATAAAAAAGCACTCCTCTTTGGAATGCCTCTTCGTCAATCGGTATACATGCACGGAAACACCCCTTACAGGGACGGATTTCGATCCGCGGTTCCACCCTGCTTGTTTTCCATGAAAACCTCTTAATTCATCTGATGATAACGGAATCACCGTGCCGGATTAGGGCCGCTTAGAGGTGGTCTTCAGTCTGCCGGTACATCAGGACCCTCACACCCTGTGGCTCCCTCTCTGAGATGTCGGTCAGCTTACTCTTCTCTTCAACGCTTTTTCTTTCTTACGCGCTTATTCTAATCCATAAGCTATGGGAATGTCAAGGGAAAAAGCTTACAGTTCGTGGTAATACGGGCAAATATCTTCATAACTTCCGTCTTTCATGCGAAAGCCGCCCGGAATCACACCCAGCTGCACAAATCCCAGCTTCTCATATAAATGTCTTGCTCCTTTATTGGAAGCTACCACCGCATTAAACTGCAGCACCCGGAATCCATGGACTTTTCCCTGCCCCAGGCAGTCCTTGACCAGCCGCTCTCCCACATGCCTTCCTCTTGCATCCCGGCTGACTGCATAACTGGCATTGCAGATATGCCCGCATCTTCCCACATTGTTGGGATGCAGGATGTAAAGGCCTAAAATCCTGCCGGTATCCGTATCTTCTGCCACCGCACTGTAAGTCTGGGCTGCAAAAAACTCTGCTCCTGTCTGCTGATCCAACAACTCCTCCTGGGGAAATGCCACCCCGCCCTCTACGACTTCATTCCAGATACGGTTCATCTCTTCTAAATCTTTTTCTGTATATTTTCTAACTACAATCTGCATTTTACACGCTTCCTTATACCAAATATAGTATTTTGCATTCCGTTTTCTCGAACTTAAGCTCGTTCTCCTGCCAGATCTTTTACGACCTCCCCTGCCAGGACCAGTCCCGCCACTGCCGGTACAAAAGCCACACTTCCGGGGATATCCCTGCGCTCCGTACATTTATGCGCCGCTCCCGGCGGACAGATACAATGATTCCGGCAGCTGATGGACATATCCTCCAGCGGACGGATCGGCTTTTCTTCCGAATATACGACCTTCAGTTTCCTGACTCCGCGCTTTTTCAGCTCCCGCCGCATGACCTTGGCCAGCGGACACATTTTCGTCTTATAGATGTCTGCCACCCGGAACTGGCTGGCATCCAGCTTATTGCCCGCCCCCATGCAGCTGATCACCGGCACATTGTATTTCTTCGCCTGCAGGATGATCTCCAGCTTTGCCGTCACCGTGTCCACCGCATCTATCACATAATCGTATTCCTGAAACGGAAACTCCTCTGCATTTTCCGGCAGGAAAAAGCACTTGTGTGTCTCCACCTGCACCTCCGGATTGATGTCCAGCATCCGCTGCTTCATTACATCTACCTTATATTGTCCCACCGTTTTTCGGGTAGCGATGATCTGCCGGTTCAGATTGGTCAGGCAGACCTTGTCATCATCGATCAAGTCGAAGGAACCGACACCGCTCCGCACCAGGGCCTCACAGACATAGCCGCCGACACCCCCGATTCCGAATACAGCTACTTTTGCATTTGTCAGACGCTCCATGGCATCCTTTCCCAGCAGCAACTCCGTTCTTGAAAATTGATTCAGCATTCTAATTTCTCCTCTTTTCTGCACTGCTCCTATTATAGCGACCCTATCGTAATTAGTAAAGACGGCTACTTTCTTAATTTTTCTTTATACTTACTTAAAATTTCTTGAACCTGTTCAAAAAACGTGCTAGATTAAAATAAATTTTACCATTTGGAGGTCTGAAATGAATACACCGGAACTAATTGTAATGTTAACTTATAACGATCTTACTGTTCAAAATGCTTTCGATATTTTTGAGCAATGCAAAGATTCCAAGGCAAAATATTGGGGATTCAAAGAAGAAGGCCTCCCTTTGGAGCAGATGAAAAAGCTCTACGCTTACATGAAGGAATGCGGAAAAATCACGGGACTTGAAGTCGTTGCCTATACGGAAGAAGAGTGTCTGGCCGGTGCAAAAATGGCCATCGCCTGCGGCTGTGATATGCTGATGGGCACGATTTTCTCAGATTCTGTCAATGAACTTTGCCGGAAGCACGATCTGAAATATCTGCCCTTTGTGGGAAAGGTTACCGAACGTCCTTCCGTCCTGGAAGGCACCGCAGAGGAAATGATCGAAGAAGCCAACCGTTATCTGGCAAAGGGCGTTTACGGCATTGATCTTCTGGGATATCGTTACACGGGCGATGCCACAGCTCTCAACAAGCAGTTTGTGGCCGGTGTCAATGCCCCCGTCTGCCTGGCAGGAAGCGTCAACAGCTTTCAGCGGCTGGATGAAATAAAAGATGCATCTCCTTGGTCCTTTACCATCGGAAGCGCCTTTTTTGACAACAAATTCAACGGCACCTTCTGTGAACAGATCAACAAGGTCTGCGATTATATGCACAAGGAGTCTTCCCATGCTTAAACGTTTTTACCCTTATGCACACACAGACAGCGTCTTCTCCATCGATTATGACAAATTGTATGCCAAAGGCTTTCGGGGCATCCTGTTTGACATCGATAACACCCTAGTACACCACGGGGATGATTCCAACGAGCAAGTAGACGCCTTGTTCCGTCAGATCCGCAGCGCAGGATTAAAAACCTTGCTCTTATCCAACAACACAGAGGAACGGATTCTGCGCTTTCTGAAGAATATCGATTCTCTTTACATTCCGGACGCGGACAAGCCAAATCCGGACTGCTATCTCAAAGCCCTGCAGATGTTAGATCTGAAAAAGGAAGAGACCGTCGTCATCGGCGACCAGCTCTTCACCGACATTTACGGCGCCAACCGCTGCGGAATCCCAAGCATCCTGGTTGATTTTATCCGGCAGCCCGGTGTGTCAAAAATCGGGAAAAAAAGACAGCTGGAACGGCTGATCCTCTGGTTCTGTCACCGAAGCTCTTTCTGCTGCCGCCTGGACGATATTTGCATAAAAAATCAAAATGGAGGAAATTGAAAAGCTATGTTATGGAACAAAGATAAATTGTTCTGCGATATTAACCCTACCTGCTATGCCATCTCTATGCAGAAAGAGATCGTGAAGCGCCATATCCAGAACACCCTCAGCAAAGAAAGGTTTGCTTCTACTGTCCGGCAGGAAACACTGCCAAACGTAGTAGCCAGTTATAGTTCGCATCTGATCAAACGCGGTCCCGGCATCGACCCTGTTCTTCAGGAAAATAAGGCCGTCAATATCGACATTGCCGGCAAAACCATAAACGGTCTTATGATCTACCCGGGTGAGGTCTTTTCTTTTTGGGGCCGTCTCGGAAAAACCACCCGCCGCAAAGGCTATAAAGACGGGCGTGTCATCGAAAAAAATCAAATGAAACCAGGTATCGGCGGTGGGCTCTGCAATCTTGCCAACACCATTCACCGCATGATCTTACATAGCCCTATGACTGTAACCGAGTTCCACAACCATTCAGACGCTTTGGCTCCGGATGAGGGCAAGCGGGTTCCTTTCAGCTCCGGTACTTCCATCAATTACAATAACCGGGATTACCGCTTCTGCAACAATACCGACCAGGCGGTACAGCTTTTGGTCTGGTGTGAAAATGAAACTCTCTACGCCGAGCTTCGGAGCGAGCGGGAATATCCCTGGTCCTATCAGTTGGTGGAAGAAGATCACCATTTCGCCAAAGAGGGTAACAAATACTACCGCATCTCAAAAATCTATAAAGAAACCATTGAAAAAGCTACCGGACAAGTCATCCGCAGGGATCTGGTACTGGACAACCATTCGGAAGTCATGTACGATTACAACCTGATCCCCAAAGACCAGATCCGGGAATAATTTAAAAACAGCCGCTCTTTTGACAAGAGCGGCTGTCTGATTTACAAAACTCAACTTTCAGATTTCCGTGACAACTCTTCTGCTAAGACTCTTTTTTCCCATCCGCAGAAAAATATTCTTTGATCAATTTAACCACCACGCCGGACAAGAGGAATACTCCGATCAGGTTCGGGATCACCATCAATCCGTTAAAGGTCTCGGCAATACTCCACATCAGTCCCAGATTCATCGTGGCTCCGACGATGGCCACCAGGGAATAGACCAGCATAAACGGCTTGTTTACACGAGAACCGAACAAAAATTCAATACATCTCACTCCGTAAAGCCCCCAGCCGATGATCGTGGAAAATGCGAAGCAGCACATAGCGATGGCCGTGAAAATGGAAACCCATCCGCCGTACACCGACGTAAATCCGTTGATCGTAAGCTCTGCACCGGCAGCATCACCGTATCCTACTGCAACTCCGCTGCACAAAATGACCAGCGCTGTCATCGTACAGATGATGATGGTGTCTACAAACACTTCAAAAATCCCAAAGAAGCCCTGTTTTACAGGCTTTCTTGTATCTGCACAGGCATGGGCGATGGAACCGGTTCCAAGACCTGCTTCATTGGAAAAGATTCCGCGGGACACCCCCTTTTTCATACTCATAAAGAAGCTTCCCACTGCACCGCCGGTCACGGCAGCCGGATTAAACGCACCTTCTATGATGGCTCCGAATACGCCCGGAACCGCATTGATGTTCATCACGATGACGCCAAGTGACAGTAAAATATACATGATGGCCATGAAAGGCACCAGTTTTTCTGTCACGTGCCCGATTCGTTTAATGCCGCCTAAAAGGATCAGTGCGATCAAGGCTGCCAGTGCGATACCGATCACCAGATTCAGCATAGGTGCAGCTTCCTTTGAAAGCAGCCCAAAGTTAAACAGCGCAGAATCAATGGCTGTCGCGATCGTATTGACCTGCGTGGCATTTCCCGTTCCAAACACCGTCAGCACACCAAAAGCTGCAAACAGGTAAGCCAGCCAGTGCCAATGCTTCGCCAGACCATTTTTTATATAGTACATAGGTCCTCCGACCAATTCACCTTTATCGTTGGTTTCCCGGAAATGGACCGCCAATGTTACCTCAAAAAATTTGGTGCACATTCCCAACAGCGCGGAAACCCACATCCAGAAAACAGCTCCCGGACCGCCGATGGCGATGGCTCCGGCTACTCCGGCTACATTTCCCGTCCCTACCGTGGCCGCCAGTGCCGTACACACTGCCTGGAACGGCGTCAGCGCTCCGTCTGAAGCCTCTTTTTTCTTCATCATACGCCCCAAAGTCACCTTCATGGCATATGGGAACTTCCGGATCTGCAGAAAGCCTGTCCGGATACTCAAGAACAAACCGACTCCAATGATGCAGATCATCGCCGGAACGCCCCAGATAAAATTGTTCACCGCACCATTGACCGATTCAATTATATCCATCATTGCTTTTTCCCCTATCTCTCATTTTTTACGTTTTCTTTTTGCAATTCCCGTTTTTCTGTTCATCCTTCACTGAAACGGTCTGCAAACCTGCTCTGTTCGACGCAAATATTGCTCCCATTATAG